>JAEZMB010000139.1 GCA_023435825.1 Pseudomonadota bacterium | reverse complement strand
GCGTGGCGCCCAAGGCGGGGGCGTCGCCGGTGGCCGCCATCCCCCGGCCGCCACCCCCGGCCTCCACCCCCGGCCGCCACCCCCGCACACGGAGACGCTTCCCAGACCGCCGCGAGGCCACGGCCTTTGGCGTTTGGCCGTGGCCTTGCCAGTCCGGGACGGCGTCTGTCCTGGTGCTTTTCGCTCCAATGCTTCCCACTTCCGTTTTTTCCTATGCCGGAATCAGGCTTTTACTGATTCCGGCGGCGCGTCCTTTCTGGTCAATCCCGGGTATCCTGACAGTTGCAGGCTGGCTTGCCCCTTTCTCGCCGACGCGACGCGTCAGGCGTTAGCCGTGGAGGGCTTGGGCTGGGGCGACGCTTCCTGCGGCGACATCGGGACGAGGCGTGTCGCCCGAGGCGTCGGGCAGTCAACAACCGGAGAAGGGGGACGCATGATCGGCTTTTTCAAACCGGCGGAACATATCGAGCGTTTGCCGCAAGACAAGCACGGAGCCCACTACAAGGCCCTGCGCTGGCAGATTTTCCTGAGCATCTTTTTCGGCTACGCCGCCTATTATCTGGTGCGCAAGAACATTTCCCTGGCCGTGCCCGATCTGCTCAAGCTCGGCTTCACCAAGACCGACATGGGCTTTGTCATGAGCGCCGGGGCCATCTCCTACGGCATCGCCAAGTTCGTCATGGGCATGGTCTCGGACCGGTCCAACCCGCGCTTTTTCTTCTCAGCCGGCCTGCTCATTTCCGGCGGCATCATGCTGTTCATGGGCTTTAGCCCCTGGGCCGTGTCCTCGGTGGCCATCATGTACGCCTTGCAGTTCGCCAACGGCTGGGCCCAGGGCATGGGCTGGCCGCCGTGCGGGCGCACCATGGTCCACTGGTGGTCCACCCACGAGCGGGGCAAGATCGTGTCGGTCTGGAACGTGGCCCACAACGTCGGCGGCGGCGTGGTGGCCAACCTGGCCGTGTGGGGCGTGGGCTATTTCAACGAATGGCAGGCCAAGCTCTACGTGCCGGCCGGCGTGGCCATCGGCATCGCCGTGCTGCTCATCTTCACCATGCGCGACACGCCCCAGTCCTGCGGCCTGCCGCCCATCGAGGAGCACAACAACGACTATCCGCCGACCTACAGCGAAGACCAAGAACTGGAGATGACCACCAAGGAAATCTTCGTCAAATACATCCTGCCCAACAAGTATCTCTGGTACATCGCCATCGCCAACATCTTCGTCTACTTCATCCGCTACGGCGTGCTCGACTGGGCTCCCACCTACCTGCGCGAGGTCAAGGGCTTCGACTTCAAGCAGGCCGGCCTGGCCTATTCCCTCTACGAATACGCGGCCATCCCGGGCACCATCCTGTGCGGCTGGATTTCCGACCAGTACTTCAAGAGCCGCCGCGCCCCGGCCGGCATCCTGTTCATGGTCCCCACCGTTCTGGCCGTGGCCTTCTACTGGCTCAACAAGTCCGGTTCCGCCGCCATCGACAGCTGGGCGCTTTTGGCCATCGGCTTTTTCGTCTACGGCCCGGTCATGCTGATCGGCCTGCACGCCCTGGATCTGGTGCCCAAAAAGGCCGCCGGCACGGCCGCCGGCCTCACCGGCCTGTTCGGCTATGTCCTGGGCACCGTGGTCGCCAACTGGGTGACCGGCTGGGTCATCCAGCACTATGGTTGGGACTGGTACTTTGGCCTGATGCTCATCGCCGGCGTGCTGGCCATCATGGCCATCGCCCTGACCTGGGGGCACGGCGCGACCAGTGAGAAGCGCGACGGCAACGGCAACGGGGCCAGCCCCGAGGCCGCCAAGAGCTGAGTCGGCGCGGTTCCACGCTCTTGGAGCGCGCAACCGCCTCGCATAACTGTCAGCGGCGGGGGGACTGCCCCCCGCTGGCAAGTCCGCGGCCCCTCCCGCGGCAAGGGGCCTGAATGGCGGTTCAGGCCCCTTTTATTGTTGCAGCGGGAGAAATCAGGGCAGTCGTCAACAGCCGTGCGCGGATTGCTGGGCGCGTACGACGCTTAAACGCAGGCCCAAGGCCCGCAGGATCGCCGTGAGCGTCTTGACGGTGGGGTTGCCCTTGGGTCCGAGCGCACGGTACAAATTCTCCCGGCGCAACCCCGCCTTGTCGGCTATTTCCTGGACGCCGTACGCCTGGGCGATTCGAAGCAATCCCAGGCGCATGGCGTCGTCGTCTTCTTCCTCAAGGGTCGCCTTCAGGTATTCGAAAGCCAACTCGGGGTCTTCCCGCAACTCACGGACCACGGCGTCATGATGGCTCACGCTGGCTTGTTCGGTAGTGTTCATTGGGCCCGCTCCTTGAAATCGTGCAAGTACTCCACGGCTTTGTCGATATCGGAGTGTTGTGAACTTTTGTCGCCCGCACAGAGAAGAAGAACCAGTTCCGTGCCTATAATGCTGTAATACACCCGATATCCAGGGCCGAAATCGATTTTGAGTTCAAATACTCCGTCGCGACACGGCTTGCACGCCCCGAAATTGCCGCCTTCGAGACGCTCGATCCGTTTCAAGACCATGGCCTTGGCCTTGATGTCCCTGAACGCTCTGAACCAGACGGTAAAGGGTTCTTTGCCGTCAGCCGTGCGGTAGCGCCGAGCCGTGTAGTGCATGGGAAAAAATGTATCTTATGCGATACAAAGTCAAGATGCCTGTCACGTCCGGTTGCCTTTTCCCTTGGTATTATACCGGCGCGCCACAGGGATTCGAACCCGGGCCGTCTGCTGAGCTGACAGCCGACCTACGTCTTCTGGAGCGACGGGCCGTAAGGCAAAGTCCTTCAATCGAGGTATATTGTGTCTGCCGCGCTGTGCCGCCGCCGTTTGCCCCCGTCCCCCGCCTCGCGTCTGGCGCAAAACCCCCTTTTGCGCTAGGGTTTCGGGCAGCGGACGGCGCAGGCCGGCAGGGCCTCGGACCGTCCGGCATCCCCCGCACACTCCCGGCCCGCCAGGGCGAGGATCGCCATGAGACGACCGTTTTGGCTGCTTGTCGCCGCCGTGCTCCTGTGTCTGGCCCAGGGCTGCTCGGGCGACGATGAGCGCTATGTCGATTTTTCAAGGACCGCCCCGGCCGGCGCGCGCGACAGCGCCCAGGGACACGCCGGCCAGCGGCCCTTGCGGCTGGCCGTGGCCTCGGTCTGCTCGCCCGGCGAGACCGTCAATTCCCTGCGGACCATCGCCGAGGCCCTGGCAAACCGCACCGGCCGCCAGATCGTCCTCGTGCAGCGCAAGACCTACGCCGAGGTCAACCTGCTTTTGGCCAACGACGACGCGGACATCGCCTTCGTGTCCACCGGCGCCTACAGCGCCTATCGCGGCCAGGCCCCCATCGAAGTGCTGGTCATGACGGAATTCCAGGGTTCGGCCACCTACGACGCCCAGCTCATCGTGCCCGCCGACAGCCCGGCCCAAAGTCTCAAGGACTTGCAGGGCAAGGTTTTCGCTTTCACTGATCCCTTGAGCTTTTCCGGCCACATGGCCGTCATGGACGCCTTGTTCCGCCTGGGTTCCGCCCCGGAGCGCCATTTCAGCCGCTACTTCTATACCGCAAGCCACGACCGGGCCATCCAGGCCGTGGCCAGCCGCATCGCCGACGGCGCCTCCATCGACAACCAGATTCTCGACGTGGCCATCCAGAAGCAGCCGGAGCTGGCCAACAAGGTCCGCGTCGTCGCCACCCTGGGCGTCAACCCGTCCGGGCCGGTGGTGGCGGCGGCCGGGCTGGACCCCAGGCTCAAGGACGCCCTGCGCGACATTTTTCTGGACCTGCACCGGGATCCGGCCCAGGCCGAAGCCCTCCAAAATCTGGCCATCAGCCGGTTCACGCCGCCGGTTCCCGGGGCCTACGACGCGCTGCGGGCGCTGTATGACCGGATCGGCGGGTTTTTATGAAGTGGTGGCGCACGGCGAGCTTTTATTTCCGCATCAACGTCGTCATCGTCAGCAGCGTGCTGCTTTTAAGCGTCGCTTTAAGCGGCGTGGTCTTCGTCCACAACCGGATGCTGCTGGAAAAGGAGCTGGACAAGCGCGGCGCGGAGATCGGCCATTCCATCGCTGCCATGGGCAGCGAAAGCATCATCCTCGACGAGCGCTTCGTCCTGCACGAGATCGCGGCCAAGGCCCGGCGCACCAGCGACGACATCCGCTACATCATGATCGTCGATTACGCCGGGGAGATCCTGGCCCACACCTTTGGCGACGGCTTCCCGGCCGGCCTGCCCCTGGAACTGCCCCGGGGGCTGCCCCGGTCGGACGCGGGCGCGGGAGAGCCGGGCGGCGAGGCGGCCTACGTGGTGACGCGCTATCGCAGCAACGAAGGCCCCTTTCGCGAAGTGGTCGTGCCGGTGGAGCGGGGAGCGGTGGGTTATGTCCGGGTGGGGCTCACCGAGCAGGACATGCGCCATATCCTTGAAAACAACATCACGAACTTCTCGCTCATCACCCTGGTCGTCTGCCTGCTGGCCGCCGTGGTGGCCACGCGCCTGGCCTACCGGATCGTGCATCCCATCGATCAGCTGGCCCAGGCCGCCGGCCAGATACGCCAGGGCAACTACGGCGTGCGCATCCCCCCGGACGATCAGGCCGAGGTCGGGCGGCTGGCTGCGGCCTTTAACGACATGGCCGCCGCGCTGACGCGCAAGGACGACGAGAACGAACATCTGCTGACCGCCCTGCGCGACAAGGACGCCCGGCATGTCCGGCTGCTGCAAAAGGTCCTCAGCGTCCAGGAGGACGAGCGCAAGCGCATTTCCCGGGAGCTCCACGACGAGGCCGGCCAGTCCCTGGCCTCGCTTTTGGCCTATCTCCAGCTGCTTATGGCCGGCGAGGTGACAAGCAGCCAGCGCGAGGCCATCGGCCAGCTCAAAAGCCTGGTGGTGGAGATTCTGGGCGGCCTGCGCAAAATGGCCGTGGAACTGCGCCCCCCGGCCCTGGACGACCTGGGGCTGGTGCCGGCCATGGCCAAGTATGTCGATGGTTTTGCCTTGCAGCGCGATCTGACGGCGATTTTTGCTCCCGAAGACGACAATCCCGAGCTCGATCCGGCCGTGGCCCTGGCCCTTTACCGCATCCTCCAGGAAAGCCTCACCAACGTGGCCCGCCATGCCGAGGCCAAGGCCGTGCGCGTGGAACTGGCCGCCGTGGGCCAGGACATCGCCCTCACCGTCAGCGACGACGGCCGGGGCTTTGACGCCGCCGCCTTGCCGGCCGGCGAGGGAAGCCTGGGCATCTACGGCATGATGGAACGGGCCGAGCTTTTGGGCGGCAGCTTTCAGATCGAATCCAGCCCCGGCCAGGGGACGACGGTGCACGTGGCCTTGCCGCGCCGACTCGGATAAGGAGAGGGCATGGCGACGATCCGCATCATCCTGGCCGACGACCACACCGTGCTGCGCACGGGGCTGAAGCTGCTTATCGACAACCAGCCCGATTTCGCGGTGGTGGGCGAGGCCGCCGACGGCCAGGCCCTGCTGGCCCTGGTGGAGCGCGTCCCGGCCGAGGTGCTGGTGCTCGACCTGTCCATGCCGCGCGTAAGCGGCCTGGAGTGCATCAAGGAGCTGAAAAGCCGAGGACAGGAGATCAAGATTTTGGTCCTGACCATGCACGGCCGGGAGTACGTCAAGGAAGCCATGGCCGCCGGGGCCTTGGGCTATATCGAGAAGCAGGCCCTGGACAGCGAACTGTTCGTGGCCATCCGCACCGTGGCCTCGGGCCGGCGCTACATGAGCCCGGACAACGCCGAGGTGCTCCTGGATCAGCTCCTTTCACCCACGCCCCAGGCCGCCTCTCCGGACCCCTACGCCGTGCTGACCGCCCGGGAGCGCGAGGTGTTAAAGCTCCTCGTGCGCGGCCACACCTTGACCCAGATCGCCGGACTTTTGCATTTGAGCGTCAAGACCATCGACACCCACAAGACCCATGTGATGGAAAAGCTGCACCTGACCCACAAAAGCCAGCTCGTGGACTACGCCCTGCGCCACGGCTTGCTCGCCCGGCGGGGCGGGGCATGAAGGCCATGGGTAAGCGGACCGGCCTGGCCGTCTCCCCAGCCCGCGGCGTTGGGAGAACGGACCCATGATTACGGGCCTTAGCCACATCACGTTTATCTGCCGCGACCTCGACCGCATGGAGGCCGTGCTGACCGGCGTCCTGGGGGCGCGGCGGGTCTACGACAGCGGCGAGGCCACGTTTTCCCTGTCCCGTGAGCGGTTTTATCTGGTCGGCGGGGAGGGTGACGACGGGCTGTGGCTGG
Source organism: Pseudomonadota bacterium (assembly GCA_023435825.1). Taxonomy (GTDB): domain Bacteria; phylum Desulfobacterota; class Desulfovibrionia; order Desulfovibrionales; family Desulfovibrionaceae; genus Solidesulfovibrio. Next base: position 71,059 of record JAEZMB010000139.1, on the reverse strand, counting down.
CGGTCATGGAAGGCGAGCCCCTGGCCGAGCCGACCTACAACCACGTGGCCTTTGCCATTGATGCAGCGGACTTCGAGGCCTGTCTGGCCCGCGTCCAGGCCCTGGGACTGACCTTTCGGCCGCCGCGCCCCCGGGTGGCCGGCGAGGGGCGGTCGCTCTATTTTTACGACCACGACAACCATCTGTTTGAACTGCACACCGGAACCCTGCGCGAGCGGCTGGCCCGCTACCGCCAGGGACGCGCCGCCGCGCCGGCCCCAACGCCCGACAACCCCGAAACCCCGTAAGGATTTTCATGGACGCCGCCCGCCCGCCCATCACCACGCCCATCCTCGATCTGTTTAAAATCGGCCCCGGGCCGTCGAGTTCCCACACCATCGGCCCCATGCGCGCCGCCGCCGACTTCCTGGATTCCCTCTCGCGCCTGCCGGCCGAGACCCTGGATCGGGCCGCCGCCGTGGACGTGCGCCTGCTCGGCTCCCTGGCCGCCACCGGCCAGGGCCACGGCACGCCCCAGGCGCTGCTGGCCGGGCTGCTCGGCCATCGTCCCGAGTCCTGCCCGCCCGACATCGTCGACGGTCTGGCCGACTATCCCGGCGGGACCGTCGTCGTGGCCGGGCGGAGCATCGCCATTGCGCCGCGCGCCGTGTCCCTCGACCTGCTCACCGTGCCCCAGCGCCACCCCAACACCATGGTGTTTCGGGTGACGGCCGGGGACGGGACCGTGCTTTTGACGCGGGAAGCCTATTCCGTGGGCGGCGGATTCGTGGAATGGCAGGACGAAGAAGCTCCGGTCCGGCCCCTGCCGCCGTACCCCTTTTCGAGCATGGCCGGCCTGCGCCGTATCGTGGAGGAAACAGGCCTGTCCCTGCCCGACGTGCTCATGGCCAACGAGGAAGCCGTAAGCCGTCTGTCCCGGCAGGCCATCGTGGAGCGGCTTGACGGCGTCATGCGGGTGATGATCGACGTGGTGGAGCGTGGGCTGGAGGCCGAGGGGCCGCTGCCGGGACCGCTGGGGCTTTGGCGCAAGGCCGGCGTCCTTTTTGCGCGCTACCGCCAGGACCCGCAGATGGCCGACCGGCCCATCCTGGCCCTTTGCGCCTGCGCCTTTGCCGGAGCCGAGGAAAACGCCTGCGGCCACATCATCGTCACCGCGCCTACGGCCGGGGCGGCCGGCGTGCTGGCCGGGGTGCTCTACATCGCCAAGGTGCTGCGCCCAACCGCTGGCGTCTTCCGCAAGAATTTCCGCGAGGCCCTGCTCGTGGCCGGCATGGTGGGCCTTTTAGCCAAGCACAACGCCTCGGTGAGCGGCGCGGAAGTGGGCTGCCAGGGCGAGGTGGGCGTGGCTTCGGCCATGGCCGCCGCCTTTTTGGCCCAGGCCAACGGGCACGGCGTCCATGTGGTGGAAAACGCCGCCGAAACCGCCCTGGAACACTGCCTGGGCCTGACCTGCGATCCGGTGGCCGGCTACGTCCAGATTCCCTGCATCGAGCGCAACGCCATGGGCGCGGTCAAGGCCTTTGCCGCCTACCAGATCGCCGCCGCCGAGACCCCGGGCCACCATGTCGTGGGCCTGGACCAGGCCATCGCGGCCATGGCCCAGACCGGGCGCGACATGTGCACGAAATACAAGGAAACCGCCCAGGGCGGATTGGCGCTCAGCGTCCCTTGCTAGCGCCGCGACCTGTGGGCGGCCTCCGGGGAACACAAACACGTGTTCCCCGGACCATGGCCCCGCCAGGCAGGATTCGGCGGAAACACTCACCCGATATCATCAGGGCCGCCGCTGGCGTGCCGTTTACCGCGACAGCATCTCCCGGGCCGTCGCCAGCACGGCCGGGTTGGTGAAATCGTCGCAGCAGCCCACGGCCCGGCCGGCCGTCTCGGCCATGGCCGCGGCAAAGGCCGCGCCGTTCGGGCCGTAGCGCTGGCCAAGATCCCCTCGCAGGGCTTCGCACAGGTAGTGGACGCATCGCGGCGACTTGGCCAGATACAAGGTGCAGCCGGTCTCCGTCAGATACGGGCAATAGCGCTCCGCATGGCGCGCGCCGGCCTGTCGCGCGCTGTCGTCCTCGGCGCGTTGCAGACGAGAGAGCGCGCCCGCCAGTTCCAGGGACAGGCCGGTTGGCCGGTAGAGCAGGTAGTCCGAGGGCGTGAACACATCGCAGTGGCGGGCGTTGCAGCAGCCCACGGGCGGCCGGGCGCAGTCGTCGCGGCAGTAGTCCTTGGTGGCGGCGTTCTGGATGCGGTCGATCTGGCGGGTGTAGAGGGTGTAGCCGATGACGGCCCGGCGAAGGGGCGCGCCCAGCCGGCCGAGATAGGCGCTTAATCGGGCCACATGATGCCTGGCCAGTTCGTCGGAGAGGAAAGGACGTGAGGTGGCGCAAAAACAGTCGAGGTCATCGTTTACGGCCGCATCGCTTCTGGTTGAAAGCGTGTCGAGCCATGATGCGATCAGCATTATTGCCTCATCTTGTAAGAAATGCTTCATGTTTTCATAGTGCATAATAAAGGCTGAGAGTCGTTTTCGTAATTTATTGTGCCTCGATGTTGCGAGGCCTGCAAGAGGATAAGTTTGCTATTAGCAAGGGTGAAAAGTTTATTTCTGTCCATTTTGCGGCTATCCAGCGTCGATGAATTTCGTTACGCGCGCGTTGTGATGAAAAGAAGCAGCTTTCGACCATGAGAAACGGCCAACGCCGGACGCCCCTGGGAATAGGGCATCCGGCGTTGACGGATTGGGGGGACTGGCGCGACGGGGCTTTCGTGTCGCGACCTGGAAGAACGCCTAGTGCATTCCCTTCTCAACCCTATAATATATTTGCTTTTAAGGCGCAGTAGACTACCGTCGCCCCCGCTTGATGAGGCACAGCGACAGGTAGTGGGGCCGCTCGGGGGCGTTATCCAGATCGCGCACCACGGCCTCGCCGTCATGGCCCAGGCGGGTGACGAAGGTCGTGCTCCGGGCCAGGCCCAGGCTGGAGAGCAGGGCGCGAAGCCGGGGGAAGCTTTTGTAGGCCTTTAAGATGACAGCGTTGTCGGCCGTTTCCAGGGCGGCGGCCAGCCGGCCGTCGTCGTCGATGCCCGAAGCCACGAGCAGGTTTTCGCCGGCCTCGGCCAGCACTTGCCCGGTGCGGGCCGCCGCCGCCTGAAACGAGGTGATGCCGGGCACGATCTCCACGGCAAGGCCCGGGACCAGGGCGCGCAGGCGCGGGAGCACGTAGCCAAAGGTGCTGTACAGGAGCGGATCGCCCAGGGTGATGAAGGCCGCGTCGTGCCCGGCGGTCAACACTTCGGCCATGGCCGCGGCGTTTTTCGCCCAGGCCGCGTCCAGGGCGGCCTGGTCGCGGGTCATGGGAAAGGGCAGGCGGGTGAGCCCCCGGCTGGCCGGCAGGTGGGGGGCGACGATGGCCTCGGCGATGGAATAGTCGTTTTTGCTCGACGAGGCGGCAAAGACCGCGTCCACCGCGCCAAGGACGCGCACGGCCTTAAGCGTCACCAGTTCCGGGTCGCCGGGGCCGACGCCGATGCCGAAAAGCGTTCCGGGGCGGGTCATGACGCTCTCCCGGACAGCAGTTTGGCCAGTTCTTCCACGGCCGTCACGCTTCCCGGCCCGGGCCGGGAGAAGGTCGCCTCGTCCACCACGAAGGCCCGGCCGTTTCGCACGCAGGGCAGCGTGGCGTACTCGGGGCGCTCGGCCATGGACCGGGCTTCGGGGTTCATGGGGCCGCGCTGGGTGAGGCAGACGTCCGGGGCTAGGCGCAGCAGTTCCTCGTCGGATAAGCGCACGATTTTCTCCTTGGCCGCCACGGCGTTTTTCCCGCCGGCGGCGGCAATGACGGCCGCCGTCATGGAGGCCTCTCCGGCGGCCAGCAGGCTGCCCGAGCGTACTTCGAAAAAGACCCGGGGCGGCGGGCCGTCCGGCCGTTTGACGGCGAGCAGGCGGCTGGTCAGGGCTTCGCGCCGTTTGCAGGCCGCGTTTTCGTCGCCGCACAGCACGCCTATGCGGTCGATGGCGGAAAACAGCGTGGGGAAATCCGACACGGCGAAGACCGCCGTGGGAATGCCCAGGGCGGCGAGCCTGGCGGCCGATTCCCGGGCCTCGCCCCGGCCGTCCATTTGCAGCACGAGGTCCGGGCGCACGGCCAGGACGCGCTCGATGTTGGGGCGCATGTGGGTGCCGATGACCGGCAGGTCCGGCTCGCCGGCCGGGGCCGGGTCGGCTTCGGTGCGGGCCACGATCCGGTCGGCGAGATCCATGCCGGCCAGGATGTCCATGAACGCGCCGTAAAGCGGCACGACCCGACGGGCCGGGGCGGGCAGGGCGACGGCGTTGCCCAGGTCGTCGACGATGGCCGGGCCTTGGCTACGGGCCGGTGCGGCCGTAAGCAGGCCGGCCAGCAGACAGACCGCCGCCGGCAGCCAACGCCTGGGGCGCGCCGGTCTGGGGATGGGCGATAACGATGATGTCGGTCTCATAAATCCTCGAAAGGGTTTGTTGCGTAAAAACCTCGGCCGTGGGGCCGTCGGCCTCGATGCGGCCGTTTTTCAGAAACACCAGCCGCCGGCAAAAAAGCGCGGCCAGATTGATGTCGTGCAGGGCGGCCAGGATGGTGACGCCGGCCGCGTTTCGGGCGGCGAGCAGCCGGTAGAGGTCCATCTTGCGGGCGATGTCCAGGCTGGCCGAGGCTTCGTCCAAAAGCAAGATGCCGCTTTCCTGGGCCAGGGCCCGGGCGGCCAGCACCCGCTGGAACTCGCCGCCGGACAGTTCGTGGAGCCGTCGGCCGGCCAGTTCGCCCAGGCCCACGGCCTCCATGGCCGCCTCGGCCGCCCGGTGATCCTCCGGACCGTAGCCGCCAAGAAATCCCAGATAGGGATAACGTCCCATGAGCACCACCGAGCGCACGGCCAGCTCCCCGGCGTTTTCGCCGCGCTGGGGCACGGCGGCCACGAGCCTGGCCCGCTGCCGGTCGGTGAGTTCGGCCAGATCGCGCCCGGCCAGGGCCACCGTGCCCGCGCCGGGCGACAGCACGCCCGAAAGCGCCATGAGCAGCGTGGTCTTGCCCGCGCCGTTGGGGCCAAGGATGCCGACCATCTCGCCGGCGGCCACGGTAAGGCTCAGCCCGCCAAGGACGGCCCGGCCCCGGTAGCCGCTGGTCAGGTCGCGGCAGCGGATCACGCCCGCCCCCCGCGTCCGGTCAGGAGCAGGAAGCAGAAAAACGGCCCGCCAAGCAGAGCGGTCACCACGCCGACGGGCAACTCCGCGCCGCCGGGCAGGATCACCCGGGCCAACACGTCGGCTCCGCACAACAGCGCTCCGCCGGCCAGGGCGGCTTGGGGCACAAGCGACCCATGCTCGCCGCCGTAGAGCCGCCGGCAGGCATGGGGGGCGATGAGCCCCACAAAGCCGATGACTCCGGAGACGGCCACGGCTCCGGCGGTTAAAAGGCTGGCCGCGCCAAGAAGCGCCAGCCGCGACCGGCCGGCGGCCACGCCAAGCTGCCGGGCTTGGCGCTGCCCCAAAAGCAGGATGTCCAGTTCGCGCACGAAAAGCCCCACGCCGGCCAGCCCCAGCACAAGACACGGGGCGAAAAGCGCCAGTTCTGCCCGACCCTTGCCCTGAAAGCCGCCCATGATCCAAAAAACAATGCCGGCCACGGATTCCTCGTTGAGCGCCTTGACCAGCGAGAGCAGGGCGGAAAGGAACGTGGCCGCCACGATACCGGACAGGACCACCGTCTCGCGCCGAAGCCCGCCGGCCAGCCGGGACAGGGCCAGGACGGCGACCAGGGTCGCGCCGCCGCCGGCCAGGGCGCAGGCCGGAGTGACGAGCCTTGAGCCCAGGGCCGCGCCAAGGCCCAGCGTCAGGGACAGGGCCGCGCCAAAGGCCGCGCCGCCCGAGACGCCAAGGGTAAAGGGATCGGCCAGGGGATTTCGCAGCACGCCCTGGAAGGCCGCGCCGGCCACGGCCAGGGCCGCGCCCACGCCATAAGCCAAAAGCGCGCGGGTCAGGCGCAGTTCCATGACCACCGTCGGCAGGGCCGGATCGGCCGGAGCCGGGACGCTAAAGCCGGCCGCCCGGGCCAGCACGGCCAGCACATCCCCCGGGGCGGCCGGATAGGCCCCGGCCAGACAGGCGGCGCTGACGGCTGCCAGTCCGGCCAGGACAAGGGGCAGGGTCCGTTTCAGGAACCCGCCCTGGGGGAGGGCGTGCGGCGGCATTATTTCCCGGGCAGGGCGTCGAAGGTTGTCTTGAGGTGTTCGATCCAGATGTCGGCCACGCCGGCATTCTCGGCCGCGCCGGACAGCACGGCCTTGGTCTCCACGCCGGCGGCGGCCAGCATGGAAGCCAGGGAATCCTTCTCCTTGCCGGCCATGTCGTTTCGGGCATGGTCGCCGGCCACGGCGAAAAGGGGAATGAGCCAGGCCTTCTTGACGCCCTTGGCCTTAAGTTCTGCCACGACGTCGTCAAAGGCGGGCGTGCCTTCCACGGTGGCGACAAAGGCGTTCTTGTCCAGCCGCCACAGGCTGTACTGCAGGGCCGGATAGGCCATGTTGGCGGGATGTTCCGTGCCGTGGCCGACGAAGATGACGGCCTCGCCGGGCTTGCGGTCCTTGGGCGCGGCCCCAAGCAGCGCGGCGGCGGCCTTGGCGAAGTCCTGCTGGGCAAAAAGCAGCGGCGCGGTCACCTCGACCCGGGACAGGCCCTTGGGCATGTGCGAGAAGGCGGCCGCCGTGCGCACGAGGTCATGATATTCGCTGCCCGGGATGGTTTGCAGGGAGAAAAGCGCCACGTCGGTGACGCCCTGATCGGGCAGGGCGGCCAGGGCCTCGGCCGGGGAGGGCACATGTCGGCCGTCCTTGGCCAGCTTGGCCCGGATCATGGCGGCGGTGTAGCACAGGGTCACGGGCACGCCGGGATAGGCGGCCTTGACCCGGGCCACCATGTTTTCGATGGCCGGAGCGGCTTCGGGCACGGTGGTGCCAAAGGCGGCGACGACGATGGCTTTTTGGGGTTCCTTCCTGGCGTCGTGGCCGGCGGCGGCCGGGGCGGCCAGGGCCAGAACCAGCAACAGGGACAGGGCGAGGCGCGCCAAGCCGGACGGCTGGCCAGACGGACGGCGAGACGGATGCAGACAACGCATCATGACAGGTAACCTCCACGGAAATGGAGGGCTCTTGAGGAAAGCGGACGGGAGACGAAAAAGCGCCCGAAGCCGCGTCCCGGCCGGCAAAAGCCCTCGTTGCCGGCGGGATGTGCCAGAACCCGGGCAGGTCTTCCGGCTTGTTCCATCGGCCCCGGCCTTCCCGGGAAGAGCTTCCCAGTGGCGCGCGTGGGGGCCGACCTTTGCGTGGAACTGACGGCGGCGGGACCGCTCCCGATTTTAACGGGATTCCCTATTAAGCCCGTGAGGGCGCCCAGGTCGATTTCCGGGGAGGTAGCCGTGGGGCGGCCGCCTGTCAAGGCGCGGGGTTGGGCTTGATGAAGCCGCGCTTGAGCAGGACGTCGTAATCGGCTTTTTTGGTGAAAAGCGTGGGAATCTTGAGCGTTTCGAGGTTTTGCATGAGGACCTGGACGGTCCCCTTGTTGGCCTTGGGGTTCATGACCACGATGGCTACATCCTTGGCCACGGCCAGCCGTTCGGCCACGTCCCAGGCGGCGGTTTCGGGCGCGCCGCCGTTGACCTTATAGGCATCCACGCCAACCTCGATGACGGCGGCCCGGGCCGGACCGGCCAGGCAGGCCAGGCAGACGAGCGTCAGGGCGAGGCAGCCGCCCAAAAGGCGGGCATGTCTGGACAGGCTGGTCATTTGGGCGTAAGGAATTTTTTCACAAAAACATTTCTGGGGGTTCGCCGTGAAATTTGATTTCGCCGGGCTTATCGTGCTGTTCGGGTTTGTGACCATCTTCATTTCCCTGCTGCTGATCAAGTCCCAGCAGGCCAACAAGCCCAAGGATCAGGACTGGTAGAGCGGCCATTGGCCAGGCTTTTTTGAAGCGGCGGGCGGCGTTGGCCGACCGCCGCTTTATTGTTGGCTGCTTGTCTTGTGTGAGAAGCGATAAGGGCGGCGTCGCACCCCATCCTCCTGCGGCGACTCCGCCAAACACCGCCAAGCTGTCCAGGACGGACTCCCGGCCGGCCTGGCTTTCCCGCCTCTTCTGCGGCAGCGTCTACTTGAGCGAGCCTATCTTGCCGAATTTATTCGATTCCGCCCGATAGAAAACATTCTCGATGACCTTGTCGTTGCCGACGTCCTTGTAGTCGATGCGCACGGGCGAGCCGTCTTCTTTGACCTTGCGGAAGAAGTCGGCGATGTTTTTGAATTTATCGGAGCGCAGACCGGGGTCGACGACGAAGAACCCCTGGCTGGTGACGATGGTCAGGACGTTCTTGGTTTCCTGCACTTCCTCGACCAGGGCCGTGGTCTTCTTGTACTTCACCGCCAGACTGTCTTCGGTGATGAAGTCCATGACGTAGTAGGCGGCGACGATAAAGAGCAGAAAGGAAACGAGCAGGAGCACTTTTCCTTTGTTGACGGCAAAGTCGCCGATGAGTTGCCGCAGGCGATCCAGTTTTGTCTTGTCGATCATAGCGCCTCGTTGCGCCGGCGGGCCGGGTGGGCCGCCGCCGGGCGGGTGGTCGCCCAGGGCTATACCATCGTTGCGCCGTGGAAAAAAGGGGGGGATTTGCGGGCACGCCGGACGGGGCGGCGTGCCCTCCGCGCCTTGGGGCAGGCGCGCCGGGCGTTGGCCACAGATGGCGTACGTCGCATCCTCAAAAAAGCGTCAGCGGTGTTTGAGGAACAACCTCACGAAAAATAAACATTTTTCGAAAGTTCCCGCGCGTTTTTCAAGGGACGCGCCGCCCGCCGCCACGACGCGACGGCAGCCTCGCGGACCATGATGGCCGCGAGGCTGCCGCCGGTCGGTGCGCGGATCTGGGTCCAGTGTCGCGTCCGCCAAGAGCGCAGCGGGCGTCTCGTGGGCAACGAACGCACCCAGACGTTATTTCAAAAAAATAAGCTCGTATTTATTATGGGTCGCGACGCTAGGCTTCGATCTTGGTGCCGAGCAGGTCCAGGAACTGGCGCATCCACTGGGGATGGGCCGGCCAGGCCGGGCCGGTGACGATGTTGCCGCTGGTCACGGCGTTGGTGAAGGTCTCGTTGGGGCCGACATAGGTGGCTCCGGCCCGCTCGATGTCGGGCTGCACCGCCGGATAGGCCATGCACTGGCAGCCGGCGATGACGTCGGCCGCCACCAGCACCTGCTGGCCGTGGCAAACGGCGGCGATGGGTTTTTTTGTCGCCCCGAAATGTTTGACGATTTCGATAACGCGGGGATTGAGGCGGATGTATTCCGGGGCGCGTCCGCCGGGCACGACCAGGGCGTCGAAGGCGGCCGGGTCCACAGCGTCGAAGTCGAAATTCAGCCCGAAATTGTGGCCGGGCTTTTCGCTGTAGGTCTGGTCGCCCTCGAAATCGTGCACGGCGGTGCGCACGGTCTCGCCGGCCTTCTTGCCCGGGCACACGGCTTTGACGTCGTGGCCGACCATGAGCAGCATCTGGAAGGGGACCATCACTTCATAGTCCTCGACATAGTCGCCGACGAGCATGAGAATTTTTTTGACCGCCATGGTGTACTCCTTGTCTCTGGGGTTTCGCCGCCAGACGCGGCGTTTGGCCGATCCTACTTGGCGCAGTTGCAGCGGTAGAACTTGCGGTTGCAAAAATCCATGCACCGGTCCTTCTCGGCCTTGATCTTGGCCAGACAGGCCGGACCGGCTCCGGTTTCCAGGGAAGCCGCCCGGTCCTTGCAGGCGGCGTAGCAGCCTTCCATGTTCTCGTAATAGTCCGTGACCACGGCCTGGTAGACCTGGCAGACCTTGGCCGAACAGGCGGCGTCGGTCCCGCCCGCGCCCTGGCTGCAGCCGGCGGCGAATTCCTGGGGCGTCATGATGGGTTTGACCTGGGAACAACCGGCCAGGGCCAGGCCGGCGAAAAGGCACAGGGCGATGATGCGGCGGTGCATGGAGGCTCCTTGGTCGCGCCCGACCGGGCGCGGGGATTGGTTCACAGCATTATCCCCAAGCCGGGCCGGTGACAAGCAGGCGCGAACAAACCCCAGGCCCTGTCGACGCCAGGGACGGCTGGCCCTCAAGGCTGGTGTCGCATTGGCCCAAGCCCCTTGCCGCCGTGGCCCAAGCTTTCTACAGTCCCGGGCAAAAGACCGTGACAGGGACGCAACATTTTGGCGCACGACCTGCCCCAAGACGACGCCGGCCGGGGCGTGCCGCCGCTTCTGCCCTGGCAGCCCTGCCTTTTGGCCTATGCCGGCGGCATCCTGGGCGTGGAATATCTGCTGCCGGCGCTTCTGGGCCTGGCCTTGCTCGCCCTGTTCGTGGGCGGGCTGTCACCGCCTGTCGGCCCCTTGAAGCGCGCCGGTCCTGGCTTGGGGCCAACGGCCCCCGGGCGACCCTTTGATTGCAACAAGGCATTCGAATTGGTGAAGGGGCGCGGCATGAGGCCGGGCCTGCCGGCCCTGATCGCTGCCTTTGCCCTGGGCCTGGGCGCGGGCTGGCTGGCCTTGCCGGCAACGCCCGCCATGCCGCCGTGCCTGACCGCCAAACCCGTTACGGCCATTGGGCGTGTTGCCAGCGCCGATCCCCGGCCGGGGCGTCGTCTGGCCCTGGTCCTGGACGAGGCGCGCCTGTCCGGCCAGGACTGCGGCGATGCGCCATTGCCCGGCCGGCTGGCCGTCACCTTCGACCACCCCGACGTGACGCCCGTTCCCGGCGACGTCCTGGCCGTGACCGGCCGCATCCGCCCGACCGCCGGCTTCGCCAATCCCGGAACCACGGACTTCGCCTTCCTGCGCCGCCTAGAAGGCGTTTTTTTTCGGGTCTACGCCAAGGGCGGGCGCGGCGACCTCACGCGCTTGACCGCCAGCGACGATTCCTGGGCCATCTGGCGGCAAGCCCTGCAGGGCCGGGTGGCCGCCGCCCTGGCTCCGCCGCCCGGCGATGCGGCAGGCGACAGCGCGGCCTCGGCCGGCCGGGCCATGGTGGCGGCGCTGCTTTTCGACGACAAATCCGGTTTTGCCGAAACCGATCTCGATCTGGTGCGCCGGGCCTCCCTGGCCCACACCCTGGCCCTGTCCGGCATGAACGTGGCCTATGTCGTGGGGCTGGCCGCCGCCCTGGTCCTGGCCGTGGGGCGTGTCTGGCCCGGCATCTACCTGCGTTTGCCGCGCCAAAAGCTCATCGTTTTAGCCGCCGCGCCCCTGGTCGTCGCCTACTGCTGGATCGGCGGCGGCTCGCCGTCGCTTCTGCGCGCGGCGCTGATGTTCGCCGCCTTTGGCGTCATGCTGCTTTGGGGGCGCGACAAGGCCCTTTTCGACGGCCTGTTCCTGGCCCTGGCCGCCTTTCTTGCCGTTTCGCCCCTGGTTGCCTACAGCGCCAGCCTGCAGCTTTCGGCCCTGGCCGTGGCCGGCATTTCCCTGTTCTGGCCGCCCTTTGCCCGGGCGACTGCCCGCATCCCGGGCCACGGAACCCTGGCCCGGGCCATCCTTGTCGGCGGCCTGGGCATCCTGTGGACGAGCCTTGCCGCCGAAGCCGCCGTGTTGCCGCTTATTGCCCGGCTGTTCGGCGACTTCGCCTTCGCGCCCTGGATCAATCTCCTGTGGCTGCCCATCCTCGGCTGCCTGGTCATGCCGCTGGTCCTGTGCGGCGCGGCGGCGGCCGCCGTGCCCGGACTCGACGCCGTCGCCCACATGCTGCTTACGGCCGGAGCCGACTGTTGCGCCTGGCTCATGCGCGGTCTGGCCGCCCTGGATGCCCAGGGGCTGCTGACGGCCCGGGCCGTGCTGCGCCCCTCGGCCCCGGAGTTGCTGGGCTGCTACGGCCTGCTCGCCGCCCTGGCCCTGGCCGTAGCCTCCAGAAGGCCGTTGCCCAAAGCCGCCCTGGCCGCAAGCCTGCTGCTGCTGACCGGCCCAAGCCTGGCGCGCGGCGTCGAGGCGTTCTCCCCGGAGGTCGTCGTCACCGTCCTGGACGTGGGGCAGGGGCAGTCCGTGGCCCTGACCGTGCCGGGTGGCCAAAGGCTTCTTGTCGACGCCGGGGGGCTTTTCGGCGCCTTCGACGTGGGGCGGGCCGTGGTCGGAGCTTTTCTCGCCGACGGCCGCCCGCCGCGCCTGGAGGCGGCCATCGCCAGCCACCCCCACAGCGACCACGTCAAGGGCTACGTCTCGATCCTCGACCGCTTCTCCATCGGCGCTTTCCTCGACAACGGCGGCGCGCCCGAAGGCGAACTCGGCCCGGCCCTGGCCGACGTGCTCGCCCGCCGCCGTATCCCGACCCGGTCCCTGGCCGCCGGCGACCGCCTCGATCTCGGCGGCGGCCTTGGCCTGGAAGTCCTCCATCCCGGTCCGGGCGCGGACCTGTCCCACAACAACGGGTCTCTCGTCCTGCGCCTGACCCGAAACGGCCGAGGTCTGGCCCTTTTTCCCGGCGACGCCGAAACCTCGGTGCTGCGAAAACTCGCCGCCTCCGGCCAAAACCTGCAAGCCGAGGTCCTCGTCCTGCCCCACCACGGCTCCAGTTCCAGCCTGTCCCGGCGCTTTTACGCCGCCGTAGCCCCGAAAATCGCCCTGGCCAGTTGCGGCGACGCCGGCCACTACCCTTCCGCCAAGGTCGTCGAGGCCCTGGCCCGATTGGGGTGTCCGGTCCTTGCCACCAAGGACTACGGCGCGGTCACCGTGCGGCTGGATGGCGACGGCGGGATCATCGATCTGCGAACCACGCGGGAAGCGAGCCCGCCGTCATCGGGTTCCGAACCCGTCGTGGCGTTGCCCCGCTAAACCGGACAGGCCGCGTTTCGGTGGAGCGGAAACGCTCGCGTGGCCAGGGCGTTCGCAGGCCTGGCAGCCGGTGCCGGGCATGTTTGAAAATAGCCGTCAAAACGCGTTGTGAACTGCAATCGGCCACGGTGGAATGATGCACGCCCACAAGGGGCTGGCGGTCACAGACCATCGACACGCAGCAAGTAAGGAGGCCCTGCAAAAAGGCCACGAGCCCCTGCAGGCGCGATGCGCGCTGTTTGTCGCATACGGCGGCAGAGTGTCGTGACGCTGGCCTTGGTCTGCGAAAGGGCACGCTCTCCCATTGCCTCCGGGGTGCTTCATGTCGTGTAAAGTCCGGCGCTGTCGTGGCGGGGAGTGCTGTGATGTTTTACGCGGTGCGGCGCCATTTGTGCGACCCGCGCCGGAGATCGTGAAGGAGCTTTTCAAACGCGGCGGACACGTCGAGTGAAAGCGGCCGGAGTACAGCTTTCCGTTGCCCGAGGGCGGCCATGCGATAACGCCGTTTTAGACCCCCGGCTTCCCGCCTATCCTGCTGGCCGCGACAAAACACATGCGGCCAGATCCTGTTGAGAAATTCGTAAATCTTATTGTTTACTCGGAAAGCATTGCCATATACAGTCCCGACGATTGAAATGGCTTCGCCGCACAACATTTGCATGGAGTGAATACAGGTTGCGTACTCACCTGGAGACAGGAGAACTTTGTTATGCGCTGGAAATTTTACAGCCTTTGCATCCTTCTTTTGATCCTCGCCACCAGCTCGGGCGCGTATGCCGACATGGTTGGCCAGGATATTTCGCAGACGCCGGCCTTTAATCAATATGTCAAGAATACCAACGCTATGAACCAAGAGCTCTCGGCGCTCGGGCAAAGGATAGCCGCAGAAAAGGAACAGCTTGCCAATATCCAGGACAACAGACTCATCGAATTGGGCGTCAATATCCTGCCTTTTATTAAGGTCGGTTGCGCAGGCATGGTGTTGTGCCTTGCGTCGATGTTCCTCTATGTTCTCTATCTTGTGAAATACAATCCCAGAAAATGGCGACTCTCCACATCACGTAACACCTTGCGTCAATTTCGAAACAAGGTGTTGCGCCAAAACGGATTGCTTGCCTTGCTCCTCGGCTTCGCCTTTCTGTGCGCGCCGGCTTCTGTCGATGCCGGCACGAACGTCCTGACCGACATCTCCATGTACTATTCCGGAAAAGCTGAGGAAAAGGGATATCTGCTGTGCAAGTACCACAAAGGCCCCATTGACCTGGGTTACGAGGCCATTGGCGGCATTCCCGTGCTGCAAAAGCCCGATCCGGGCTTTGAGCGGGAATACGATCTGCTCGCGCATCAGCTCGGGCTTGGGTTGCCGACGTCGGCCGAGGATTATGCAGCCCTGTACGACCACGCCCAAAACGATGCCCAGCGCCGGGTGGCCGCCTTGCTGCTCGCCCGCAGCGACAAGGTCATGGCCCAGCAAGCCGCTTCCCTGATCATCGACCGGATCACCGGCCAAGGCGGCAGGCGCGTCGAGCCGGCCATCGCCGATGCCCGCCAGATCCTGGCCGCCTGCAGCGACAGCGACAACCGTCTTCTGGTTGGGCCCCTTGTGCGCCTGTTTCTGGAAAAGATGATGGGCCGCGTCCGCGATATCCAGGGACTCGACGCCCTGGTCGATATGGCCCTTGCCTATGACGCGTTCGAGGTGATGCGCGAGCCGACGGCCAAGGTGCTCAAGAACACGCCGGCCCGGCTGTCTTTTGAGGACGCCGTCCTCACGGCTGGGATGCTCTTTCGGATCGACAAGGACGCGGCCCGCGCCATCTTTGGCGGCATCCGGGGAGACTGGCGCGGTTTGGCCCGGCCCGGAGCCGTGCGTCCCAAACTGGTCGGACTCATCCGCGACCTTTCCGGCGTGGCCGCGTTCGCGCCGCTTTATGACAACGAGACGCTCTATAAAGGGTTGCAACAACAGCCCAACGAGATGCGCGTCCAGATCACATCGCTTTTCGACCAGGCCGATCCGGCCCTGGCCCGGGTGGCCTACGGCAGCATCGGTCGGGAACCCGGCGACCTCGTGTTCCAGGATCCCAAAAACCTGGGCCTTCTGGCGGATTTGACCGTCAAATATGACAAGGAGGCCGCGCCAGCCCTGGCCAAAACGCTCATGCGCACCGTGGCGGCGCGCCCGGTTCCCTACACTGCGGCAGTGTTGCTGGACGCCGCCCAAACGCTCGGGCAAGACCCTCAGGCTTTCACCGAGGGCGTGCTGACGGCGATTGCGGAAGCCGACGCCTCGGGGAGCCTCAACAATGATCTCATCGTGGCCCTGGTGGAGCGGCTCCCGGCCGCTCGTCTGGCCGGCTTTACAGGTTATTTTGCCAAGAAGCCCGCTTTGGCGAAACGGGTGCTGCCCATTTACCAGGACAAGGACAAGGGGGCGTTCCAGGCCTTGCTGCGGCAGGCGTTCGCCAACGACCCGGGTGAGATCGGCGGCCTTCGCCTGCGAAACGACGTGCTGGATGTTTCGCCCGTGGCGGCGGCTTTTTCGGCGAAGGCCGTCGCGGACGTGGCCAGCTTGCCTGCCGCCCTGCTCTTTGCCCAAAACGAACTGTCCGGCCCCAACCCGGATGTCAAGCTGGTCCGGCGCGCGCTCATTCCCCAATGCGACGCCTTGTTCCGCCATTTTCTCAGCGAGGAAAACAAGGCGCTGCACCAGGAGCAGGTTCTTAACGCCTTGATCCTGCGGGCCATCGTCCTGGAATCCGGCGGGGCGGCCTTCAAGACCGAGGCCGAAGTGCTCGGCAGGATGGTCAACGACTACTTCAGCGGGGCAATCGGCAACGGTACTACCGCATTGGCCAGCCAAATCGAGGCGCAGCGGGCGCAACTCGCCGCCCTCAAGGACAGCGTCGCCGCCCGCGATGCTGTCGTGCGCGCGGCTTGGCTCACGGTCATTTTTTGCATTGTCGTCGCACTCTATCTGGTCTTCGGATGGCTGCTCTCCATGGCGTATGCCTGCAACCGGTTGCTGCCCGATAACAACTTCAGCCTGATAAACTGGTTGCTCCATTGCCTGGAGTCCTTCGCCTCGTATCTGATGGCCACACTCCTCTTTTTCCCCTTGGGGTTCGCGGATAAGCTTCTGGCGCAATTCCTGCGCGGGCTGCTCTCCCGGGAAACGGTGACGCCGAATGTGGCGGAGTGCCTGGTGATGCTCGATGCCGATCTCCGCTCCAAGGCCCCTTTGGCGGCTCAGGAAGAAGCCGACGCCTGATAGGCGGCCGGATCTGGCGCAAGCGTGTCCGGGCCCGGGCGTGCTTGCGCCAGTTTCGCGATCACAATTCGTTCCAGCGAGGTTGACCAGATGACAAGACGCCCTCTGCTGTTTTTACTTGCGCCGCTGGCGGCCGGTCTCCTCTTGGCCGGTCCCGGCGCGCTGCTCGCCGCCGGTCCGCAGAACGACGACGCGGAATATTCCAGCGGCGTGTCCAAGCCTTCCTCGCCCTCGTCCTTGCCTGCGACACCCAAAGATTCGGACCAACCACGCATCACCATTGAAAACTTCGGCAAACCGTCGCCGGAACAAAAGCCGGCGGCCTCTCCCGCTCCGGCTCCGTCCGCCCCGGCCCAGAGCCGGAGCCCAACGGAGCCGCCGGCCGCGTCCTCGCCGCCCACGGCCGCGCCAGCGCCGGCCTCCCTGCCCAAAAGCTCCTCGCCGATCATGAACCTCGTCGAAAGTACCTTGCGAGGCGACTTTGCCGGAACCAAAGCCCTCAAGGAACGGTTGCCCCGCAAGACGTTCAGCCAGTCTTTCAACCACGCCGCGGCCAATGCGCTGAGCCGCAAGGGCAATGAACTGCTCAATAAGATGAACGACCCGGCTGGGGCTGTGGCCGCTTACGAGCAGGCCTACGCCAATGACCGTTCGAGTTCGGAAATTACCGGCAGTTACGGGTATGCCCTTTTTCGCAACGGCCGCTATGCCGAGGCCAGGGACATCGAGATCGAGTCCCTGGAGATCAGCCCGGGCTATGGCGCGGCATGGTTCGTCCTGGGGGAGATTTTCGGTTTTCTGCAACAGGAGGATTACGCTTACGCGAGTTTCGTCAACACCTGCCTGTTTACGAAGAATATTAATACCACGTTGAATTTTCTGGAGAACAAGACAAACACCGGGTACGAGGCATGCGTGCAGAACGCGGCGGCCAAGGCCTTGGCGACCTGTCGGGCGATGGCCGCCGGGGCATCGGCCACGCCTGCCGCGACCGAGTCATCTCCTCCCCGCCGCGAGGAATCGGTCCAGGCGGGGCGCATCGGCAAGGTCGATGTCAAAAGCCTGATCCTTGGCAGCAGACCGTTTGTGGAAAACGCCTCGCGCTTGGCGGCTATGCGCGGCATGTCCGAGCAGGAGCGGGATAACCGCATGCGGGACATGGTGATGCCCATCCTGGTGTCCATTCGGGAGCAGTGTCTGCGCTATGCCCGGACCAACCGCTACCAGATCATCCTGGTCGCCGAGGCGGAGCAGGGCTTTCGCAACGGGCGGCATTTGCAAAAAGACGATTTCATTCTCTCGGAACCCGATCCGGCCGTTCTCGCCTTTCTCGACTCGGACAAGGGGAAGGCCTTTCGGCGTACCGCGCCCATTGATGATGTGACGCCGTCCATTCGCGCCATGCTTGGCAATCGGTAACTGTTGGCGGCGGTGGCCCTGGCGGTCGCCCGCGAGCACAGGAAGGAGGGGAAGCCCTCCCCGAACGGCGAGAGCTTATGCAGCAGTCAGAGCCCCCGGCCAAATGGCCGGGGGCTTTTGTATTGCGCCTGGCCTGGGCCGATAAGGAGCTTCTCGTTGTGTCCGAAACGATGTTTCGTGTTGATTGCGTGCTTGCACGCGCTGCGGAAAGGGAATTGTTCAACGGCCAGGTGAGGCCATCGCCAGCCTGGGCAAGGCCAACAGTGCATCTCGGCCAATGGCCTGGGCGATGGCTGGCAATCCACTCCTTACGGCCATGCCGGATCGTTCCCCCCCTGGGAGACGGCGCTAACGTCGCGGCTTTTTCAGATTCCTCCGGCGCGGTGACGCCGGGCCGGCCGTCCCCGGCAACGCCGCACAAGAGCCATAAGTCCGCCCGCCTGGAGTCCTGGCCGGGACGGGCTTGCCGCCAAAACGGTCCGCTTAGCATCTTCTCCTGTTGTTTCAAGATGATAAAGCCGTCATCCCCCCCCTGGGGCCATAGGTGTACGGTGCCGGCCGGATACCCGGCAGCCTGTTGCGGCCGAGGCCCAACACAGCAACATGGCCAGCATCCGGCGCGACGAAATCCAGTCCACGACAAAATGGGAACAGTGTTTGCATTGTGACAAGGCGAGCTGTTCGACGTTGGCATAAATATTCTCAACCCAAACGAGGTTCCATATGAAATCGGTTAATGCCGGCATCCTCCTTTGTCTGCTCATCATTGCCACAACCAGCATGGCGAATGCGAACCTGATTGTGGATGGGGACTTTGAAGGCTCGGTCGGCATAACCGGGCAGACAGGATGGACCAATCTCCAATCTTTGACCGGGTGGACCTCTTATGAAGGCGACAAGACGTTTGAGATACAAAAAGGGTTGTACGGCTCCAACAAGTCGCAATATCTTGAGCTTGCGCCCAACACGCCCCAAGGCATCGAACAATCCATCGCGACAGTCGCCGGGCGCACCTACTCGTTAAGCTTTGACTATAGCGCCAGGCCGGATGCGCCAACCGGCAACAACGGTCTGTTTGTTGGAGCCGGTACTTGGAGCCAATCCCTTATCAGAGGCAACTCCGCAGACTGGGGGCATTATATCTATACGTTCACAGCCACATCCAGCTCGACCAACATCCGGTTCGCCGCCTCCAATCAAAGCCCTACGTCCAATTCAAGCTACGGCCCCTTGATCGACAATATCACTGTTGACGCCTACGCCACGCCTGAACCGACCACCATGCTCCTCATGGGCCTCGGTCTGATGGGTGGAGTGGTCATGCGCAAGCGCCTGAAGCGGGCGGGCGTGTAAACTTCACCGACAAGCGTTCGGAAATTTTTACACTCCCAGGCACGATCAGGCCCGGCGGCAAAGTGGCGCGACTGCTTTGCCGCCGGGCCTTTTGTCTGCAGCCGCTTGAATGGGCGTGGGGACAAGGCATCGCCGGCCCCGTCCAGCCCTAGGCAGGACATCGTCCCCCGTTCTCCCCCTTTGCCTCGTGATGGAGGGCTGGCCCAAGCCTGCCCCTCATCACCGCCAAGGACCGCCTCGTGCGTCCCTGCCCGGACGTATCGTGGTGGTCCTTCCCGGCGTCCTCCCCCCAAGGCCACCGCGCTCCCGGCAAAGGCCTTGGACCATCCCTTCCGAGAACACTACGGGCTCTGGCAGAGCGGCCACTGGAGTCGTTGCTGGTTTTTTGCGGAGCGGACATGCCACATCGGGTCTCTGCGTCTTGCCAGGGTTCGAGAGGGCCTGTGGACCTTTCGGTTCACAGGCAAAGGCGACTGATCGGAATTGGTTGCTCCAACTGAAGCCAAGGGCGATTGCGGCAACGCCCATCGCCCGCATCAGCGACAAGCGTCCATGCCGTCCTTCGCTCTGTCGTCGGGACAGTTTACCCAGGGCCGCGCCGGCGGGGGCAGAGAGCCGCAACTGGAGTTGTCCGAGGCACTGGTCCCGCATGACCCGCCCCAGGTCGAGGCTGTTGCGGTGGTCGAGGCGCGGGCGGTGGCAACGGCCGCGCCTGGGGCTTCACCATTTGGTCTTGTCGAACAACCCGCGCTTGGACAACTCGCCGGACTTGTGGCTGTCAAAGCGGAAGTCCCCGTGGACGCTGCCGGGCTGGTGCTTGGTCTTCCAGATGAACAGGCCGATCAGGACGAGGACGCCCACGGCAAGAGCAATAGCGATGATCCATTCCATAAGGGGGCTGGTAGCAGGCGGGGAGTGACTTGTCATCCTGCCGTGGCATGCCCCCCCCGACCGGCGGGAGGGCGGCCGCACCGGCCGGGCCTACGGCTTGCGGCCACGACGGCCCCGGATAGCCTCAATAGCTGAGGAGAGACCATGGCCGTGCCGCCGAGGTCCGTAGCGTCCCGCTCTTGGGTCCGGCGGCCGGCCGAGAAGGTGCCGCGGGCGGGGCTGGCGCGTTCCCGTGGCGGACATGGTGCGGGGGGCTGGCCGGGCGCTGCCCGCGAAATGGAGCCGCGAGATCGAGCGGGCGGAAGGCGGTTTGGTGTCGAGGGGCCGGGTGGACCCCGACGGGGGAGTGCTGGCGAGAGAGCGGGGCGGTCTTATGGAGAGGGAAGCTTGGCCCGTCCCCTGCAAATCATTTCGCGCCTGGGCGGGTAAAGGCGTTTCAGGGGCGAGCCGCCCCCACCGTTTCCCTGGCCCGGGCAAGGGGGAGACGCATCCATTGTCGGGTTCTGCCAGCCTTATCCTTAATAACGAGGTCGACCTGTTTGGCATACGACTGCTGGGGATCGCGCTGGGCAAAGAAAAAGGGCCGACGCTTTTGGCGTCAGCCCTTGGACTTCCTGGTTGCGGCGGCTTGAACTTCGGCGGAAAACTGTCCAAACAACCCTAGACCGCTACACTACCTAACTATTTTTCTTGACCCCCCTTTCTCCAGCTCTTAACGACATAAATCAATATAAATGATAAAATACAAATAGTTAACGCGTCAATCTGTGTCCGTGTATATCCTGACGAAACATATTGTGGAACCACCTAGCCCCCCGGGGGATGCGCAAATCGATATGAGATTATTGGCAATGAGGCGGAATTTCTGGTAAGCTTTCAAAAACAGGGAGCGCGAAACCATGAGCACCGCGATCAAGCCTGCCGTTATTTTATTAGCGGATGATGATGAAGACGACGTGGTTCTTGTCAGGGATTCCTTCCAACGATCGAAGCTTTCCAACGACCTACGTGTTGTGGAAGACGGCGTCGAACTCATGGAGTACCTGAGACGTGAAGGCGTTTTTGCCGACCCGGAACGCTCACCCCGCCCGGACATCATTCTTCTTGACCTGAATATGCCCCGCATGGACGGTCGCGAGGCCCTCAAGGAAATAAAAAAAGACCAGAAATTCAAAGATATTCCCGTTATCATTCTTACTACATCCCAAACGCATGCCGACATCAGCCGAAGCTATCAGGACGGGGCAAACTGCTTCATCACCAAGCCCGTGACCTTCCAGAGCATGTGCGAGGTGGTGAACAGGTTCGGAGAGTACTGGTTCCAGATCGTCAGGCTGCCCGCTCGGTAACAACTGAGGACAATGGAAACAGTGGGCCACGGGAACCGAGCCTCAGACATGGTAGGAGAGCATGAACGCGGACGAAACAGACCGTGCGGCGCTTGTCCAAGAAATCGAGCGCCTGCGCCGTGAACTGGCGCAGCGCGAACCTCTTGATCGCCTGACCGCCGCAGCTCTTGATTGCATCAAAGCTGAAACGGCCACATCCGACCTGCTAAGGGGGATCGTAACCCGCATCGCCCAAGAAACGGGATTCGACGCGGTGGGCCTCCGGCTTCGCGAAGGCCATGATTTCCCCTACTTTCAGACCAGGGGGTTCTCCGAGGACTTCGTCCGATTGGAAAACAGCCTCTGCCCCAAAGGAAGCCACGGTCCGGTCGCTGTGGACAATAACGGCGAACCTCTGCTCGAATGCGCCTGCGGCATGGTTCTCCAGGGCCGAATCGATCGCAGCGAGCACTTTTTTACCGAATACGGCAGTTTTTGGAGCAATGCCAACAACGAATTGGTGCGGCAGCGTCCGGAACTGCTCGCCCAAATCCGGGGCAATTGCCTTGCTTCGGGCTACGAATCCTCGGCGCTTATCCCGCTGCGCTACGACGCCACGACCTACGGTTTGCTGCAACTTGAGGACAAGCGGCCGGGCATGTTTACGCCGCAACTGTTGCGCGGCCTAGAGCTGATCGCCCGTCACCTCGCCCTGGCCCTTTCCCAGCGCCAAGCCAACGAGGAACTGCGCGCCATGGGCCGGACGCTGACGCAGCGAGTCACGCAGCGCACCAAGGAACTCGGCGAGAGCGAGAAAAAATTCCGGATGCTGGCCAACGCCATCCCGCAACTGGCCTGGATCGCCCGGGCCGACGGCCACATCTTCTGGTACAATGACCGCTGGTACGCCTATACCGGAACCACCCCCCAACAGATGCGGGGGTGGGGATGGCAACAGGTGCACGATCCGGCCGTGCTTCCCGCCGTGCGGGAGAAATGGGAGACTTCCATCGCCACCGGCGAGCCCTTTGACATGGTCTTTCCCCTGCGGGGGGCCGATGGCCGTTTCCGGCACTTCCTGACCCGGGTCAACCCCCTGCGCGACGCCGCGGGCAAGGTGCTCCAGTGGTTCGGCACCAACACCGACATCTCGCAGCAAAAACGCCTGGAAGAGGAACTGCGCGAACGGGAAGAGCTGCTGCGCCTTTTCATCGAACACGCTCCGGCAGCCATCGCCATGTTCGACCGGCACATCCGCTATGTGGCCGTAAGCCGGCGCTGGATTACCGACTACGGCCTGACAGGACGCGAGTTGCTCGGCCAGTGCCATTACGACATCTTTCCAGAGACCACCCCACGCTGGAAGGTTATCCATGCGCGTTGCCTGGCCGGGGCCGTGGAGCGGGCCGAGGAGGATCTCTCCAGGCGCGCCGACGGCTCTGTCCAATGGCTGCGCTGGGAAGTGCGGCCTTGGTACACGACCACCCAGGCGGTCGGCGGGATCGTGGTTTTCAGTGAAGACATCACCGAGCGCAAACTTGCGCAGCAGGAGCTGCAGGCGCGGGACAGGCAGTTCTCCATGGTCTTCCAGGCCAGTCCCGTGCCCATGGCGATCCTGTCCTTCGACACCGCTCGCTTTGTCTACGCCAATGACGCTTATCTCCAACTCCTGGGCTACGCCTCGAACGAACTCATCGGGAAAACCACCCTGGAACTCGGCATCTGGGGTGATCCAGGCATCCGGGAACGCATCTGGGAGCGCATTCGGGCCAAGGAACAGATAGCTGATTGGGAAATGCTCCTTCGAACCAGCGCCGGGGAAACCAAAAATGTTTTGCTTTCCATCGAACCCATGGAGATCGATGGGAAGGCCCATGTGCTCACCGTGACCCAGGACATCACCGAACGCAAGCGCGCCGAGGAACTGATCCGACAGGCACGCGACACGCTTGAGGTCCGGGTCCGGGAACGCACGATTGAGCTCGAGGCCAGGAATGCGGAGCTCGAGAATTTTAGTTTCATCACCTCACACGACCTGCAAGAACCATTACGCAAGGTCCGGGTTTTCGGGGAGCGCCTGCGCCTGGAATATGCCGCCGCGCTGGGGGAAAAGGGTAGGGACTATCTGTACCGCATGGAAAACGCGGCCGCGCGGATGCAAACCCTC
This sequence comes from Pseudomonadota bacterium, assembly GCA_023435825.1. Classification (GTDB taxonomy): domain Bacteria; phylum Desulfobacterota; class Desulfovibrionia; order Desulfovibrionales; family Desulfovibrionaceae; genus Solidesulfovibrio. The sequence continues at coordinate 47,774 of JAEZMB010000139.1, read as the reverse complement.
ATCGGCGACCTGCTCGATTATTCGCAGGTGTCCAGCGGAGAGCATGCCTTTGCCGCAGCCGATCTCGGAGAGCTCGCGCGCCAGGCGGCTCAGGATTTCGACCATGCGCTAGCCCAGGCCGGCGGCGCCATTGAAATCGAGGCGATACCCCAAGCTGACGTCGACAGCGCGCTCATACGCCAGCTCTTTCAGAACCTCATTTCCAACGCCCTCAAGTACCGTGGTCAAGCGCCGCTGCGAGTGAGCATCAGCGGCGAGCGCATCACGGAAAACGACCGGCAGATGGTCGTCATTTCAGTCCGGGACAATGGAATCGGCTTTGATGCCCGGTACAATGAGAAAATATTCCAACCCTTCCAACGCCTGCATGGGAAGAACGCTTACGAAGGCACGGGCATCGGCTTGGCCATCGTACGCAAAGTTGCCGAACGCCATGGGGGGACGGTCACAGCCGAAAGCACGCCCGGGCAGGGATCGTGCTTCACCATCAAATTGCCTGTGAAAGAAAAAGGTTGAGGGGATTGCGGCGATGCTTTTGGCCTCCCTGCGACACTGGCGGTTCATTCGATTCAGGCTCGCCTGCCTGGTGCTCGCCTGCGTCGTGCCCGTCTGGGTAGCCGCAGGTTCTCTTGTCTATCGCGTATACCAGGAGAAAAAACAAAACGTCGAAGCGCAATTGTTGGAGTATGCCCGGAACCAGATGAGAATTGTGGACCGGGAGATCGAGATCACCCAGGCCGCGCTGCTGGCGCTGGCGACCGCTCCCGCCCTGGATGCGGGGGATTATGGCGCTTTCTACCACCAAGCCAAACTCTTTCTGCAAAATTATCCCGGAGCGGACATCCTCCTGGCGGATGCGACGGGCCAACAACTCGTCAATTCCTACCGCTCTCCCGGCACGCCCCTGCCGAAGCGCAATGCCCTCGCCATTGTGCGCCGTGTGTTCGAACAAGGCGAACCGGACGTCAGCGGTCTGTTCCAAGGGGCTATCAGCGGACGTTTTCTCATCAGTGTGGACGTCCCCGTCATCCGCGACGGGCAGGTCCGTTACGATCTGGGCATGACCTTGCCCACGGACCGCATTGTGGCCATCCTACAGCGCTACCCACTTCCCTCGGGTTGGGTTGGCCTGCTCATGGACCGGGATCGGAAGGTCATCTACCGCACTCTGGCCCCACAGCAGTATGTGGGCAAGCAAATACCACCCCTCCTTGGAAACCCGGGCCCCGGGGACTACGTCCAGGAATTTCTCAACCTGGAGAAGGTCCCCTCCCTGGCCTGCCTAAGCCGTTCCGCCATGACCGACTGGGCGGTGGTCCTCCACGTGCCCAAGTCCGTTGTTTGGATAGAACTGCGCAACTGGCTCTTGTGGGCCGTGGTCGGCACGACCATGCTCTCCGTCGCCGGCGTGGTTCTCGCCGTGTACATCGGCCGCAGCATATCCCGCTCTATCTGGGCTCTGATCCCCCCGGCTCGGGAACTGGCTGCCGGGCAAGCTGTCCCTCCCGGCGAGTACGGCCTCGAGGAGACGGATGCGGTGGGCAAGGCGCTGGAGGAGGCCTCAGGTCTGCTCATGGAGCGCACCGCCAACCTGGAGCGCAGCAACCACGAACTGGAAGATTTCGCGGCCGTGGCCTCCCATGATCTGCAGGAGCCGTTGCGCAAGATCAAATCCTTTGGAGAGCGGCTACGCGAAGACAACGCCGAACAGCTCGGCGCAACGGGCCAGGACTACCTTCGCCGGATGGAAAGCGCCGTCGACCGGATGAACACCCTCATCCTCGATTTGCTGGAGTATTCCCGCATCACCACCCGCCCCAACCCCTTCGTCCCCACGGATCTCAGCCAGCTTGCCCGGGAAGCCGCCGCCGACCTCGAGGCGACGTTCAAGGAATCCAGGGGAGAAATCACGGTGGCGGCCCTGCCCTCAGCCGAGGTCGATGCGTCGCAGATCCGCCGTACCTTCCAGAATATCTTTTCCAATGCCCTCAAGTTTCACGGCGAAGCTCCGCCACGTATTGCCGTGGACGGCGCGGTCTTCGTTCAAAATGGCCAAGAATGGGCCAAGATCACCATCGCGGACAACGGCATCGGCTTCGAGGAGCAGTACCTGGACAGAATCTTCCAGCCGTTTCAGCGGCTGCACGGCCGCAGCAGATTTCCCGGTACGGGCATCGGCTTGGCCATTGTCAAGAAAAGCGTCGAACGCCATGGGGGAACGGCAACGGCCGAAAGCCGGCCGGGCTTCGGCGCGACCTTTATCCTGACCATCCCCCTGCACCAGCAACAATGCGGGAATGGACATGCCCATGACTGAGCCCCTCAATATTTTGGTCATTGACGACGACGAGGAGGATTTCCTCATCGCTGCAGCGCAGTTTGCCAAGATTCCGGGACGGGCTTACTCAGTCAAATGGTCTCCCGGTTACGACGAAGCGCTGGCCTCCCTGGAGACGGAACATTTCGACGTCTGCTTCGTGGATTACCAATTAGGCGCACGCTCCGGCCTGGAACTGCTGAAGGAATTTGCCCGCCGTGGACTAACGGCTCCGGCCATCTTCCTCACGGGTCAGGGCGACCGCGAAGTCGACATCAAGGCCATGGAAGCAGGGGCCACGGATTATCTGTCCAAGTCCATGCTCAATGCTCACATTCTTGAGCGCTCCATCCGTTACGCCATCCACAAAAAAAGGACGGAAACGGAACTGGAGGAGCGCGTCCGGGAGCGAACGGCCCAGTTGCAAACGGCCATGGAGGAAGCCAAAGCCGCCAGCAGAAGCAAAAGCGAGTTCCTCGCGAATATGAGTCACGAAATACGCACGCCCCTCAATGGCATTCTCGGCATGCTCCAGCTCCTGCAAACCACCACAACCGATGCAGAACAGGACGAGTACATCGCCAATGCCGTCAAGTCCTCCCATCGGCTCACGCGCTTGCTGTCCGACATTCTCGACCTGTCGCAGGTCGAAGCCGGGAAGCTGTCCATTGTGGAGACGACGTTTACCCTGGTCAGTCAGAAGGACGCCGTCATCGACACATTTTCTCAGCTTGCCCGAAGCAAGGGGCTCAGCCTCGACTTTCACATTGATGCGAGCATGCCTCTATCGGTGGTGGGCGATGAAATGCGCCTGCGCCAAATTCTGTTTAATCTGGTAGGGAATGCCCTGAAATTTACCGAAAGCGGCCAAGTGACTGTCACTGCTACGCCCCTGCACGTCCGGGACGACGGCAGCCTGCGCGCACTGTTTGCGATAAGCGACACTGGTATCGGCATTCCGTTTCACTTGCTCAAAACAATTTTCGAACCTTTCAATCAGGCCGAGGGTGCTTATACCCGCCGTTTTCAGGGCGCTGGACTGGGACTAGCCATTGTACGCCGACTCGTTTCGCTGCTTGGCGGAGCACTTGATATCGACAGCATTGAGGGTGAGGGAACAACCGCCTATCTCTGCTTACCCTTAAGGCAGCCAGATGCCGCACTGGCAACTCAGAAACACGAGGCGGATTTCTCCCGAGGTGTCTGCGCAGTAAAAGTACTCCTTGCAGAGGATGACGAGGACAATCTGTTATTTGCCATAAAGATGCTTGAAAAGATGGGTTGCCGCACAAAGTTTGTCAAAGATGGCCAATCAGCACTCCATATGCTTGCAGAAGAACATTTCGATCTAATTCTCATGGATATTCAAATGCCAAATATGAATGGCGTAGAAGCGACAAAGGCTATTCGTTGCGGAGCAAGTGGCGAATCGAAAAAGAATATACCTATTGTTGCCATGACGGCTTACGCCATGCCAAAAGAAAAAGACGAATTCATTGATGCGGGCATGAATGCCTCTATTTCAAAGCCAGTAGAAATGCAAGAACTCAGGCGAGTCATGCTCCAGACATTGCAAAACAATTGATTTGCGAAGGCTTGTGTGCATATATGGCATATAGTTCCACTTATTCCTTGATTCTTTGTGTAAGCTTCGTCTCGTAATCGCGTCGGGAAATCCTCGACTTGATCAATAGCTTTTGTTTTGTCAGGCTCTTGAGTGTGTATGTTGGCAGCATTTCGCACCGATAAAATCTATGCTGTTGGTCGGTTGTCTAACTCCGCAGGATGAGAACTCCATTTTGCGCTGCCATCTCGGGCGATGTCGCTGACCGTTTGGTTCGCTTTTCTCGCCAAGATAACCTTTACGCCGTCTTGCAATAGACTATTGGCCAGGAGTCTCTGCTCTTGTTTCCCAAGCCTCTTGGAGTCTGATTCTGGTGGCGGCACGAAGACGCTGCAAGCCCATGGTTCGTGCCATTACTGTTACCGGGTCTTCAGACGGGGCAAGGGACGTGGCGACTGCCCGAGCCAGCGCGGCGAGTTCAGCAAGGCTGATTTCGTCCGCCTGCCGCGACTCGCCGTTTACCTCGGCACGGAATTGCTCCCACTGGCCAGGAATGGACCCTCTTGGCCAAAAAAAGCTTCCACCGTCTTCCTCAACGGCCGTAAATTCCAAGGAAGCGACCTGTATAACTTTTTCCCGAATTCTGCTTCCGGCTTTATACAATCCACACCGCTTGGCGATGCGCCTGGCCAGAACGTCACTCCGGATTGGGCCTTCTGTCGCCACAATTTCCCGGATGGCGGCAGCCAGAGCCCCTTCCTGTCCATCGGACAGGAGATCCTGGCAAACGGGTTTGTCGGGCATGGGAATGCTGTCCGAATCGGGCGTCTCGCTACGCTGAGCATAGGCTTCTTCGGTGATACGCTGCGAACCCTCGATGGTGGGATCGGCTGTAGAATCAGAACCATGGGGCGAAGTTGTTTCCTCGTCTGCCAGCAGTGTCGGCGATCCGTCCGATTCTTCCTGTGGCAGTTCTTGACAGGCAGCCTCTTGCCGGGCGTTCTCCTCATTAATCTTCGCCCGTTCCAACTGAGAATGCACCAACACCTTACGCAGTTTGGCGTCGAGGGTGTTTGCCGACGACTCGGCATCGTGCCACCAGTCCGTGGACCACGTGCGCACGATCTGCCAGCCAAGCGTTCGCAACACCTGCTCTCGCAGCCAGTCTCGGTCCCGGGCCGTGGCGGCTCGGTGATAGGTCGCGCCGTCGCATTCCACGCCGGCCAGATACCGGCCGGGCCGGTCTGGATCGACAACGCCGAGATCCACACGAAACACCGAAACTCCGATCTGGGGATGGACAGTCCATCCCCGACGCGACAAGGCCGCAGCCACGATTTCTTCGAAAGGCGAATCGAAATCCCCTCTGGGGGCGGTCGTTTCCTCACTCAGGGCTTTGATGCCGCGTTGGGCATAGTCGAGGAACAGCTTGAGATCGGCCACGCCCTTGGACTTGGTGCGGGTCAGGTCGATTTGGTCCGGCAGAAGGCTCGTGAAAATGCGGAGTCCATATTTTGCCCGGGTGACGGCCACGTTGAGACGCCGTTCGCCGCCATCCTTGTTAAGCGGGCCGAAGTTCATGGATACATGACCGGCCAGGTCCGGGCCGTACGTAATAGAGAAATAGATCAGATCGCGCTCGTCGCCCTGAACATTCTCGAGATTTTTGACGAAGACCGGTTCGGTCAGGGCGTCGGAGAAAAAACGCTCCAGCCCGAAGTCGCGGCGACGCTCCTCGTCCAGGAGATCTTCGATCAGTTTTTGCTGCTGCGAATTGAAGGTCACTACACCGATGGATTTGCCGCTCTCCACAAAGGCCGGATCTTTGAGGTGGCGCACGATGTCGGCCACCACCGCCTTGGCTTCGGCTTGATTCGTGCGACTGCCGCTCTTGCCATAACGACCGCCTTCCACCAGATGCAAGGACACGGCCCGGTCGTCGGTCACCGGGGAAGGGAAGGTCACGAGGTCGCCCCCGTAATAGCGGTTATTGGAAAAGGCGATAAGGCTCTCGTGGCGGCTGCGATAGTGCCAGGTAAGTCGCTGGCAGGGCAGGCCGGCGCTTAAGCACTCGTTGAGGATGCTCTCCATGTCTCCGCCGATCTCCACTTCGTCGTCGGCTTCCTCGTCCTCAGCCCGGTTGAAGAAGTTGGTGGGCGGCAACTGCTTGGGATCGCCAACGACCACGACGCGTTGACCGCGGGCCATGGCGCCGATGGCGTCCCAGACCGGAATCTGGCTGGCTTCGTCAAAGACCACCAGATCGAATAAAGCCCGGCCCGGCGGCAGGTACTGGGCGATGGACAAGGGGCTCATGAGCAGACAGGGGGTCAGCCTGGGCAGGGCGGTGGGCAATTTTTCCAGAAGCTGGCGCAAGGGCAGGTGCCGACGTTTCTTTTCCATCTCGCGGCGCAAGACGCCCCATTCCGCCGAAATATGCGGGGTTTCGGCCTCGGGTACGTCCTTGCGCACGATGGCCCGGATGCAGTCCCGAGCCAGGTTGGCAAGAACCTGGTCCAGATGGCGGAAGTCTTCGATGGCTTGTTCGTGCTCGACCGAGACGAAGCGCCGCAGCAACGCATCTCCGTCGACTACAGCCCGCAGCCACCAGCGGCAATAGTTGACGGCCAAGGCTTCTCTGGCCTGATTGCCGGTGATGGTTCCCTGCCCCAGGGCTTGCGCCAGGACGCCCAAGCCGTGGGCATGCGCTTCGTCCACGACCCGGTTCCAGGCGCACCAGTGGCGCAACAACTGGGGGCGGGCCAAGATAGCCTGACAACAGGAGGCAATTTGGGATGGCGTCATGGTCTGGAGACGGCGCGTACCGGTCGTGGCGTTGCCAAGCAGCTCTTCCAGGGTGGCTAAGGTCTCGCGCAACCGGGTGTCGGCGGCCGTGAAATCGGCTGCGGCCCGTGCTGCCGCGCCGGCAGGGGAGAGCAGGAGGTTGTTTTCCCCGATAAGGAGTCGAAGCGCCTCCAGGCCGGCTTTGAGCGTTTCGGGGCGCTCGTATAGGCTGGTTAGGCCCTGTCTGAAGCCGTCGCTGAGTTTTCCACCCAGAGTGATGCTCTCGGCCTTGGTTTCCAATCCATTCCAGAGTCCGGCCGTCAAGGCTCCCAACTCCGCAAACGGCATGAGTTTCGCGTCCAAAGCCTGAATCTTGGCCAGCTGATTAAACGAGGCAGCCGCTTGGGTCAGGCGTTGCCAAAGACTGTCGAAGGCAGCCTGGCACGTGGCCTGCCGCTCGGCCCAGGGCCATGTGTCCGTGCCCGCATCTTTGAGATCGCTATAGGCGGCAAGCTTGACGTCCAGTTCCCGGACGCCAAGGAGCAGGTCCAGATCCTGGGCGTCGTCAGGCGCTTCGGAGCGTTCAGCCTTGGCCACGGCGCGCAGGGCCTTGCCGACCTTGCCGCGGCCTAGGGCGTTTTTGGGCCACCACGCGGTTGCGGCCTGTTGCCATATCTGCCGCAGCCCCTCCAGATCGAGGGCCAAGGCATCTGGAAGGTAGTCGCGGGACAGTTGCTCCCACAATTGTTGGCGCTTCGTTTCCAAGGCCTGGCCCTCACGCAGTCGGGCCAGGGTGTTCTGGGCCGTGCTCTTGGTCGTTGCCGCCAGGGAAGCAAGCGTATCGCGCAGGAGCTCAAGACCAGAGGGCGTGGTTTCGTCTCCAGACACAGCAAGACCTGGCGGCATGTTCCCTGCGGCACGCGCCAACTCCTGGGACAGGCGTCCTTCTATGCGCCTGACTGCCTCCTCCAGTTCGGGCCAGGGCACGGAGCCTTTAGTGTCCGGAACGTGCAGGTCGGTCCTGCCTGTTTCCTGTTTGAGGAATTCGGCCAGAAGCGCTTGGCGGCTGGCCGCCAGAGCTTGGCCTTCGCCGAGTCGGGCGAGAAGATCAGGGCCTTCCTGGCGTAGCAGAAAGCTCCAATCACGACCTGCTGTCTCCGGCAAGAGGACGGCCAAGGAAGCCAGGGATTGGCGCGAGCTGTCCGACAAGACGACCTCGGGCAGGCCTGTCGTGGAAAAAAAGGACTTGGCGGCGCTCTCGATCTCCTCGCAGACTGGGATCGTCTCGCGCAGAGTTGTCGTCAGGGAATGCTCCCAGCCAGGCGACCATTCCGTGGCCGTGACTAGGGTCAGGCTCTCTTGGGACGCGCCCGCCACCTGATTGGCATTGATGCCAAGACGGGTGGCAATGTCCAGCAAGGCATCCAGGCCTGCTTTGTCGTGCGTTCCCGGTGCTGGCCATTGTAGCGGGAGCGTAGCCGTGTCCCGACAGGCCAGTGTCTTGCTGATGGCGGCAAAGACGCTCAGGCCGTTTGGCCAGCGATGATGGATCGTGCTGACCAAAGCATTAAGTTGGTCGCGCAGAGAACCCATCCGGGCGCTTTCCTGCTCCCAGGCCGTCCAGTCGCCGCAAATCCGGGCGTCCCAAGATATTTTAAGCTGCTTGAGGACTTCCAGCTTGTTGGCTTTGTGGGAATGGAGTTCCAGGCAAAATTCACCCAGCCCGACTTCCCTGAGTCGGCGATAGACAACGTCCAGGGCGGCAGTTTTTTCGGCAACGAACAGCACGGTCTTGTTCATGGCCAGGCATTGGGCGATGAGATTTGCTATGGTCTGACTTTTCCCGGTTCCAGGAGGGCCTTCCAAAACGAAATCATGGCCCTGTGCTGCGGTCAGGACTGCAGCGAGCTGGGAGGAGTCCGCCGGCAAGGGGCAATACGTTCGGGAAGGATGCAGATGGTTGTCCAGTTGCTCGGGAGCCACGAAGGCAGCCCGATCGGCATAGGCTTGGGTGGGGGTGTCGATCAGGTGGCGCACCACCGGGTTTTGCTTGAGGTCTGCGGTGTGCTCGGCCAAATCCTTCCACATAAGGTACTTGGCAAAGGAAAACTGCCCCAGGCATACTTCCTCGGCCACCTCCCATCCGGGCATGTCTTTTATCGCCGTGGCCATGGTGCGCCAGATGGCAGCCACATCCAGCCCGGAATCGTCCCGGGGCAACTCCCCCTCAAGGGCCGGCAGATGCAAGCGGAAGTCCTGGCGCAGCATCTCCAGTAACGTCAGGTTGAATCGAGGTTCGTCTTCATGAACCATGAGGGAGAAGCCCGAGCGCACTGCCTGGCGGGTTAACGTAACCGGGATCAGTATTAACGGCGCGCGCAGACGTCGCTCTTCCTTTCCTCCTTGGGTCCAGATCAGAAAGCCCAGTACGAGGTACAGCGTATTGGCGCCTCCCTCCTGCAGCGCGAGACGGGAGGCGCGGAAAAGCTCCACCAGTCGGCGCTCCATCTCCTCCTCGGAGAGGTGCGTAAAGAGCTCTCCCTTGCCTAGAGCCGCCAGCGCGTGCTCCCTGTCTATTTCTTCCCGATGACGAGCTTGATGTATGGCTGCGTCGCGTGGATCAGCTCCCTGCATCAAGATGCCTGGTCGCAGTTTGAAACGCTTCCCATCGGCCAGCATGTCCTCCAGAAGGCCGGGGTCTGGAACTATGAGCTCTACGACGCGTTTGCTGGCGCGGAAATTGAGGAGGTTGTTGCGCAGAGAGAGGTCGAGCAGCTTGCGTTGCCATTGTCCGAGACGGTCGTGGGGCCGTGGGAGCGTCGAATCCTGGGCTTGGGTCTCAACTTCCACCAGATCCGGGGCGTCCTCAAAATCCGGTAGCTCAGACGTCTGTGATGGCGTGGCCTCGGACCGCTCCACCGGGACGAAGCTTTCCTCGCTGGCCAAGGGGAGTATGCGTTCCATACGTGCCCGTCGAACATCGAGAGCCAACTGAAAGGGACGCTGTTCTTCCTCGGACACTTGGCGCGATCCAACCTCGCAGGACCATTTGAATTTCGCAGGCTCTTGTTGGCTTCGCACGGCCAGGGTCGGTTCAAAAAGGATGATTTCTTGAAGCTGCAAGCGCTTACGCAATGCCGTCACATCATCAATGGTGGTAGTGGAAAAGACTTCCGGCACGAGCCATGCACCGGTAAAGGCGTGTCCTTCAATAAAAATGACAAGCGGATGCAGTTGGCATTGCTCAAGACACGATGCGAAAAGGAAGGTCAAATCCAGACAGGTGGCCAGACCATTTTGGAGGATCTGCTCAGGGGAGCGAACCTTCTGCCCGTTCTGTTCAAATCCGACCGGCGGGAGAGCATAGTCCAGGCCGAGCGAGCAGACCGCCTGCCAGATGGCGGCCATGATCTCCCACACCCGGAGTTTACCGCCTTTTGCGTACCCCTCCAGGGAGGACGTCTTTCCCCCCTGATGGAGAATACCGGCAGCTTTTTTGAGCACCCGGTCCACGGCTGGATCGTTGGGCCGTATGAAGGCTGCAGCCAACTCGGGGTACTGGCTCAATCCACCCCACTGGTTTCGGGCGAGCAGTTCCACCGGCTGCTCCAATCGGCACAGGACCGATTCTCCCTGTCGCAGCTCGAAAACGATCTGGCCTTTCTCGGCCTCGGTGAGCCGGAATAGTTGGCCGCCGTCCAGTTGTAGATCTAGGTCTCTGATCGTGAAGCTTTGCTGTGGATTTATCTTGCTGATCTGCCAGCTTCGGGATCGAAAAAAAGGAGGGAAAGACTGGAGAATTAAGGTTGCATCTTCCCATGCGTTGTCGGTGGAATTCTCGACGGAAAGTTCTAGCAGGATTGGGATTGAGTTCTGATGCAAGGCAAATGATACTTTAAAGACAAAAGCGCATTTGATGGATAGTGCGGGTATTGCGTCGTTTATAGAGTTCATTTAGTATTTCCTTTTCGTTATAAAATGGTAGTTGCAGCTTCTTTGAAAGGTTTGATCCAACTATTTACCCTCAATGCGCTAGATATCATCCCTTGGTTGACTCAGGGGGTATTTCCTACCCTTGATCTAGGGTATTATATGGTAGCAAATGTAGGGTTAAAATATCCACCACAACCCGGCGTCAGTTCGCCGTTGGCGATACCGCAATGTCTGGCTATTTATTTACGTCGTGTAAAGCGTTGGCGAGTTATCAGTCAACCGATTTTGGCTGGCGCACACTCGAGCGCGGGGAGCGCTGGCCCCTTCAAAGTGTTGGAGCCCACTAAGGGGAGGGGCTGGGAAGAAGCGGGAGGAGGCTTGTGCGATGCTGAGTCAAGTAGGCGATGTGAGGCGGGAGTAACCAGACTCCCAGTCTGGAACTGGGCAGGCTGAATACGTTTTTGCGCCGTGGGCTGGCGGAGTGAGGCCATGAGAGAGGGTGGGGCGGCCCATGGGGGAACTTGGCCCGTCCCCCACAAACCGGTTCCCGCCAAGGAGGGGAGGGTGGCCAAGGGATGGGCTGTCCCGGCCCCCCCCGCACAGACAGCGGGTGCTTGCATTGCCGGGTTTTGCCTGCCTTATCATTAATATGGGCTTTGGCCTGTTTTGATCGTAGCTGTGGGGGATAGTGTGGGGGAAAGAAAAAGGGCCTACAGCGTTTTTGCTGTAAGCCCTTGGACTTCCTGGTTGCGGGGGTGGGATTTGAACCCACGGTCTTCGGGTTATGAGCCCGATGAGCTACCGGTCTGCTCCACCCCGCGTCGTGGAGAAATGTATCTAGGCAAAACGGCGCTCACCGTCAAGCGGAAATTTTGAAAAACTCGCATTTCTTTGTGCGTTGTTTTGTGATAGACTGAAAAAACAAATGGTTGGCGATAAAATGGAAACACAAGTTCTGGTTGGCGCGGGCTTGGCCTGCTTCGGGGCTTCCCTGTTTGGCCAAAAACGGGCAAGGTGGCTGGCCCTGGGCGGGGGGGGGACTTGTCACCCTGGCGGCCTGGGCCGAGGCCGATCCCGTTTTGGGCCTCGGCGGGCTGGCCGCCGCGCTGACCGTCTGGTTCGGCCAACGTGCCGGCCCGCGTCGGGGAGCCCGGGGCCTGGAGCCGCGCCCCGATACCCCTATGGCGGAGACGTTCCGCAAACTTCCTTGACGAGCGGGGGGAAGACGGCTATTAAAAAACGTTCACCACAATTCTTTGGAGATTATGCATGAGCAAGAAGACATACCAGCCGAGCAAGATTCGCAGAAACCGCAGCCACGGCTTTCTGGTGCGTTCCCGGACCAAAAACGGACAGGCCATCCTGCGCCGTCGTCGGGCCAAGGGCCGCAAGCGCCTGGCCGTCTAGTCTTTCCTCCGGCGCACAGGCTCCGGACGGGTAGGGAATTCGCGGCCTGCTTCGAAGCAGGCCGCCGTTACCATGGCAAGGCTTTCCTGCTCTTTGTCCTGCCGCGAGCGGATGCGTTGGCGCCCTGGCGGCTTGGCATGGCCATCAGCAAAAAAGTCGGCAACGCCGTCGCGCGTAACCGCGTCAAGCGGGTGGTGCGCGAATGTTTTCGTTTGTGCGCCTCCCAGGTCGTGGTCGGCCTGGACGTTGTCGTCGTTGCCAAGAAATGCCTCGACCCGCGCCGGCTGGACCTGCATCAGGCCATAAGCGACTTGCGCCCGCTCCTTGTAAGGATGGCCAAGGACCTCGACCGCCCGGCTCGGCCGGGAAGCGTGGACCCATGCGACGCGCCGTGATCTGGGCTCTCAAATGCTATCAGCTGGCCATCTCGCCGCTTAAGCCCGCGTGTTGCCGGTTTGCGCCCTCCTGTTCCGCCTACGCCGTCGAAGCCGTGGAGCGCTTCGGCGTGGCCCGTGGCGGCCTGCTCGCCCTCTGGCGGCTTCTGCGCTGCCATCCCCTGGCCCGTGGCGGGTACGATCCCGTGCCTGCCGTATTTCCGCACCTCCTGCGCGCTCCCTGGCGCGCTTCGCCATGACGGCGCATCCACACTTCGACGGGATATGAAGGACAATGGAAAACAAACGCGTAATTTTGGCCGTGGCCCTTTCTCTTGCCGTCCTGGTCGGCTGGAATTTCCTCTTCCCCCCCGCAAAGCAGGCGCCCAAGCCTGACGCCGCCGTCAGCCAGCAGGACGCCCCGGCCCAGTCCAACCCGGCCGCTCCCGCCGCCAAGGCCGAAGTCCTGGCCGCCTTCGCCCCCACCCCGGGCAAGAAAATCGCCATCGACACGCCCCTGTACACCGCTGTCCTCAACTCCACCGGCGGCGTCCTCGAACAGTTTGCCCTCAAGAACTACCGCGAGACCATCAAGCCCGATTCGCCCCTGGTCAACCTCATCGACGACAAGGCCAAGGCCAAGGCTCCGCTGGGCATCATCTTAAACGGCTCCCCCACCTGGCAGAACGTCGAGTGGTCGGCCGAGGGCGGCGATCTCAAGCTCGAAGCCGGCGCCACCGGAACCGTGGTCCTGGCCGGCCGCATGGGCGACGTGGTCGTCAAGCGCGAACTGACCTTCTCCGGCGACTCCTATATTATTGATGAAAAGTTCTCCCTGTCCAACGGCGGCGGCGCGCCGCTGCGCAATCGCCTGTCCCTGACCGTGGCCGTGGCCCGGCTCTCGGCCGAGGGCGACTCCTACAACCCCACCCAGGCCGCCTTCTACGGCGCGTCGGGGCTTACCCTCGAAAGCGGCGACAAGAAGCTGGCCGAGGGCGTGGCTCCGGAAAAGCCGATGGAGTGGGGCGCGGTCATGAGCAACTACTTCCTCGTCGGCATCGTGCCCGAGGCCGCCGATCTGCACGGCAAGGCCAAGCTTGAGGAAGGCGTGTTCCGCGTGGCCCTGGACAAGGACGGCCTGGAAGTCCCGGCCGGTGGCCGCTCCGACCTTTCCATTTCTTATTTCCTCGGCCCCAAGGTGCCCAAGTACCTGGAGATGGCCCCCCACAAGCTGGTCGCCTCCATCGATTACGGCTGGTTCGATTTCGTGGCCAAGCCGCTTATCAAGCTCCTGCACTTCTTCTACGACTACGTCGGCAACTACGGCGTGGCCATCATTTTGCTGACCATCCTCATCAAGCTCATCTTCTGGCCCCTGTCCCAGAAGTCGTACAAGTCCATGGACCAGATGAAGAAGCTGCAGCCGCTGCTCACCCAGCTTCGCGAGAAGTACAAGGATGACCGGCAGAAGATGAACGAAGAGATGATGCAGCTGTACAAGACCTACAAGGTCAACCCGGCCGGCGGCTGTCTGCCCATGATCGTGCAGATCCCGGTGTTCTTCGGGCTGTATCAGGCGCTGCTGCATTCCATCGAACTGCGCCATGCCTCGTTCATCACTCATCTGCCGTTCACCAACCTGATCTGGCTGGCCGACCTCTCGGCCAAGGACCCGTTCTACATCACGCCGCTGATCATGGGCGCGACCATGTTCCTCCAGCAGAAGATGACCCCGGCCCCGGGCGATCCCACCCAGGCCAAGGTCATGCTCTTTATGCCCGTCATCTTCACCTTCATGTTCCTCAACTTCCCCTCCGGACTGGTCGTGTACTGGCTGGTCAACAACGTCATTTCCATCGCCCAGCAGGGATGGATGCTCAACAAGAAGTCCTGACGCCTCGTCAGCGAGCATCCGGCCGCGAACAGATGGAAGCGCAACGCAAGGAGCAACTATGAGCGAATGGAAGACCTACAGCGGCAAATCCGTGGACGAGGCCATGGAAGAAGCCTGCCGCAGCCTGGGCGCACCCCGGGAAAAGCTCGAGGTCGAAATCCTCTCCGGCGGTTCGTCGGGCATCTTCGGGCTGGTCGGCAAGAAAAAGGCCCAGGTCCGGGCCCGGCTGCGCGAGGAAGTCAATCTCCTCGGTGATATGGGCGGCAAGGGCGAACGCCGGGACAATGACCGTCGCGACAATGACCGCCGGGACAACGGGGACCGTCGTGACGGCGGCCGTCGCGGCAACCAGCGTCAGGCCGACGCCCCTCGCCAGGAAGGCCAGGCCAAGGCCGCGCCCAAGGCCGAACCCAAGCCGGCCCCCAAGGTCGAACCCAAGCCGGTCGAAGACAAGCCGGCCCCAGTGCAGAACGCCGCGCCGAGCGCTCCGGCCCCCAAGGCCGAAACGCCGCCGCCTCCCCGCCAGGCCGCGCCCGCAGTCGCGGACCTTGCCGGCGACGACGAACCCTTCGAGGACGATTTCGACGACGTCCGGGACCAGGGCGATGCCGGCGAAGCCGATGCCGGCCGGTCCGGCCGCGAGCCGCGCCGGTCCGCGCCGGCCGCCGAACCCCAGCCGCTGACCCCTGAACTCTCCGCCATCGTGCGCGAGGCCATGGAGCACATGCTCGACGGCATCCTGGGCCAGCGTCCCGAATTCGAGATCTCCGGCCACAGCGAACGCGTGTCTGTCCTGATTTTCGACGAGGAAAACTCCGGCCTGCTCATCGGCCGCGAAGGCCAGACCCTGGCCGCCATCCAGTACATCGTCAACCGCATCGTCATCCGCCGCCACGGCAGCCCGGTCAAGGTCCAGATCAACACCGGCGAATACCGCGAGCGCCAGGACGACAACCTGCGCAAGATGGCCATTTTCCTGGCCGACAAGGCCAAGACCCTGGGCCGTCCCCAGTCCACCAAGCCCCTGTCCTCCTACCACCGCCGGGTGGTGCATCTGGCCTTGCAGGAAGACGAAGGCATCTCCACCCGTTCCAAGGGCGAAGGCCCGCTCAAGCGCGTGCTCATCCTGCCGCGCGGCGGCCGGGGCGAGTCCCCGTCCAGCCAGCGTTCCTAGGCGCGCCTTGGCGCATCGACCATGCTTTTACGCGGCGGGGGCTTTCCCCCGCCGCTTTTTTTGGGGCGACGGACAGGCCAAGAGGCCTGACCGGGGGAGTTGGAACGGGGCATCGGCGAAAGTCCGCACTGCCGGCCCGCCGCGCGCATCTGCCGGGGACTCCTGTTCTGGCGTATCCGGCCCGCATCCGCGCCTGTTGGTGCCCGTCCGGTGAATCCCTTTTGCCGGCAGGGATGGGGAGGCTCGGCCGGACGGACTTCCATACCGGCCTGAAGGCCGCGAGAACCCGCTTCGGAATTGTCCGGAGAGAGGTGTTGCCTCCTTCTGGCATAACCCGATCAGGAACGTGACGCCTCTCACGGGACAACCCGGCTGCCAGCAACGCTGTCGGTCGCCTGGCCATTTGCTGCGCAGCGCCCCGATGTTGCGCGCCAGTGCGGTCGTCTTCCCCTCGACCTTGCAGCGCATTTCCTATACAAGCCCGGTTTCCGCCACGCCCATGACCGGGACGTTGCCTGGATGCGCCGCGCCCTCGGCCCCGGGCACAGGCCGCGCCGTCTGCGGCGGCCGACCGGTACGGCCACCTGGGCTTCGGTCCGGGCCGGGGGTAGGGCGGCAAGGAGGAACCATGCGCCAGGCTTCGCTTCGGGCCGACATCCTGTGTCTTGTCACCGCGCTCATCTGGGGCTTTGCCTTCGTGGCCCAGCGGATGGGCATGGACCACATCGGCCCCATGGCCTTCAACGGCATCCGCTTTGCCCTGGGGGCCATGGTGCTTGCCCCCTTGGCCATCCGCTCCCTGCGCTATCCGCCGCCGGCCCCGTTTTTGCCGGGGGCCAAGGACGGCTTTCCCTGGCTCGGAGGGTTGGTGGCCGGCAGCGTGCTCTTTGCCGGCGCGACCCTGCAGCAGGTGGGGATGCTCTACACCACCGCCGGCAAGGCCGGCTTCATCACCGGGCTGTACGTGGTGCTGGTGCCGCTGTTGGGCCTTTTTTTCGGCCAGAAGGCCGCCCGGGGCGACGTCATCGGCGCGGTGGCCGCCGCCGTGGGCCTGTATTTCCTGTCCGTCACCGAGGACTTCACCTTGGCTCCGGGCGACGGCCTGGAACTGATCGGCGCGGTGTTCTGGGCCGGCCATGTGCTGGTCATCGGCTGGCTCTCCCCGCGAACCCGGGCGTTGCCCCTGGCCTTGTGCCAGTATGCCGTGTGCTCAATCCTGAGCCTGGTCGCCGCGTTCATCTTCGAGCAAACCACCTGGGCCGGCATTTCCGGCGCGGGCTGGGCCATCCTCTACGGCGGCATCCTGTCCGTGGGCGTGGCCTACACCCTGCAGGTGGTGGCCCAGCGCGACGCCAATCCGACCCATGCCGCCGTGCTGCTCAGCTTCGAGACCGTGTTCGCGGCCGTGGGCGGGGCGCTTTTCCTCGACGAGAGCCTGGGCGGGCGCGGGCTTTTCGGGTGTTGCCTGATGTTCGCCGGCATGTTGGCCGCCCAGCTGTGGCCGCGCAAGCCGGCCTCGGCCTGAGGTCGAAGCGGATATTGCCCATGAAAAAAGCCCGGCCGAGACCGGGCTTTTTTCATGGGCAGGCGGCGTCCGCCTACTGGCAGAGCTTTTCCTTCTTGACGCTTTCCAGCAACTCGCAGTCGCCCAGGGAACAGGCCTTCTGGTAGTCCTGGCACATGGGGCCGTACTGCTTGAGGCGCAGGTAGGTGAATCCCCGGCCCTTGTAGTAGTCGGCTTCGGTGGGGCCAAGGCTGATGGCCTTGTTGAAGTCCTCCACGGCCTGCTGGTACTTGTCGGACCGGGCGCGGCTTAAGCCCCGCATGGAATAGGCCAGGGCGAAGCTGGGATTTTTCTCGATGGCCTTGGTGTAGTCGTCGATGGCCTTGGGATACTGGGCCAGATAGTAGTGGGCATGGCCCCGGCTGGCGAAGAAATCGGCCCGGTTGGGATTGAGCTTGATGGCCTTGTCGAAGAATTCGATGGCTTTTTGGAACTTGTTTTGCTTGCCGAATTCGATACCCTTTTCAAAGGCCGCTTCGGCGTCGGCGGAATCCCGGCTCTCGGGCAGGGACGGGGTCGGGTCGGCCGTTTCCGCGGCGCGGGACGGTTTGGCCGGCGTCCGTTCGGGGGCGGCT
The DNA here is from genome assembly GCA_023435825.1 of Pseudomonadota bacterium. GTDB lineage: Bacteria > Desulfobacterota > Desulfovibrionia > Desulfovibrionales > Desulfovibrionaceae > Solidesulfovibrio. The sequence goes on along the minus strand of JAEZMB010000139.1, from coordinate 30,188 downwards.
TCGGGCTCGGCCTCGGGCAGGCCCCGGCTCGGCAATTCGGCTTCGGCCGCCTTGGCCGCCGCCGCCGCCGGAATGGTCAGCTTCTGTCCGACGTGCAGCTTCTTGCCCATGCCCGGGTTGAGCCGGGCCAGTTCCTTGACGCTGATGCGGAAGCGTTTGGCCACGGATTCGGGCGTCTCGTGCTTGCGCACGGTGTGGGTGAGGGTGGCGTCGTGGGTTTCAGCGGCCTTGGCCGACTTGGCCGAGGGCTTTTCGGCCGGTTCGGGCTTGGCGTGGTCGGCCTTGGCCGGCGCGCCGCCCGGCAGGGTCAGGACGTCGCCGATAAGCATTTTGTTGGGCTTGAGATTCTTGTTGGCCTTGAGCAGCTCGTCCACGCTGACGCCATGCTTGGCGGCGATGCTGCCCAGGGAGTCGCCTTTCTTGACGGTGTAGCTGCCGCCGTGGCCGGATGCGGCGGGAGCCGGAGCGCTGGAGCTGGCGGATTTTTTTTCTTTTTCCCGATCCCGGGCTTCGGCGGCGCGTTCCTTGGGCGAAACGGGTTCGGCCTTGGCCGGAGCCTTGTCCTTGCGGGCGGGTTCTTTTTCCGGGGCTTTTTTGTCGGTCTTGGCCGGCGCGGCGCCGGGGATGGTCAGGGTGTCGCCGATGAGCATTTTGCTGGGCTTGAGGTTCTTGTTGGCCTTGAGCAGCTCGTCCACGGAAATATTATGCTTTTTGGCGATGGACTGCGGCGTGTCTCCGGCCTGGACGGTATAGGCGTCCGCCTGGGAGGGGCGGCTCGCCACGGCCAGGCCCAGGCAGAGAAAAGCGGCAAGGAAGACGGAAATGCGAGGCATGGCACCACCTTGGTACAGTCTGATTAATCGAGGCGTCGTCAAGCGTGAACAAGCTTGAAGTTTCCTTTTTAGACTACCTCGGCCCAAGGGGCAATGTTTTTCCAAATACGAAAGATTACAGGAAAATGAAAATGTTGTTCATGTTTATCGGGGCGGACGAAGGGCGGCTGCAAGCCCTGTCGGCGGTAGCCGCTCGCTGGCGGCGGAAGGGAAAATCGGCATGAAACGCCCGAGCCTGTCCGTGACGCTGGTCACCTACACCTACAACGACCACGCCCTGGCCGCCGGGCTGCTGGCTGAAGCCGCGTCCTGGCAGGGCCTGCCACGGGAATGCGTGGTGGTGGACGACGGCTCGGCCGTGCCCTTTGCCGCGCCGGACACGGTCCCGGTTCCCCGGGTGGTGCGCCTGTCCCCCAACCAGGGGCCGGCCCGGGCCAAGGCCGCCGGCATCGGCGCGGCCGGGAGCCGCTTCGTGCTGTCGCTTGACGCCGACATCCGCCTGCCGCCGGACTGGCTGGTGCGTTGCCTGCCCGAGGCGGCCCGGCCCGAGGTCGGCATCGTGGCCACGCCCATCGTCAACGACGCCGGAGAGGGCCTTTTGGCCGACTACCAGAAGCTGCGCTACAGCCTGGCCGACGGCTTTTCCGGCGACGCCCAGGTCGCGCCGGCCGGCGTGTGGCTGCTGCGCCGCGAGGTCTGGCAGCGCCACGGCTTCCACGACTTTGCCGGCCGGCTCCATGAAGACGTGCTGTTCAGCCAGACCCTGCGCGCCGCCGGCCTGGCCCTGCGTATCCTGCCCGGCCCGCCGGCCCGGCAGATCCGGCGGCTGTCCCGCACCACCATGGCCCGGCGCGGCTGGACCTGGCAGGGGCCGGAATTCCTGGAGGCGGCCAAGGCCAATCCCATCGACCCGGCCAACGCCGTGCTTGTGGCCGTGGGCCGGCGCATGGAGCGCCACCGGGCCGTCAATCCGGCGTTTCTCTACTACGACTGCCTGTATCTGGCCCACGCCCTGGTCGAAATCCTGGACCGGGCCGGCTACGACGACGAGGCGGCGGCTCTGCCGGCGGCCCTGGCGGCGGTATTGCCCGAACCCCGGGCCGGCGCGCATCTGCTGGCCGATCTGGCCCGGCTGGGCCACGCAGCCGGACCGGCCGGACAGACGTCTCCCCTGGCCACCGCCCTGGGCCAGGGGCTGGCCTCGCTGCTGCCGCCGGACGCGGGGGCGGCCCTGGCCGCCGCGTTGCCCGAGCTGGCCGCCGAGGACGCCCGGGAGGATTGGGATTTTTCCTTCTACGATGGCTTGCCACCCGGGGCGCAATAAGCCTCGCCCCGGCGTTTTTTCTCAGGCGACGCCGGCCATTTTGCCCAGCCGCACCCAGATGCCGTAGGAGTCGGCCTTGACGTCGGCCCCGTCGGCTCCGGCCTTGGCCAATACTTCCGGCAGATAGCCGGGCTTTTTCCAGTCGTTTCGCGTATCCTTCTCGCCGTCTCCCGACCACTTGGGCCGCATGGCCCGGACCTCCTCGATGGGCTGGTAGCGGCTGAAACCGCAGCCGACCAGCCCGGCCCCGCTGGGGGCCAGGACCCGGGACAGTTCCTTGAAGGCGGCCACATGGTCGGTCCAGAACGGCACGGAACCCCGGCTGATGAGCAGGTCCGCGCTGCCGCCCGGCAGGGGAATGTCCGTGACGTCGGCCTTGATGAACCGGAAGCGCGACAGCGGCAGGCCGTGGCGCACGACGTTCTCCCGGGCCATTTCCAGCACGTCCTCCCGGGTGTCCAGGCCGATCAGGGAAAGATTTGTGATCTTGGCCAGCTCGATGATGACGGCGGCGCTGCCCGTGCCCACGTCCAGGCAGACGCCCTCGGTGACGCCGCAGTCGTCGATGATCTGTTGGGCCAGCAAGGGGTACATGGCGGCGAAACGGTGGTTGGCGTCGTAGCGGTAGAAATCCATGTCCAGGGGGGCGTCGTCGGCCATGAGGGCTCCTTGGCGGGCGGCGGCCGGAGGGCGGCCCAGGCGTCGGGCCGCGAGCGTCCGCCTGGACCCTGCGCCCGGCGGGCGGCCGGGCGAAGGGTCCAGGATAGCCCTGGCGGCGCGGCCTGGGCAAAGGGACACTGGATTGGGAAAAGTCTTTATTCCAGGTGGTTGGAGTGTCCGTTACAAGAAATCGCCGACACGTTTTTGGGGAAACGGAGGCGGGCGGCCACCGCCGGGGCGCGCCTCGTGTCGCGTCCGCGAAAGGCGCATATGGTGTTTTGTTGTTAACAACCTAAAACCATTCATTTTTCTTTAAAAAACTATCGTATTTTTAAAGGGGCGCGACACTAGACCGTGATGACCTGCTTGCCGACCATGGTCCCGCTGCGCTGACGCAAGTGGGCCTGGCGCACGTTTTCGGCGGTCAGCCCCTTGGTGGTCAGGGCCAGGGTGGGGCGCAGGCGTCCGGCGTCGATGAGCCCGGCCAGGCGCTCCAGGATTTCCCCCTGGCGGGCCATGTCCGGGGTGGCGAACATCGAGCGCGCGAACATGAATTCCCAGCACAGGCGCACGGCTTTTTGCTTGAACGCCGTGATGTCCAGCGGCCCGGACGGATCGTCGATGAGGCAGACCGAGCCTTGGGGCGCGACGACCCGGGCCATGGCCGTCCAGTGCTCCTCCATGTGGGTGGTGCAGTAGATGGCATCGAAATCGCCCAGCCCGGCCGCCTGGGCCTCGGCCGCCAGGTCGCCCCGGCCAAGGACGGTTTTCGCCCCGATCTCCAGACACCAGGCGGTCGATTCCGGCCGGCCGGCCGTGGCCGTGACGGTCAGTCCGGCCCAGGCGGCCAGCTGGATGACCATGGACCCGACCCCGCCGGCCCCGCCGACGACCAGCAGGCTGCGGCCGGCGTTGGCCCCTTCGGCCGCAGTGAAGCCCAGCCGGTCGAACAGCCCTTCCCAGGCCGTGAGGCTGGTCAGCGGCAGGGCGGCGGCCTGCTCCGGCGACAGGCTGGCCGGGGCCGGGGCGACAAGCCGTTCGTCCACGGCCTGATACTCGGCGTTGCAGCCGTCGCGGGTGATGGAGCCGGCGTAGTAGACGGTCTGCCCCGGCGTGAAACGACTGGCCTTGTCACCCACGGACTCGACCATGCCCTGGGCGTCCCAGCCCAGAATCCGTGTCTGGCCAGGGGCCAGCCGGTCGAAGACCTTGGTGTCCACGGGGTTGATGCCCACGGCTTCCAGGCGCACGACAATGTCGTGTTCACGGGGTTCGGGCTCGGGCAGTTCCTTTTCCGTAAAGGCCTGGGGAGCGTCGGGATCGAGGCCGCCCGTGGCGACGATGGCTTTCATGCTTTTCTCCTTGGAGTTTGTGGGCGGCCAGGACGGCCGCTACCGGAGCGCTCCCAAGGGCCGGGCGTCTGCTGGCGACATCCCGGCCCTTGGGCCGCCTACCGCCCTGAACCGGCCTGATCCGCCGCGTTCCCGGCAATGGCTTCCACCATGCCCACGGCTCCGGTTGCTTCCAGTGTTCCGGCCGCGTCGGACGTGTCGGCGGCGCTGGCTGCGCCGCCCGGGTATGGGGCAAGGCTGACGCTCTTGACGTCCATGGTGCCGCCGGTTCCGGTGTACATGGCCACGCCGGCCTGGCCGACGCCAAGCGACGTGTCCGTGGTGGAGAACACCTGCGTGCCGTTGATGGAGAAGGTGAGGTCCGGACCCACGGCCTTGACGGTCAGGGTGTTCCAGTCGTTGGCCACGATGGCGCTACTGGCGGTCCAGTTTCGCAACATGGTCAGATACCAGTCGCGCAGGACGAAGACGGCATAGGAGCCGTTGTTGGTGTAGCCGAAAACATAGCCGTAGAACCAGTTGCCGCCGCTGGGATTGAGGGGCTGGGGCGTGCCGCGCACGATGAGCGCGTTGGTGCTGCCGGCCGCGCCGCTGCGCCGCAGGGTGGCCGAGCAGGTGAAGTCGCCGTAGACGCCGGCGCTGGACGACAGGCTGTACCAGCTCGTTGTCTGGGAACCGTCGGCCGTGACACTGGCCATACCGCCCGCCACGCTCCAAGTGCCGGCCTGCTGGGTCCAGTTGGACAGCGAGCCGGTGAAGTTCTCATTTATGCCGTGCGCGTTGCCGGTGGCGGCCGGGATGTCCAGCGGCAACAGACTGGCCCCGGACAGGCCGTAACGGGTTGACAGACTGGAGGTCTGTCCGGCGGCCACGATTACGTTTTGGGCTACCGGCCTCGTCCAGCCGGCCACGGGCTTGAAGTCCACGGCGTGGGTACCGGCGGTCAGGTTGCCGACAACGGTCTGGCTTGCCCGCCAGGCCCCGCCATCCACCCTCCAGGCAGCCGCGCTGTCGGCCGGCGCGGGCGTGGTCAGGCCGACTTGCAAGAACCCGGTGGACGGGGCCGGGGTGACGGAGTCCACGGCCGCCTGCAGGTCGATGCGCGGCTTGGACAGGTTGGATTTGGGGTCCAGGACCGCCGTCCCGGTGGCCGAGAGTTTGGAAAAGACCTGGTCCGGGGTGAGCCAGTTGCCGGTTCGAGCCTTGGCTGCGGCCTGGAGCACGGCCCCGGCCCCGGCGGCGTAGGGGCAGGCGGCGGAGGTGCCGCCGAAGTTGGGGTTCCAGGTGTTGGCCCCGATGCCCAGGCCAAAGGCCATGTTGGCCGGGGCGAGCAGCCCCAGCAGGGACGCGGAATTGGAATAGGAGGGCACCTTGTCGGCCTGGGTGATGTCGGTGGCGTAGTAGCCGGAGTCGCAGGAGCTGGAGTCGGACTTGGACACGCAGGAGTCTTCGCTCACGCAGGGGCGGTATGTGCCCACGGCGGCGTCGTAGACCGAGCCCACGGCAATGATCGAGGAGATGCAGGCCGGACTTTGCACGGCGTCGCAGTAGCCGCTGTTGCCCGAGGAATTGAACAGCGTGATGCCGGCCGCCTTGGCTGCCGCTGCCGATGCGGCGATGGCCGTCTTGGCGCCGTCGCACACGCTGGTGTATTTGCCGCCGCTGAAACTCGTGCTGATGATCTTGATGGGCGCGGCGGAGACGTCGTTCTGGTGGCTGACGCACCAATCCCAGGCGGCCACGTAGGCGTCTTCGTTGCAGCTTTTTCCCGTGGCGTCATCGGTGATCTTGAGCGCGTAGAGTCTGGCCCCGGGGGCCACGCCGCCAATGTAGTCGGCGGTGTTGCCGACGTCGCCGGCGGCGATGCCGGCGCAGGCCGTGCCGTGGCCGTTGCCGTCCATGGGGTCGGCCTTGCCTTCGCCCACGTCATAGCCGCCGATGACCTTGGCGTTGGGAAAGGCCGCGCCACCGAGATAGGGATTGAGGTAATTGATGCCGGAGTCGCATACGGCGATGGACAACCCTGTGCCGTCGTACTGGGAGCGGGGGACCACGGCGCGCATGAGCGGCAGTCCCTGTCGCGTGTCGGCCTCCATGACGCCGACCGGCTCCACGACGTCCACCTCGGGGTTGGCCAGAATGACGGCCAGTTGCTCCGGGGTGACGGCCACGGACAGGTAAAAAATAGTGTCGTAGCGGTGGCGGATCACGCTCTCCGGCAGATCGGGCATGGCCGCCAGGGCCTTGTCGCGGCTGGCCTGCACCAGTTCCCGTCGGGCCTGTTTCTGGGCCTCGCCGGCCAGGGAAGACGGGGCGGCGGCGCGCTTGGCCGAGGCGAAGCCGACGAAAAAGCGGCCTACCCCGCCGCCTCGGGCAAAGGCGGCCAGGGCTTGGTCCTGGTTCGTGACCTTGGCGTTGGCCGTGACGCGTTGGGCGGCGTCGGCCCAGTCCGTCCCGGCGGCCCGGGCCGGGGCGGTCCAGGCCAGGCCGGCGGCCAGGGCCAGCCAGACGGCGGCCAGTAAGGCCAGGCGGGAGGCGTAGGATCGCGATGAGCGGGACGCGGCGGGGCTCTTTTTGCGGCAAGGCCGGGGTGGCGACGGCATGGAGCGCCTCCTCAAAACGGCGGGTGGGGAGGGAAAGCCTTTGGCTCCATGCAACATCCCCAATTGGCCGCTTCCAGTCAAGGAACGCCGGTCCGGACGCTGCTCCTTCCGGTTGCCGGCCCGACATTTTCGCCGTGGCGCATTGACTTGTCCCCGGGAAACCGCAATAAGCTCAAGCATATCTCCATGTCAGGAGGCGAGGATGGGCACAAGCGACGGACGGCTCGGGGCCGTGGCCAATTTTTTCATCAAGCACGCGTTGGCGATTTTCCTGGTCGCCACCCTGGTCTGCCTGCTGTTGGTCGCTTCGCTGACGAGCGTGCTGAAGCCCCATGTGGTCGGGGCGTGGCTCCTTGTCGGCATCCTCACCTCGTTGCTCTTTTCCGGCGTGGCCCTGGTGGTGGTGCTGGCCATGGCCGCCGTGGACAAGGTGCGGCACCTCAAACTCATCACCTACCAGGACAAGCAGAGCCTGGCCCTGCGCGAGCGCTTCGAACTGGAAAAAATCGGTGTGGCCGACCTCTATTCGCCCTATTTCCGGGTCCATGAGGGGAAAACCTTCGCCAAGTGCGAGCTTGTCGGCCCAGGCTCCATCTTTCTTCAGGATTCAAGCACGTTGGAGGATTGTTCCTTCCACCTGTGCGACATCGTGGTGGTGGCCGCCGACGAGCGGGTGAACACGGCGGCCTATTTTCAGCGCTCGACCTTTACCGGCTGCCGCTTCGTCAATCTCGTCATCTACATGACCGAGGCCATGTCCGCCGGAGCCCTTGGCGGGCGCTGCGGCGTGGAGACCGGCGATTTGTGCGTGCTTGGCCGCAAGGCGGGATGACCATGTCCCTGCCGCTGTCCCTGTAGCCCTGATCCTCTTGCACCGCGCAACGTGGGGGAGACCATGAAACGCAACACCGTTTCCGCCTGGGCCGCCGTTTTGGGGCTATGCGCCCTGGCCGCCCTTTCGGGATGCAGCGAACTGGCGCTGCTCGATCCCAAGGGGCCCATCGGCGAGGCCGAGCGACGGCTCATCTTCATCGCCTTCGGGCTCATGCTCATTGTGGTCATCCCGGTCATTGTCATGGCCGTGTGGTTTCCCCACAAGTACCGGGAATCCAACACCGAGGCCGAGTACGCGCCCAAGTGGAGCCATTCGGGCAAGATCGAGCTGGTCATGTGGCTTATCCCCATGGTCATCGTCATCCTGCTCTCCACGCTGCTGTGGATCGAGACCCACCGCCTGGACCCCTACAAGCCCCTGGCCGCGCCGGACAAGCAGCTCGCCGTCGAGGTGGTGAGCCTCGATTGGAAATGGCTTTTTATCTATCCCCAGCAGGGCGTGGCCGTGGTCAACGAGCTGGTCTTCCCGGCCGGGATGCCCCTGGCCTTTGACATCACCTCGGACACGGTCATGACCTCGTTTTTCATCCCGCGCCTGGGCAGCCAGATCTACGCCATGGGCGGCATGCGCACGAAACTGCATCTGCTGGCCGACACGCCAGGCGAGTACGTCGGCCAGAACCAGCAATTCAGCGGCGCGGGCTACCCGGACATGTTCTTCCCGGCCCGGGCCGTCTCCCAGGCCGATTTCGCGGCCTGGCTGCAAAAGGTGAAAGCCTCGCCGCAAAAGCTCGACATCGCCCGGTTCGACGAACTGCGCAAACCCGGCGTCGCGGCCGGCCCGGTCTATTTCTCCACGGTCGAGCCGGGCATCTTCGAGGCCATCCTCGGCAAATACGACCCCATGACCAAACAGGGTTCGCCCCAGCCGGCCGGGCACGGCGGCTATGGCGGCTATGGCGGCCATGGCGGACAAGGCGGGCACGGCGGCCAAGCCGGCTCCCAGGGACACGGCCAGTAGGCCAGGAGGACCAGTCACATGTTCGGAAAACTCACCCTCGCCGCCGTCCCCTACCACGATCCCATCGTCATGGGCGCGGTGGTCGGCTCGCTTCTAGGCGCGCTGGCCGTCCTGGGGCTCATCACCTACCTGAAGAAATGGCCGTACCTCTGGTGCGAGTGGCTCACCAGCGTGGACCACAAGAAAATCGGCATCATGTACATCATCCTGTCGCTCATCATGCTGCTGCGCGGCTTTTCCGACGCCATCATGATGCGGGCCCAGCAGGCCATGGCCGTGGGCGCGTCCCCGGGCTTTTTGCCGCCCGACCACTTCAACCAGGTGTTCTCGGCCCACGGCACCATCATGATCCTGTTTATGGCCATGCCGTTTCTCTCGGGCCTCATGAACATCGTCATCCCCCAGCAGATCGGCGCGCGCGACGTGGCCTTTCCGTTTCTCAACGCCGTGAGCCTCTGGCTGTCCGTGGCCGGGGCGCTTTTGGTCATGGTGTCGCTGGGCGTGGGCGAATTCTCCAAGGCCGGCTGGTCGGGCTACACGCCGCTGACCGAACTGGCCTACAGCCCGGACACCGGCGTGGACTACTGGCTGTGGTCCATTCAGATATCCGGCGTAGGCACGCTCCTTACCGGCATCAATTTCCTGGTGACCATCATCAAGATGCGCGCCCCGGGCATGACGCTCATGCGCATGCCGCTTTTTACCTGGACGGCGCTTCTCACCAACATCCTGATTATCTTCGCCTTCCCAATGCTCACCGCGGCGCTCTTCATGCTTTCGCTGGACCGCTATCTCGGGATGCACTTTTTCACCAACGACCTTGGCGGCAACACGATGATGTACATCAACCTCTTCTGGACCTGGGGCCATCCGGAAGTCTACATCGTCATCCTGCCGGCCTTTGGCATCTACTCCGAAGTGGTGGCCACCTTCTCCAGAAAGCGCATCTTCGGCTACACCTCCCTGGTCTACGCCACGGCCGTCATCATGTTCCTGTCGTTCGCCGTCTGGGCCCACCATTTCTTCACCATGGGCACCAGCGCCAACGTCAACATCTTCTTCGGCATCTCCACCATGGTCATCGCCATCCCCACGGGCGTGAAAGTCTTCAACTGGCTTTTCACCATGTACAAGGGCCGGGTGCGCCTGACCACGCCCATGCTCTGGACCATCGGCTTTCTGACCACCTTCGTCCTGGGCGGGCTTACCGGCGTGCTCATGTCCATCCCGCCGGCCGACTACGTGCTGCACAACAGCCTGTTTCTCATCGCCCACTTCCACAACATGCTGATCCCCGGGACGCTTTTTGGCTTCCTGGCCGGTTTCGCCTACTGGTTCCCCAAGGCCACGGGCTTCAAACTGGACGAAACCTGGGGCAAGCGCTCGTTTTGGTGCTGGCTCATCGGCTTCTACATGTCCTTCGTGCCGCTCTACGTGCTGGGCTTCATGGGCATGCCCCGGCGCATGCAGCACTATGACAACCCGGCCTGGCAGCTGCCGCTGATTATCGCCGCCGTGGGCACGCTGGTCATCGCCGCCGGCATCGGCTGCATGCTCATGCAACTGTTCGTGAGCTTCATGAACCGCAAGGCCAACGCCGACACCACCGGCGACCCCTGGGACGGCCGCACCCTGGAGTGGGCCACGGCCTCGCCCCCGGCGGTCTACAACTTCGCCGTCATCCCCGAGGTGCACGACATCGACGCCTTCTGGGACATGAAGGAGCGCGGCGTGGCCTACGCCCGGCCCGAGCGTTACGAGGACATCGTCATGCCCAAAAACTCCTGGCACGGCTTTGTCCTGGGCGTGGTCGCCTTCGTCTTCGGCTTCGCCGTCATCTGGCATATCTGGTGGCTGGCGGCCGTGACGTTTTTGGGCATGATCGCCGTGGTCACGGCCCGGGGCTGCGCCGACGACCTCTTCATGGTCATCCCGGCCGAGGAAGTGGCTCGCATCGAGGACGCGCGCGTACGGCCGCCGCTTCATGGATCGGCCGGCTAGTGTGGCGTCCCTGAAAAAATACGAGAGTATTTTTTAAGAAAAATTAGTGGTTTTAATGTGTTGCCTGCGAGATGCCTTATGTGCTTTTCGTGGACGCGATACGTGAAAAGGACCCAAGCCAACGGCCCAAAGCCTTGTTGGAGGAACGCATGACGACAGCGCAAATGGCCCATCCCGCCGCCGCGCCCGGCCACGAGGCCCATGGCGGCCCAGGCGGCCATGACATGGGCGAGATCCAGGCCTTCGGGTTCTGGATCTACCTGATGAGCGACCTCATCGTCTTCTCGGCTCTATTTGCCACCTACGTGGTCATGGCCCACAACTACGCCGGCGGCCCCACGCCCAAGGACCTCTTCGAGCTGCCGGCCGTGCTCGTGGAAACCATGCTGCTTTTGACCAGCAGCGCGGCCTACGGCCTGGCCATGGTGGCCATGCACAAGGGCGACCCACGCTCCGTGCGTCTGGGGCTTATGGCCGCCTTTGCCCTGGGGCTGGGGTTTCTCGTCATGGAATTGGCCGAATTCCGCCATTTTCTGAGCATCGGGGCCGGCCCGGACCGCAGCGGCTTTCTCTCGGCCTTTTTCACCCTGGTCGGCACCCACGGGCTGCATGTGACCTTTGGCCTGCTGTGGATCGTGGTCATGCTGGCCCAGCTTTCGTCCAAGGGCCTCACCGCTCCGGTCAAGGGGCGGCTTACCCGCCTGGGCATGTTCTGGCATTTCCTCGACATCGTCTGGATCGGCGTTTTCACCGTCGTCTACCTGCTGGGGGTCGTGCAATGAGCCACTCGCCAACCGACAACGCCGGAGCGGCCGTGGGCACGGTCAAGTCCTACGCCCTGGGATTCGCCGCCTCCGTCGTCCTTACCCTGGTTTCCTTTGGCCTGGTCATGGGCGGGGCCTTGCCGCGCCTGCCGCTGATCCTGGCCCTGTTCGCACTGGCCGTGGTCCAGCTTTTCGTGCAGCTGCGCTATTTCCTGCACGTGGACCGGTCCTCGGCCATGTATTGGAACCTGATGGCGCTGCTGTTCACCTTTTTCCTCATGTTCCTGTTCGTCGGCGGTTCCATCTGGATCATGTACGGCCTGCACGAGCGCATGTGATCGGAGGCGGGGTGCGTTTTCGGGATTTTGTCGGCGTGGCCAAGCCGTGGCTGGCGGCGGCCAATCTGGTCACGGCCGGGGCCGGGTTTTTCCTGGGCTGCGGCGGGGCCGTGGCCTGGGGCACGTTTTTCGCGGCCCTGGCCGGCATCGGACTTGTTGTGGCCGCCGGGTGCGTGGCCAATAACTGCATCGACAGCCGCCTGGACCGGGCCATGGCCCGCACCCGCGCCCGGGCCTTGGCCGCCGGCCGGATGCCCCTTGGGGTCGGCCTGGCCTACGCCGCCGTTCTGGGTCTTTTCGGCACGGCCGTGCTGGCCGTCTGGACGACGCCGGCAACGGTGGCCGTCACCCTGGGCGGTTTCGTGGTCTACGTCGGGGTCTACAGCGCCTGGCTCAAGCGGCGCTCGCCGGCCAGCACCGTGGTCGGCAGCCTGGCCGGCGCGGCCCCGCCGCTCGCCGCCTACTGCGCCGCCGGGGGCAGTTTCGATATGGGCGCGGGCATGGTGTTGGCCCTTTTTTGCCTGTGGCAGGTGCCCCATTCCTACGCCGTGACCCTGCACCGCTTCGACGACTACGCCGCCGCCGGGGTGCCGGTGCTGCCGGTGCGGCAAGGCTTTGACGCCACGCGCCGCCACATCGTCTGGCACATCGCCGCCTTTACGCTGGCCGCCGCGCTGCTGGGCGTCATGGGCTACGCCGGTAAGGCCTATCTGGCCGTGGCGATAGTCTCGGGCGCGTGCTGGCTGGCCGTGGCCCTGCACGGCTACAGCGCCGCCCTGGCCCGAGGCTGGGGCCGGCGGGTCTATCTCGCCTCCATCGTGGTGGTCTGCCTGCTGGCCCTGGCCCTGGCCCTGGACCCGGCCAAGCGCGGTAATGCGGGCGACAGTCCGGCCGACGCCCCGACCGCCCAAAGCTGATCGCCTCTTGACGGCCCGCCCGTCCCGGCGCTAGACAACAAACGCCTCAATCATCCGTTTCGCGTGACTGGCGAGAACAGTGGGACACCACGAGGAAGCGCGAAACCTGCCATAGCCGCTCGCCTGGGCTGCGTCGTCACCGACGCCAACCTTCCCGACCAGGAGGAGCCCATGCGCGCGTTTTACGACCTTCTTTCCGCCACCGATCCCGAAGTGTTCGCCACCCTTGCCGGCGAGGAAAACCGCCAACGCTTGGGCATCGAACTCATTCCGTCCGAGAACTACACCTATCCCGAAGTGCTGGCCGCGCTCGGCAGCGTGTTCACCAACAAGTACTCCGAAGGCTACCCCGGCCGGCGCTATTACGGCGGCCAGGAGTTCACGGACCAGATCGAGAATCTGGCCCGGCAGCGCGCTTGCGCGGTCTTTGGCTGCGAGCACGCCAACGTCCAGCCCCTGTCCGGCTCGCCCATGAACCAGGCCGTGTACCTCGGTCTGCTGGAGCCGGGCGACACCATCCTGGCCATGGACCTGTCCCACGGCGGCCACCTCACCCACGGCGCGCCGGTCTCCCACATGGGGCGGCTTTTCAATTTCGTGCGCTACAAGACCAACCCCGGCGACGGAGCCATCGACTTCGACGTGGTGCGCGCCCTGGCCCGGGAGCATAAGCCGAAACTCGTGCTGTGCGGCTACACCTCCTACCCCCGCGACCTCGACTACGCGGCGTTTAAGGCCATCGCCGACGAGGTCGGGGCCTACACCATGTGCGACGCCTCGCACTATGCCGGCCTGGTGGCCGGCGGCGTCATGCGCAATCCCTTTGACGCCGGCTTCGACGTGGTCACCACCACCTCCCACAAATCCCTGCGCGGTCCGCGCGGCGGCATGATCCTTTGCCGCAAGGAACTCGCCCCGGCCATCGACAAGTCGGTGTTCCCGGGCTTGCAGGGCGGACCGCACATGAACGTCATCGCCGGCATTGCCATTACGCTTGGCAAGGCGCTGGCCCCGGAATTCAAGACCTACGCCGCCCAGGTGCTGGCCAACGCCCGTCGTTTGGGCGCGGAGCTGGCCGCGCGCGGCGTGTCGCTTATAACGGGCGGCACGGACAACCACATGCTGGTGGCCAACACCCAGGCGAGCTTCGGTCTGGACGGCCGCACGGCCGAGGAATTGCTGGACGAAGCGGGGCTGACCACCAACAAGCAGATCATCCCGGACGATCCCAACCCGCCGCTGCGTCCTTCGGGCATCCGCCTGGGCACGCCGGCGGCCACCACCCGCGGCATGGGCGAGGCGGAAATGGTCAAGCTCGCCGGCTGGATCGCCGAAGTGTTGGCCAGTCCGTCCGACGCGGCCAAGCGCGCCGCCGTGCGGGCGGAAGTGGCGCAACTGTGCGGGCGGTTCCCGGTGCCGGGGCTGGAGTAGGGGAGCGTTGATCAACAAGTCAGGCAGGATCGGTGACGTAATGATTGACGCAGGGTGTAAGCGCATCGTCCTGCTTTATTAAAGATGTGCCACGAAGGGATCATTGAGTGACGAAGGAGCGGGCGAGACAGAGTGTCTCGCCCGCTTTTTTAGGCAAGCCGCATATGCAACAGCGGATAAGGCCGCCCGGTCCCATCCACTTCCGAGCGTCCGACAACGACGAATCCTCGGCGCAGATAGAATTCCACGGCCCGGGCATTTTGTTCGTTGACGTCTACTTCGCGCGCGCCGAGGGTCTCCACGGCATGGCGCAGCAGCTGCGTGCCGATGCCCCGGCCAAAGGCCGGCGGGGCCACGAACAGCATCTCGATCTTCCTCTCGGCCACGCCTGAAAATCCGAGCGCATGACCGTCACGGCCGCCGTCAAAGGCGCAAGTGAGCGTCACCGCGCCGAGATAAACGTCGCGCACCAGCGGCTTGAAATAGTGGATGTCCGCCTCAGCGACAAAGTGATGGGTGGCCCGCACCGAGGCTTCCCAGAGTTCGGCCAAGGCGGGATAGTCCTCGGGGCGGCCGGGCGCGATGATGATGGACATGCCATGCCTTTTGCTTTCAATGTTTTTGCCGGGCTTCTAGCATCATGAGCCAATCCGCGATGGCCGGTTGTTCTCTCGGGAAACTCGTCCCGCATAGGTTAATGCAAACGCTGCAGGGACCACGCGGCCTGGGGCGACTACGCGGCCGAGTCCGAAGCCGTGTCGTCGGGCGCGGGTGTTAGCCGAAGTCCTCAGGGTATTCCCCGTACTTGAAGGCGCGGTACCAGAGATCCCGGAGCGGTGGGGTGACGATTTCCAAGGCTCCCAGAATGTTCCTAGTGAATTCGACGCTGCCCAGGCCGCTGGCCGTGGTCACATGGCCGTCGCTGACGGCCAGTTCGTCCACGTAGTCGTTGTCCCCTTGATAACCGGGAACGTGCTCCCGAAGATATTTCAGGGCATTGGAAGTGTGCTTTTTGCCGTGCAGGACGCCGGCCTTGGCGAGAACGGTCGTGGCCGCGCAGATCGCGGCCAGGGGCACGGCCTGGCGGTCAAGGGCCTGGAGCAGGGCGTGGAGCGCCTCGGCCGGATAGGCCTGCTCCCACAGCGTCCCGCCCGGCAGGATAAAAAGCCGCACATCGTCGAGAACGACGGCGGCCAAGGTCGTGTCCGGGGTGACCGTCAATCCGCCCATGGAAACGACAGGGGCGTCCGTGAACCCGACGGTCACAACCGGCACGTTGCCGATACGGCGCAGTTCGGCCAGCACATAGCCGATTTCCCAATCCGCGTAGCCATCAAAGAGCAGGACATGGGCCTTTTTCATGGTCTTTCTCCGGCTGGCGCGTCGCGCCGGTAAATCGTCACGACGGTTGGCGTCACGAAATGCTTTCCGTTCCCCGTTTGTGCCCAGCCCTAGACCTTCTCCATCCAGTCGGCGATGGCCCGCTTTTTCTCCTCGGAGAAATCGCCCCGCACGCGGTCGAACAGCCATTGCAGCGACCGGCCGCGCAGGCTGTCGCGGAATTTGTCCTCGGCCTCCTGGATGACGACCTTGATGAGGCAGGGGCACTTGTCCGTATAGACCGAGGGATCGTCCACGAAGAGGTTTTTCTTGCGGATCTCGGCGCACTGGAACAGGTACGACGGCCCTTCGACGGCTTCGATGACGTCCCAGAAGGTGATGTCCTCGGCCTTGCGGGCCAGTTCATAGCCGCCCTTGACGCCAGGGATGGATTTGACGATGGCTGCCTTGCGAAGTTTCGTAAATATCTTGGAGAGATACGTTTCCGTGATGCCATGCAGTTCGGCAATGCGCCGGATGCCCACGGTTTTGCCTTCCGGCAGGCCGATCATGTAAAAAAGTGAATGAAACGCGTATTCTACCCCGACACTGAACTGCACCTGCCACCTCCCGATCCGATCCGCCGAGCATAGCCCAAGCGCTGGGTTTTGTCTTGACGGCTCCTGGAAAAGACGATTAAAGCTATCCCGGATAGTGATTGTCTACAATTAAAAACAAGGAGCAACGTGATGTTCCCGGAAACGTTCAAGGAAGTGCTCGGCAAGGAAGGCGTTGTGGCCATTGTGAGTTGCGCCGACGGCGAGGCCCATGTGGTCAACACCTGGAATTCGTATCTGACGCCGGCCGGCGAGAACCGGCTGCTCATACCGGCCTGGAAGATGCGCAAGACCGAGGAAAAGGTGCGTCAAAACGCCAAGGTGCTGCTGACGGTGGGCAGCAAGGAAGTGCAAGGGCGCATGGGGCCGGGC
Source organism: Pseudomonadota bacterium (assembly GCA_023435825.1). Lineage (GTDB taxonomy): Bacteria > Desulfobacterota > Desulfovibrionia > Desulfovibrionales > Desulfovibrionaceae > Solidesulfovibrio. The sequence goes on along the minus strand of JAEZMB010000139.1, from coordinate 13,801 downwards.
ACGGGGTTTTATCTGGAAGGCACGGCCCGTTTCCTCAAGGAAGGGCCGGACTATGACCTGATGAAAAGCCGTTATGCGTTTGTGACCCGGGTGCTGGAGGTGACGGTCACGGCGATCAAGCAGACGCTCTAGCGGGCCGGGCGTCGCTCGCTGTCGGCTGCGTCGGCCGGCTGCGTTGTTCCAGCCCCTGGTGCGCGGAGCCGGCCAATCCGTTGGCTTCCTCGGCGTGTCAGATCAAGCCGCCGAACCCTTGCGCTAGGCGTTGCTCAAAAAGCGCTTTGTCGTCGGGATTGTTGCCTTTCGTGTGCTTCTCGTAATCGACTTCGAGCATGACGCACCCCGGGTTGTAGACCAGGGTGTTCTGGTGGATGGCGATGGCGGACAGTTCGGTGTCGCCGTAATGGCTCTGGTAGCCGGGGAAGAAGACGAAATGATGGTACAGCCTTTTCAGCCAGGTGCGGCGCGCCAGGCCGAACACGGCCAGCGTGCCGTGAAAACGGCCGTCGTTGAAGGCCAGGAGGCCGTTTTCCGTGGCGTCCATGATGGAAAGCGCGGCCTGCAACCAGCCGTCGCTGGGAAAAACGTCCTGGGCAAGATAGCCGAAATAGCGCGAGGATGAACGGGAACAGATCACGTTGGCGGTCTTGATGAAGCCCAGTCGCCGGTCATCTTCCACGAACACCACGAGGCCTGGGTGCAGCGCCCGGCGGACCAGGACCTCGGCCAGCCGGCGCGCCAGTCCTTCGTCGATGTAGGGCAACACCAAGACGGCGTCGTCGTGGTGGACGGCCTTAAATTCGGCAAGCTCGGAGGTTTTGGTGAAGAGCGTTTGCAGCATGGCGTTTTCGCGAGGGGCTGAGGTTTTGCGCCTTTCGGGGCCACCAAACGCCGCTGCCAACGTAAGGCTGCACCGTCGTGGACATGGCGCGGGGAGCCTTCAAGGTCGCGCCGGAACGGCGGCTCCCCAGCGTCCCAACACCGCGACCACTTCCGCCAGGGGCAGGCCCACAACGTTGGTATACGAGCCGCAGATGGTGGTGACAAAGGCCGCCGCGCCGCCCTGGATGGCGTAAGCGCCGGCCTTGTCCATGGGTTCGCCGGTGGCGACGTAGGCGGCCAAGCGATCATCCGACACCACGCCCATGGTCACGTCGGTGGCGACCGTGAAAATCTCGGGTTCCCGGCCGGGGGCGAAGATGGCGCAGCCGGTCACCACCTGATGGCTGCGGCCCGAGAGCAGCCGCAACATGCGCAGGGCGTCGGCGGCGTCGGCCGGTTTGCCGAGAATGGTCTCGCCCACGGCCACCACGGAATCCGCGCCAAGGACCACGGCCGTGGGGTGCGCCTCGGCCACGGCGGCGGCCTTGAGCCGGGCCATGCGGGCGGCGTAGGCGGCGGGATGTTCGTTAACGTCCGGGTCTGGCTCCTGGGCCGGGCTGACGACGATTTCAAAGGGCACCCCGGCCAGGGCCAGCAGCTCGCGGCGTCGCGGCGAGGCCGAGGCTAGAATCAATTTTGTGTGCGTAACGGTCATATCTCTCTAGAATCCCATTTTTTTTAAACGAACACTCAACGAACCCCCGGCAACAACAGGAACAATCTCCCCTGGGTGGGGTTTCCAAAGGGGCTCAGCCCCTTTGGCCGCCGGAGGCCTCTTCCTCTTTTCTCCCCCCTTAACCCACCTTAAACTTAGGCGTTTCCGTGTTCCAGTCCTGGGTGACGGGCCGGCCGCGTTTGTAGCGGAAGTCGCACAGCGGATCGCCCTGGGCGATGGTGTGCTGACGGGACAGGCCCGTGCCCTGGGCGCGGGAGGCCAGGAAGTCGTTTAAGCAGTAGTAAGGCGCGACTTCGGCCACGCCTTGGGCCTTGAAGTATTTGACCGCGCCGCATTCGAGGTAGTCGTAGCCGACGTCGAAGGTGGCGTCCGGGGCGACGTAACGCACGACCCAGTCGCCGGGCAGCAGGCGTTTCTGGGTGGTTTCGGCCCACAGCTTGATGGATTCCTGGGCGGCCGGGGTGAAAAGGGCCGCGCCCATGGCCTGGGCCTTGGCCGGCGGCACGCTGGCCCAGTCGGCGGCGTAGAGGTCGTAGAGCAGCCGGCCGGAATCCTTGGCGGTCATGCCTTTTTCGCGCATGGCCTGGCACAGGGCGGCGAGCCAGCCGGCCATGGTGATAAACGGCTGGTTGCGGTTGGCCGTGCCGCCCAGGTCAGGCAGGGTCGGCAGCAGCAGTTCGAAGCGGCGCAGGGCGTCGTCGGCGGCGGCCTTGGCCGTGGGGGCGGGGACGCGGGCGGCCATCCATTTTTCCGCGCCGCCGCACACGCCCTTGAAGTCGGCGATGAATTTGGCCTTGTTGGCCATGTAGTAGCCGGGTTCGGGCGTGGCCGGGGCCGGGCCTGGGGGAGCCTTGGGTACGGCCTTGGCGTCGGACGCGTGTTCTTTCTTGGCGGCCGCCCAGGCGGCGCACGGGGTCAGCAGGGTGCAGGCCCCGATGAGGCCGGCCTTGAGCACGGCGCGGCGGGAGAGGCCGGCCGCTTCCTGGTCATGGGAGGCGAAAGGATGGTGCAGCATGGTCCCGATTCCTGTTGCCGGTTGGGTGAAGGTCCAAGGACCGAAGAAGGGGCAGGTGCTGGTGTTGCCTCTGCAAAACGCTGGCAAAGGGCTCCGGGGAACATCCTTTATGCAGGAATGTTCCCCGGATCTTAGGCCTTTGTTTTCATCTCGCCGAGCAGCGCGGCCTTGAGGGTCTCATCCAGGCCCGGATGGGGGAAGACCAGGGCCTCGGCCTGCTCGCGCGTCCAGGCCTGGGCCACCATGACCGTGGCCAGGGTTCCCATGGTGGACGCGCCGTGGCCCACGGCCGTGATGCCGGCCACCTTGCCGTCCTTCCAGACCACCCGGGCGAAGCCGGCGGTGTCGGCATGGGCCTGGGCGATGGGGTTGGCCACGAAGGCCGCTTCGGAGATCGTGTCCCCGGGCGCGGCGATGGCCCCCACCCGCATGATCTCGGGCGACCCGTAATAGCAGCCGGGGATGGGACCCGGCGCGTAGGGTCCGGACTCCAGGCCGGCGGCGTGGCGGGCGGCGTAGACGCCCTGGCTCGACGCGGCATGGGCCAGCAGCACCCGGCCGTTGCAGTCGCCCACGGCATAGATGCCGGGCGCGGTTTGCAGGGTGTCGTCGGTGCGCAGCCAGGCCCGGTTGGGATTGTCGTCGGCGAACATGGCCCCGCATTCGGCCAGCCCCGGCACGATGGTGGCGGCGAAGCGGCCGATGGCGACCAGCGCCTTGTCGGCCACGACGGTCTCGCCGCCGGCCAGGGTGAGCTTTGCCCGGCCGTCCTCGTCGGTGACCAGGCTTTCCACCTTGACCCCGGGCCGGGCGTCGATGCCGGCGCGGCGCATCACCTGGGCCACGACCTTGGCCACATCCGGGTCCTCGGCCGGGGCCAGGCGCGGCGCGGCGTCGACCAGGGTCACCTTGGTCCCCAGGCGGTGGTAGATGGTGGCGATTTCCAGGCCGATGGCCCCGGCTCCGACAATGACGAAGCTCTCCGGGGCGGCCTCGAAGTCCAGCACCGGCGCGACGCCCAGCACGGCCTTGCCGTCGGGCTTGACCCCGGGGAAGGCGGCCGGCCGCGAGCCCAGGGCCAGGATCAGGCTGTCAAACGGGATGTGTTCCACGCTCCCGCCGCTCGACACCTCGGCCGAACCCGTGGCCACGGCGGTGAGGTTGCCCGTCACCAGCCGCACGCCGATTTTGCCCAGGTGGGCGGCCATGGCGTTGTGGGTGGCGGCGAGCAGTTTTTTCTTCTTGGCCTGGACTGCGGCCAGGTCGGGCGTGACCGTGCCCGAGGCCAGCTTCTGCTTGGCCTGGGCGGCCAGGCACTCCACGGCCAGGGTGGCGGCCAGCAGGTGCTTGGTGGGGATGCAGCCCCAATTGAGGCAGGCCCCGCCGAGCTTGCCGCGCTCGATGAGCGTCACGTCCAGCCCGGCGGCCGCGCCGGCCAGGGCGGCCTCGTAGCCGCCGGGGCCGGCCCCGACCACCACCAGCCGCTTGCTAGAGGTCATCGGTGATCTCCATGGCCCGGGCGGCGTAGGTCTCGTCCAGCCGGCCCACAGGCAGGGTGGTGGGACAGGCGCGCACGGCCTCGGGGTCGGTCTCGGCCTGGGCCAGGATGTCCAGCAGATCGGCCACGAACTGGTCCAGGGTGTCCTTGCTCTCGGTTTCGGTGGGCTCGAACATGAGCGCTTCCTTGACGATGAGCGGGAAGTAGATGGTGGGGGCGTGGTAGCCCTTGTCCAAAAGCGCCTTGGCGATGTCCAGGGCGCGCACGTTTTTCTCGGCCGCCAGTTTCGCGGCCGAGGCCACGAACTCGTGCATGCAGATGCGGTTGTACGGCACCTCGATGGCCTCGGCCAGCCGGGCGCGCAGGTAGTTGGCGGCCAGCACCGCCGACTCGGACACGCGAATCAGCCCCTCGCGGCCCAGGCGCAGGATGTAGGCGTAGGCTTTGAGCACCACCCCGAAGTTGCCGTAAAACGGGGCCACGTAGCCGATGGACTTGGGATGGTCGTAGCTTAAGGAGAACCGCCCGGCTTCGTCCTTTTGCACCCGCGAGACGGGGAGGTACGGGATCAGGCGTTCGGACACGCCCACCGGACCGGCCCCGGGGCCGCCGCCGCCGTGGGGCGTGGCAAAGGTCTTGTGCAGGTTGATGTGGACCACGTCGAAGCCGGCGTCGCCCACCCGCAGCTTGCCCAGGATGGCGTTGAGGTTGGCCCCGTCGTAGTACAAAAGCGCGTCCACCTTGCGGCAAAGAGCCACGATCTCGGGCAGATGGCGCTCGAAAAGGCCAAGGGTGTTGGGCACGGTCATCATGACGCCGGCGGTTTCGTCGTCGATGACCGCGGCCAGGGCGGCCGGGTCGATGATGCCGTCCTTGGATTCGATGGTCACGACCTCGAAGCCGGCGATGGCGGCCGAGGCCGGGTTGGTGCCGTGGGCCGAGTCCGGGCAGATGATCTTGGTCTTCTTGTGGCCCTTGTCGGCGTGGTAGGCGGCCATCATGAGCGCGCCGGTCAGTTCGCCGTGGGCCCCGGCCATGGGGTGCAGGGTGAAGGCGGCCATGCCGGTGATCTCGCACAGGCAGCGCTCGGTCTCGTACATGACCTCCAGGCAGCCGGCCGACATGTCGCCGCCGCCCGGAAGCTGGGGCGTCAGCGGATGCAGGCGCGAGAAGCCGGGCAGGGCGGCCACTTCTTCCGTGAACTTGGGGTTGTACTTCATGGTGCACGACCCCAGCGGATAGAAGTTGGAGTCCACGCCGTAGTTCTTGCGCGACAGGGCCGTGAAGTGGCGCACCACGTCGAGCTCGGACAGGGACGGCAGGCCGGCGTCGCCCTCGCGCAGCAGATGCTGGGGGATGAAGTCGACGGGATCGGTCTTGGGCGCTTCGGGCCACACGCCTTCGCGGCCGGGAACGGATTTGGAAAAGACGGTGCTCATAAGGCGTTCTCCAGCCGCCGGGCCAGGCGGTCGATGTCGGCGCGGTCGTGCTTTTCGGTGCAGCAGATCAGCAGCGCGTTTTCCAATCCCTTGTAGTAGCGGCCCAAGGGGAAGCCCGGCACGATGCCGCCGTCCATGAGCGTGCGGGCCACCTGCTTGGCGTTTACCGGGAACACGGCCGCGAATTCGTTGCCAAAGGGCGCTTCGTTTAACAGCTTGACGCCGGGGATGGCGCCGAGCTTCCAGGCGGCGTAGTTGGCGTTTTCGATGGACCGGGCGGCCTGGCGGGAAAGCCCTTCGTTGCCGGTGAGGCACAGGTTAATAAGCGCGCGCAGGGCGCACAGGGCCTGGTTGGAGCAGATGTTGGACGTGGCCTTCTGGCGGCGGATGTGCTGCTCGCGGGCTTGCAGCGTCAGCACGTAGCCGGTGCGGCCCTCAGCGTCCTTGGTGCGGCCGGCGATGCGGCCGGGCATCTGGCGCACGAGGCTTTTCTTGCAGGTCATGATGCCGAGGTAGGGGCCGCCAAACGACAGCGGCAGGCCCAGGCTCTGGCCTTCGGCCGTGGCGATGTCCGCGCCCATGGCTCCGGGGGTTTTGAGCACCGTCTGGAGCACCGGGTAGCAGGAGATGACCGACACCGCGCCCTTGTCCCTGGCGTGTTCGAACAGGGCGGTGAAGTCCTGGACGTTGCCGAAGAAATTGGGATTTTGCACAACGATGGCGGCGGTGTCGCAGTCTACGGCGGCCGTCAGGGCCTCGAAGTCGTCCAGGCCGTTTTTATGGGACACGACGACCAGGTCGAGGTGGAGATTTTTGGTGTAGGTGGCCAGCACGATGCGGTAGATGGGGCTGACCGTCTCGCTGACCACGGCCTTTTTGCGCCGGGTGTGGCGCACGGCCATCATCAGCGCCTCGTAGAGGGCGGTGCCGCCGTCGTAGACGCCGGCGTTGGAGCACTCCATGTCCATGAGCCGGCACACCGCGGTCTGGTACTCGAAGATGGCCTGCAGCGTCCCCTGGGAGGCCTCGGGCTGATAGGGCGTGTAGGCGGTGTAGAATTCCCCGCGCGACAGCAGCAGGTCCGAGGCGGCCGGGACGTAGTGGTCATAAAAGCCGCCGCCGAGAAAGCTCGTCAGGTCGATGCGGTTTTTGGCCGACAGCTTCTCCATGGCGGCGCGCACGGCCATTTCCGTGGCTCCCTTGGCCAGATCGAAGCTCTGGGGACGCAGCGCGGCCGGGATTTCGGCGAACAGGGCATCGACGTCGGGCGCGCCGACGGCGTCGAGCATTTCCCGGATTTCCTCCGGGGTGTGGGGGATATAGGGCATGGGGCGCTCCGATTTTAGTGCTCGGCCTTGGCCAGTTCCTCGTACTCCTCGGGCGACAGCAAGCCGGCGGGCTCGTCGGTGAGCCGCACGCGGATCAGCCAGCCTTCGCCGTAAGGGTCGGAGTTGACCTTTTCGGGAGCGCTTTCCAACTCCTCGTTGACCTCGATGACCTCGCCGCTAACCGGGCTGTAGAGTTCGCTGGCGGCCTTGACGGACTCCACGGAGCCCATTTCCCGGCCGGCCTCGACGGTGTCGCCCACGGCAGGCAGTTCCACGAAGGTGATGTCGCCGAGTTGTTCCTGGGCGAAATCGGTGATGCCGACCACCGCGATTTCGTCTTCGACCCTGGCCCATTCATGTGACTTGGAATAGAGTAGATCCTTTTGCATGGCGCTTCTCCCTGACGTGATGATCGGTCTTTGGTCCCGCCCGCGACAGGCCGCGACGGGCTGGCCGTCAAATAGCGCGTTGGCAGGCCTGGGGCAAGCGGCGTCGGGGCAATGCTTCGGTTTGCTGCCGAATAATCGTCGGTCGTGCCCCGGGTTGCGCCTTTTCGTGATTCACGGTAACACGGAAGATGCGTCATGGCGCGTTTTTGACTTGCGAGGAAGCAGTTTCGTGAACCGAATCGCCGTCCCAGTGCCGATCCTGCCCCAATGGGCCGCCGCGCCCCAATGGGTGGACGGCCGCATGCGTCTGCCCCTTGCCGGCCGCGAATACGTGCTGTGGCGCGAGGCGGACATGGAGTCGCTGTGGGAAGGCCTGGGCCAGGACGGCTTCGGAGCCGACGAGCGCATGCCCTACTGGGCCGAGCTGTGGCCGGCCAGCCTGCTGCTCGCCGCCTGGCTGGAGTCCCGGCCGGACGAGCTGGCCGGCAGGCGCTGCCTGGACCTCGGCTGCGGCATGGGGCTTTCGGCCATGGCCGGGGCGGCGGCCGGAGCACGGGTGCTGGGCGTGGACCACGAGCCGGCGGCCGTGGCCCATGGCTTGCGCAATGCCCGGGAAAATGGCCTGTCGGCGGCCTTTGCCGTCATGGACTGGCGCGCCCCGGCCCTGGCCGACGGCATGTTCGATCTGCTCTGGGGCAGCGACATTTTATACGAGACGCGGTTTTACGAGCCGCTGACCGCGATTTTCCGCTCCTGCCTGGCCCCGGGCGGCCGGGTGGTGCTGGCCGAACCCTGGCGCGAGGTGTCGCGGGGCGTGTGGGACAGGCTTGCCGCCGACGGCTTTGCCGTCAGGCGGCTGCATGAGGAATCGGTGGCCGTGGCCTCTTGCCGCAGCACCATCAGCCTCTACGAAATCAGACCCTAGTGTTGCGTCCTTAATAAATACGCCGGTATTTTTTAAGGGAAACAATTATTCAACGATGGTGTCCTCAAGGGCGCGTGGGCGTTCTTCGAGGATACGGCACCAGGAGAGGGGGCATGGGACAGACCATCCGCTTTGGCGTGTCGCTCAATTCCGAACTTCTGGAGAAGTTCGACGCGCTGTGCGACGAGAAAAGCTATCAGACCCGTTCCGAAGCCATCCGCGACCTCATCCGGGGCGTTTTGGTGCAAAAGGAATGGGAGCAGTCGGACAAGGAAGTGGCCGGCGTGCTGACGCTGGTCTACGACCACCACACCTCCGATCTGGCCCAACGGCTCATCGAGACCCAGCACGAGCAGCACGACGTGATCCTGTCGTCCATGCACGTGCATCTCGACCACCACAACTGCCTGGAAGCGCTGGTGCTCAAGGGGCCGGGCGAGGCCGTGCAGCGGCTGTCGCAAAAGCTCATCTCCACGCGCGGCGTCAAGTACGGCAAGCTCACCCTGGCCACCACCGGCCAGGAGATCGTGTAGCGCCGCATCAGCGATAACCGCTGGCGGCGGTTTGCGGATGACAACATAAAGTCCCTGTGTTTCCTGAAAAATACCACCATGTTTTTCCGGAACAAGACATGAGGGCGTTCCCGGCCGGCGTTGTTTTCCGGCCGATGCCCCGCCTAAGGGGCAGGACGGCCTGCCGCCGGCTTTACAGGGGCGTCCGCCCGGCGTAGGAAACGCCTCCCCCGCGCCCGCCGCCGCAGCGCCCAGGCCGGGGACATCCATCCCGGAGATACGCCATCATGGCCATGCAAGACGTGCAAAGCGGACCTCCCGAGGTTCCCATCGACCTGGATCGGGTCGGCATCAAGAATTTCCGCCTGCCGCTTCTGGTGCGCGACCGCGCGCGCGGCCGCCAGCACACCGTGGCCGATGTGGAGCTGTCCGTGGATCTGCCGGCCCAGTTCAAGGGCACCCACATGAGCCGGTTCGTGGAGGCCCTGTCCGGTTTCGCCGGCGAGCTGGACCTCGTCACCTTCAAGGCCCTGCTCGAAGACGTGCGCGCCCGCCTGGAAGCCCAGAACGCCCACATGACCCTGCGTTTTCCCTATTTCCTGTCCAAGGCCTCGCCGGCCACCGGCGCCGCGGCGCTGATGGACTATGCCTGTCTGGTCTCGGGGGAATTCGAGGGCGACAAGTTCCGCCTGACGCTGGGCGTGGATGTGCCGGTCATGACCGTGTGCCCGTGTTCCCTGGCCATTTCCGACCAGGGGGCGCACAGCCAGCGGGCGGTCATCTCCATCCGCTGCCGGTTTTCCGGACTCTTGTGGCTGGAGGAACTCATCGAAACCGCCGAGGCGGCCGGTTCGTCGCCGGTCTTTGCACTGCTCAAGCGCGAGGACGAGAAACACGTCACCGAACAGGCCTTCGCCAATCCAACGTTTGTGGAGGATGTGGCGCGCCAGGTGGCCCGTTCCTTGCGGGAGCATCCCAAGGTGACGTGGTTTCGGGTGGAAGTGGAGAGCTTTGAGTCCATCCACAACCACAGCGCCTTTGCCGGCATCGAGGGCCGCAACGCTCGGTAGTCGTTGTCGGACAGGAAATGTCCGAATAATCGATCCGAGGGGTGCAATGCTGCTTGCCGAGCAGCCGGGCGACAGGATATGTGATTCCCTATGGGTGGCCAGGAAGCGCTTGCGGCCAACTGCGAGCAGATCATACAGCTTGCTCCGGTTTCGATCATGCACATCGACGCCGAGGGCGTCATTACTTTCGTCAACGATTGGCACTTGGTCAATTTTGCCCGGGGCAAGCGTGATCGCGACTATTTCGTGGGCAGAAAACTCCAGGAACTGCCCGGCATCACGACCTCGGGATTGAGCGGCGAGATCGACCGCATCCTTGCCGGCGACACCATCCATCTTGAGGCCGTCTACGTCGACGCCTGCAGCGGCGGCCAGTCCGCCTACCAGAATATTCGCGGCATACCGGTCATGGAAAGCGGCCGGGTCACCGGCGGCATCATCATCCGCGAGGACGTGACCAAGATCGTTTTGGCCCAGCAACTGCTCGCGGAAAACCAGGCCATCTTCAAGGCCCTGCTCGACGCCACCCACGATTCCATCATCCTGTCCGACGTGGACGGCTACATCCTGGTGCTCAACGAGGAGGCCGCCCGGCGTCGGGGCCAGACCGTGGACGCGCTCATGGGCGCGAGCCTGTACCGCCACATGCCCCTGGAACAGGCCGAGACCCGGCGCGACAAGCTGCGCGAGGCCGTGGCCCGCAACGCCATTGTCGGGTACGAGGAGCGCCATGGGGAGACCTGCTATCAGGTGAGCATTTGCCCCATTGCCGACGAGGCCGGCCAGGTGCTCTACGTGGCCAGCTATTCCCGCGACATCACGGCGCTCAAGGAAACCGAGCATCAGCTTCGACGGGAACGGGAGCTGGCCTTTTCCTCCAGCCAGGCCAAATCGCAATTCCTCGGCAACATCACCCACGAACTACGCACGCCCTTAAACGGCATCATGGGGGCCGCCCAACTGGCCCTGCAGGACGCGACCGGGAACGAGGAACGGGAGCTGTGGGAGATCGTCGAGGATTCGGGCAAGCGGCTTTTGTCCATCGTCAACAACGTGCTGGAGCTGGCCGACATCGACGCGGCGGCCATCGAACCGGTGCTGGCCACCTTTTCCGTGGGCGAGGTGCTGGGGTCGCTTAGCCGCAGCTACGGCGTGCGGGCCAAGGTGCGCGAGGTGCAGTTTCTCACGCGGTTTGATCCGCGCATTCCCGAGGGGCTGGTGGGCGACGTGTTCCGGTTGCGCCAGATCCTGTCCAATCTGGTCGACAACGCGCTCAAATGCACGAAAAACGGGACCATCGAGGTTCGGGCCAAGCTTATCCGGTCGGATCGTCTCAAGTTTTCCGCCCAATACCGCACAGTGCTGTTCATGGTGCGCGACACCGGCATCGGCATCGCCAAGGAACTGCAGGGCAAGATTTTCGAGGATTTCGAGCTGGCCGAACACTACCTGACCAAGCGGGTCAGCGGCGCCGGGCTGGGGCTGTCCATCGCCAAGCATCTGGTGCAGCTCCTTGGCGGGCGCATCTGGGTGAAGAGCGCGCCGGGCCGGGGCAGCACCTTTTATTTCGCGGCCCCGTTCTCCCTGCCGGATTTCGAGTGCCGGGACCAGTCCGTGGTCTACGCCAGCGAGGACCCGGTGTTTTCGCCCGAAGACTACACGGTGCTTTTGGTCGAGGACGAGCGCATCAACCGCCTGACCACGGGCCGGGCGCTCTCCCGGCTCGGCTACAACGTGCTGGAGGCGATAAACGGCCAGGAAGCCTTGCAGGCGCTGTCCCGGGATCGGGCCGACATCATCCTCATGGACATCCAGATGCCGGTGATGGACGGCATCGAGTGCACCCATCACATCCGCCACGGCGAGGTGCCGGGGCTGTCCAAGCGCATCCCGGTGGTGGCGCTGACGGCCTATGCCAGCGAAAAGGACCGGGAGCGGTTCTTGCGCCTGGGCATGAACGATTATCTGGCCAAGCCGCACTCCATCGACCAGCTCGCCGAGGTGCTGGAAGCCAACCTCAAGCAGGCCGGCCGGGCCTCGCCCCTGGGTCCGAGGATGTAGGCGCTGGCGGGTCGCCGGCGTGACAATTTTTGCGCGAGGCGTCTCCGGGAGGGGACGCCTCGTTTGTTTTTGGGGGTGTGGTCTTCCGCCCGCCTTGACCTTCCCTCCTGCCAGTGGCAATGCCGTTAAATCGGCGAATCCCCGCCGCGTGTCGCATCCGACAACCAATACGGGAGACAAGCCCATGCCCACAGTGCGCGACGTCACCTTTGCCCTGCTCAGACGCCTCGGCCTTACCACCATGGTCGGCAACCCCGGCTCCACCGAGGAAACCTTTCTCAAGAACTTCCCCGACGACTTCACCTATATCCTGGCCCTGCAGGAATCGAGCGTGGTCGGCATCGCCGACGGCCTGGCCCAGGGGCTGGGCAAACCCGTGCTGGTCAATGTCCACACCGGGGCCGGCATGGGCAATGCCATGGGCTGCATCCTCACCGCCTATCTCAACAAGACGCCGCTGATCATCACCGCCGGCCAGCAGACCCGCGACATGCTCCTTGGCGAACCCTTTCTCACCAACATCGACGAAACCTTGCTGCCCAAGCCCTGGGTGAAATGGAGCTATGAGCCCAAACGCCCCCAGGACGTGCCCGGGGCCTTCATGCGCGCCTACGCCATGGCCATGCAGCAGCCCCAGGGGCCGGTCTTTTTGTCCCTGCCCCTGGACGACTGGGAAAAGGACATGGAGGCCGTGGATGTCTGGCGCACGGTCTCGGTGCGCCACGCCCCGGACCCGGCGCGCATCGCCGAATTCGCCGCGCGCATAAACGCCGCCGCGAACCCCGTGCTGGTCTACGGCGCGGACCTGTCGCGAAGCCTGGCCTGGGAGCAGGGCATCGCCCTGGCCGAGGCGGTGCAGGCCCCGGTCTGGCTTGGCCCCTTTACCGAGCGCGTGCCGTTTCCCCACAACCATCCGCTCTATGCCGGGGTGCTGCCGCCGGCCGTGGGGCCGCTGGGCAAGGCCCTGGCCGGGCATGATCTCGTGGTGGTCGTGGGCGCGCCGGTCTTTCGCTACTATCCGTGGGTGGCCGGCGAGACGCTGCCGGCCGGGGCCAAACTGCTGCAAATCATCGACGACCCCTACGAGGCCGGCAAGGCCGTGGTCGGCGACAGCCTGGTTTCCGACAGCCTGCTTGCCGTGGAGGCGCTTTTGCCGCTTGTCGCCAAGCGCCCGGCCCGGGGGCCGGTCCGGCCGGCGGTTGCCCAGGTCGCCGTGGCCGACGACGCGCCGTTGCCGCTGACGCCCAGGCAGATTTTCAGCGTCCTTTCGGAGGTTATCACCGGCGGCGACTGCATCCTGGTCAACGAGTCGCCCTCGAACATGGCCGATCTGGCGGCCATGCCCCTGGGCGTGGTGACGCAGCCGGACAGTTCGTTTGTCATGGCCTCGGGGGGGCTGGGCTGGGGGATGCCGGCGGCGGTGGGGCTGGCCCTGGCCGAGAAGGCCTCGGGCCGGGGCAAGCCGGTGGTGGCCGTCATTGGCGACGGGTCGTTCCAGTATTCGTTGCAGTCGATCTGGACGGGCGTGCAGCACGGGGCGCACGTGGTCTTCGTGGTCCTACGCAACGACGAGTACGGCATCCTCAAATCGTTTGCCCGGCTGGAAGAGACGCCGGGCGTGCCGGGGCTGGATCTGCCGGGCCTGGACATCGTGTCGCTGGGCAAGGGCTACGGCGCGGCCACGGCCAAGGTCGACACGCCGGTCGCCATCCGCGAGGCCTTTGCCAAGGCCCTGGCCGTGAAGGGGGTGTCGGTCATCGAGATCGCGGCCGACAAGCACGTCGGCGACCTCATCCCGAAATAGCGGCGCTTGTCGTTTCCTCGCAAACGTAGCGGGCCGCTCCATCCCTGGAGCGGCCCTTTTTGTTGCGTGTGCTCGTCCACTGCGCCCGAGGCCGGAGCAACGATGTGTCCCGCCTCGCTTCATCGGCAGCCTTTTGCTTTTCCCCGTCGGCGGGGGAGCCAGCTCCCGCCGCCCCCCGTTACCCTTTTCTCCATATGGGGGGCCC
>JAEZMB010000294.1 GCA_023435825.1 Pseudomonadota bacterium | reverse complement strand
CCCCCCCCCCCCCCCCCCCCCCCCCCCCCCCCCCCCCCCCCCCCCCCCCCCCCCCGCCGGAGGCATCTTCCCATGACGCAACAACCGCCCCGCAAGGGCAAATGGCGACTGACCGTGAGCGAGGGGTTTTGCGCCTCGCATTGTTTGCGCGGCTACGAAGGGCCGTGCGAGAACCTGCACGGCCACAATTTCGGCGTCGAGGCCGTGGTCGAGGGCGAGCGCCTGGACCCCAAGGTCGAGTATCTGGTTGATTTCAAGGTGCTGCGCGGCCGGCTGCGCGAGATATTGGCCGGCCTGGACCATCGGCACTTAAACGACCTGCCGGCCTTTGCGCTGGAAAATCCGTCGTCGGAGAATCTGGCGCGCTTTGTCTATCGCCAGTTGGAGGCGGCCCTGGCCGGCCAGCCCGTGCGGCTGGTCAGCGTGTCGGTCTCGGAGAAGGACTCCAGCAAAGCCACCTACATGGAAGAATAGGGGGGCTGCCGTGCGACTGGTCGTGCAACGGGTGCGCCAGGCTTCGGTGGCGGTCGAGGGGGAGACGGTGGCGGCCATCGGCCCGGGGCTGCTGGTCCTGGTCGGCTTTGGCGCGGCCGACGGGCCGGATTTCGCGTCCGGCAAGGCTTGCCGGGCGGTGCTGGAAAAGCTCCTTGATCTGCGCATTTTTCCCGACGAGGCGGGCAAGCTCAATTTGAGCCTGCGCGAGACCGGCGGGGGCTTGCTTCTCGTGTCGCAGTTCACGCTGTACGCCTCCTGCCGCAAGGGGCGGCGGCCGTCGTTTTCCGAGGCTGCGCCGCCCGAGGTTGCCCTGGGGCTTTATGACGCCTTGGTGGAGATGGCCCGGCAGGCCCTGCCCGGGCGGGTCGGCAGCGGGGTTTTCGGCGCGGACATGGACGTTTCCCTGGTCAACTGGGGGCCGGTGACCATCCTGCTCGACAGCGCGGACTTCGCGGCGGGCACTTGACGCGGCCCGGGCTTTCGGAGCAAACCTGGGGCGTGGCTAGGCTTGGCGATGGTCGCCGGGCCGGTCATGGAGCAAGGCCATGGAGCGCGCGGTGACCCGCAAGGTGTTTCGAACCGAATCCCATCCCGGCGACAGCCGTCGGCTGGCCAAGGACGTGGTGGATTATCTCGCCACGTTTCTGGCTGACGGCGACGTGCTCCACGATCTGGACATCATCCTCACCGAAGCCTGCGCCAACGTCTGCCGCCATGCCTACGGCGGCCGGCCCGGGCCGCTGGAAGTGCGGCTGGCCGTCAATCCCGGCTCGTGGATCGAGCTGGAGATCGTGGACTGGGGCAAGGGCTTTGGCGACGACGTGCGCTTCGAGAATCCCGGCCCCGACGCCGAGGGCGGACGGGGGCTGTACATCATGCGCATGTTGGCCAGCGACTGCCAGGTGCGCCGGGAAAATGGCGAAAACGTGGTCTTTATTCACAAGGACATAGGTGCGCCGCGGTGGAAAACCTGACGATCAAACGTCTTGGCGGGGCGCTGCTGCTCAAGTACGCCGGGGAAATCACCCTGGAGATGACGGCCGACCTCAAGCGCCGCCTGGAAGCCGAACTTGGCGAAGGCGATGGCGAGGTGCGCACTGTGGTCATTGACCTGTCGGCGGTGCCTTTCATGGATTCCTCGGGCATCGGCTTTCTGGTCTCGTGCAACACGCGCATGAAAAGCACGGGCAAGGCTTTTTATCTGTACCAACTGAGTCCGGCCGTGGAGAAAACCCTGGGCCTTGTGCAGTTGCTCGGGTTTTTCAGCGTCCTGCCCGACGAAACGGCCTTGACCGGAGTGTGTGAATAACCCGGACGCGCCGCCGCCGGAGTCCTTCGCCCCTGGCCGCGCCGAGGCGGTGACCGACGCCGACGGCCGGCTGGTCGACATCCGGTTGCGCCACCAGGGCAAGGCCTGGACGCTGTGCGGCCGCGCCGGTGAAGCCGCCGCCCTGGCCCGGGCCGAAGCCGCCCTGGCAACGGGCGCGTTGCCGGTCTTTTTCGGGGCCGGCCTGGGCGTGGAGATCGCCCATTGCCGCCAGGCCGGACGGCCTGTGGCCGTGGTGGACCGCGACCCCGACGTGGCCGGGCTGGCCGGCACGGCGGCGCGATTTGCCGACGACCCGGACGTGGCCTGGATCGACGCGGCCGACCCGGCCCAGGCGGCCGAGGCCGTGCGGGCCTTTGCCCAGGCTCGGGGACTGGCCGCCCTCCATTTTTCGCCCCATCCCGTCCAGCGCCGGCTCCATGCCGCCTACGTCGCCGCCCTGGCCCAGGCCCTGGCCGGGCCGCCGGCGGCGGCGCGCTTTGCCTCGGCGTTGCCGCGCGTGCTGTGCCTGACGAGCAAGCTGTTTCTGGTCGGCGAGGCCGTGGCTGCTTGCCAGCGCCTGGGCGCGCCGTGCCGGTATCTCGAAATCGGCGACAGCCTCGACCGCGACGATTTCGTGGCCCTGGTGCGCGGGGCCGTGTCGGAATTCCGGCCCGATTTCATCTTTACCGTCAACCACCTGGGCGTGGACAAGCAGGGCGTGTTGCTGGAACTGCTGGATTCCCTGCGTTTGCCCCTGGCCTCGTGGTTCGTGGACAGCCCGGAGCTCGTCCTGCCGCTCTACCGGCCGGCGGCCACCAGTGAGACCGTCCTTTTCACCTGGGATGTCGACAGCCTCGCGCCGTTGCAGGCCGCCGGCTTCCCGCACATCCACTATCTGCCCCTGGCCGCCGACGAGACGCGCTTTTGCCCGCGCCCACGCCTGCCCGCCGACCATCCCTGGCGGGCGCGAGTGTCCTTTGTCGGCAACTCCATGCGGCGCAAAACCGCCCTGCGCCTGGCCGCCAGCGCCCCGCCGGCCCGGCTGCTTGGGGCCTTTGGCGCGCTGGCCGATGCCTTTGCCGCCTCCGGGGCGCGCACCGTGGCCGCCCATCTGGCCGAGGCCTGGCCGGGGCTGCTGCCGGCGTTTGCCGGCCTGCCCCACGAGCGCCAGCTCGCCTTCGAGACCGCCGTCATCTGGGAGGCGACGGGGCGCTATCGCAGCGCCTGCGTGGAAAAGCTGCTGCCCTGGCGGCCGCTTCTCGTCGGCGACCCGGGCTGGCGCGAGATCTTCCCGGACGAAGGCCTTGCCTGGCGCTACCACCCCGAATTGGCGTATTATGACCAGCTACCCGATTTCTATCCCCTTTCCGAGATCAATTTCAACGCCACCAGCCAGCAGATGAAGGGCGCGGTCAACCAGCGGGTGTTCGACGTGCCGGCCTGCCGGGCCTTTCTCTTGACCGACGCCCGCCGCCAGCTCGACGCCCTGTTCGAGCCGGGAAAGGAAGTGGCGGTCTACGCCGATCCGGCCGAGATTCCCGAACTGGTGGCCCGCTATCTGGCCGACGCGCCGGCCAGGGAGCGCATCGCCGCCGCCGGGCACGCTCGTCTGCTGGCCGAGCATACCTATCCCACCCGTATGCAGCAGCTTTTTGCCGTCATGCGCGACACCTTCGGCCCCAGGGACCGGCCATGACCGACCCGTGCGCCGGCCTGCCCGGGCCGCTCTCCCGGCTTTTGGCCGTTGGCGGCAGCGGGGCGGGCCTCATACCCCTGCGCGACGCCGCCCTGGCCGCCGGGCTGGCCCAGGCTTCCCTGGGGGCCGCCCTGGCCCTGGCCGCCTGGGCGGAAACGCCCCTGGAC
>JAEZMB010000108.1 GCA_023435825.1 Pseudomonadota bacterium | reverse complement strand
CCCCCCCCCCCCCCCCCCCCCCCCCCCCCCCCCCCCCCCCCCCCCCCCCCCCCCCCCCCCCCCCCCCCCCCCCCCCCCCCCCCCCCCCCCCCCCCCCCCCGCCGGAGGCCTTCTTTATCCCCGCAGCGTCAAGCTGGCCACGGCTTCGATGTGGGCCGTGTGGGGGAAGAGGTCCACGGGGGTAACGCTGGCGATGTCGTAGGCTTCGGCCAGGCGTTTGAGGTCCCGGGCCAGGGTGGCCGGGTTGCAGGACACGTAGACCACGCGCCTGGGCGCTGTGCGCAGGATGGCGGCGATGACCTCGGGCGCGGCTCCGGCCCGGGGCGGGTCGAGGACCACCACGGTGGGCGGATCGCCGGCCAGATCGTCCAGGGCGTCGGCCGCGTCGGCGGCGGTGAAGATGCAGTTGGGCGCTTCCGAGAGCTTGGCCGAGGCCTTGGCGCTTTCGATGGAACGCGGGTCGATGTCCAGCCCCTGGACCTGGGCAAAGGCCGGGGCGAGGTTCAGGGCCAGGCCGCCCGAGCCGCAGTAGAGGTCCAGCGCCGTGCCGGCCGGGTCGCTTCCGGCCTCGCGGGCAACGATCTCGTAGAGGCTTTGGGCCGCGCCGGTGTTGGTCTGGGCAAAGGCGTCGGGCAGCACGCGCAGGGTGGCCCGACCCATTTTCTCGGTGAGGTGTCCCCGGCCGAGCACGATGGATTGGCGTTCGCCGTGGGCCACGGGCGTGGGCGCGCGGCGTACGGAATGGACGAAGCCGGTCAGCTCCGGGAACCGGGCGAGCAGGGTCTTGCCCAGGGTATGCACGGCGTCGCCGGCGGCGCGCGACGGGCCGGTGATGATGTGGGCCAGGCGCGAACCGTCGTGGCGCGAGTCGCGCAGGACCAGATGCCGCCACACGCCCTTGCCGGTGCGGGGATCAAAAGCGGCCAGGCCTGTTTCGCGGCACAGTTCGCGCACGGCGTTCACCATCTCGGCCGCCCAGGGAGCCATGAGCGGGCAGGTCTCGATGTCCAGCACCCGGGCCGGGTTGCGGCGTTCGCGAAGGCCCAGGTGGAGCCGGCCGGCAAAGGCGAACTCCATCTTGTTGCGGTAGCCGTAGACCTCGGGCGAGGCCACGGTGTCGGCCACGGGCACATCCGGCAGGCCGCCCAGGCGGGCCAGGGTCTCGGCCACCTGCTCGCGTTTCCAGAACAGCTGGGCCGGGTAGTCCAGGCGCTGCCAGTCGCAGCCGCCGCAGACGCCAAAATGGGGGCAATGGGGTTCGACGGCCTCGGGGGCGGGGGTGATGATGCGCTCGGCCACGGCCTCGGCAAAGCCTTTTTTCACCTGGGTGACCTTGGCCATGACGGTCTCGCCGGGCAGCGCGCCGTCCACGAAAACCACCATGCCGTCGAGACGCGCCACGCCCCGGCCGCCAAGGGCCAGGCGGGCGACGGACAATTCCAATTCGTCGTTTGCTTGCATGTTCATGGCGGCCTTATGCGCGTCCCCGCCCCCGGGCGCAAGGGGGTTGGGGGGCCGGAAATGGCGGCCGGGCCGGCCGGCGCGCCTAACCGATTGCGGGCACGGATGAAATCAGGTAGGCCGGATAAAGCTGGAGGCGGCCCATGACCCGCAAGCACATCCTGGCCGCGTGCCTGTTGTTCGTGGCCCTGACCCTGGCCATCGCCGGCATGGGGTATCGGGCCAAGACGGACATCGAGGCCGTGGTCACGGACCAATTCAACCACCAGCAGCTCATCCTGGCCGAGAAGATCGCCGCGGACATCGGCGATCATTTCGCGTTTTTGCGCACCTGCCTGGACAGCCTGTCGCTCATGTGGCGCGAGCGCACGGCTTCCGACGGCCGGCCGTGGCTGGCCATGCCGGCCTTTTACAACATCTTCGCCGAATGGAACGTGGCGGCCCTGGGCGTGTTGGCCCCCGGGGCGGCGACGCCGGCCTTCTACGACGCCGCCGGCCGGGAACTCGACACGGCCGGGCTGTGTCCCGAGGGCTGCGCCAAAGCCTTTCAGGAGCCGGGGCGACTGGGCCAGATCGCCCTCACGCGCGTCTACGCGCCAACGGGCGGCCCTCTGGCCGGGCGGCGGCTCATTGCCATGACCATGCCCCTGGCCGACGAGCACGGGGCCGTGGGCGGGCTGGTGCTGGTCGTGGACGCCCTGGCCGTGGCCCAACGCTATGCCCACAACGTGCGCTCGGGCCGCACCGGCTACGCCTGGGTGCTCGACGACGCCGGCTATTTCCTAGACCACCACGAAGCGGAGTTCATTGGCCGGGAATCCCTGGACGTGCGCCGGCAGCGCGACCCGTCCATCGACTGGACCAAGCTGACCTGGCTCATCGACAAGCGGGTCATGGCCGGGCAGCGCGGCATGGACTGGTACGTTTCGGGCTGGCACCGGGGCGCCATCGGGCCGGTGAAGAAATTCGTGGCCTTTTGTCCCGCGCCCCTTGACGGGGCCGGGGACCCGGGCAACCGCTGGGCCGTGGCCCTGGCCGCCCCCGAGGACGAGGTGCAGGGCCTTATTGGCCGGCTGATGGTGCGGGAATGGGCCATTGTCGGGCTGTTTGAAGTGGTGGTCTTCGCCATGTTCGTGGCCACGGTGCATCTGGCCCTGCGCTGGTCGCGCCGGCTGCGCGAGGAGCGCGACAAGGCCGGCCGGGAACTCTTGGGCGCTCAGGAGAAACTCATCCGCCAAGCCCGGTTCGCGGCCATCGGCGAGGCGGCGGCGCGGCTTTCACACGAGATCAAGAATCCGCTCATGCTCATGGGCGGATTCGCCAACCAGGTGCGGCGGCATGTGGCGGAAGACGGCGCGGATTTCGAGAAGCTCGGCATCATCGAATCCGAAGCCAAGCGGCTGGAGACGCTTCTTAACGAAGTACGCGACTTCACCCGGCCGGCTCCGCCGCAGATCGAGCCGCGGGATTTGGCGGCCACGGTGCGCGAGTCGTTGGCGATCATGGCCGGGGCCATGGAGTCGCGCGGCATCGTGGTCACCACGGGTTACGGCGAGGGTCTTGAGGCCGTGCCCCATGACGCGGCGCGCATCAAGCAGGTGCTGCTCAATCTGCTCAAAAACGCGGCCGAGGCCATGGAGCATGGCGGCTCGCTCACGGTGACGGCGGAGATTGTCCGCGACCGCGCCCGGGTGACCGTGGCCGACACCGGCGGCGGCATCCCCGAGGCCATGCGCGAGCGGGTGTTCGATCCCTTCTGCACCACCAAGGAATCCGGCACGGGCCTGGGGCTGGCCGTGTGCCAGCGCATCGTCGAGGACCACCACGGCGACATCCGGTTTACGACCTCCGAGGCCGGCACGACGTTCACCGTGGAGTTGCCGCTGGCCCTGTCCTGCGCCGTCTGAGCCTTGGGACGGCCTTGCCTGGCCGTCTACCAGCCTGCAAACCGGTATCGCGCTTCTTTCTAGGCCGCTTCGGCCATATGCACATTCTTGATGAAGGCAAAGATGTTGGCTTGGACGGCGTCGTCAAGCATGGCGTCAGGCTCGGCTGCGTCGTAGTAGCCGCACCAGACTTCGCCGTAGAGGTCGGCCGGCAGCCGCGACAGGTCGGCGACGCCCAGGCGGCACAGCACCAGCCGGCCGCGCCAGGCCAGGCGCGTTTCGTAGTACCATTGGCCCCGGTGGTTGACCACGGGCCGGTAGCAGTAGGCGGCAAGCAGTTTCTCGATGCATTCGGCCTGGTCGCCGAAGGGGAATTGCATGGTGGTCATGGCGAAGTCTCCATGGCTGTCGACTCGGCGCGGCGACGCGCCGGCCCGGGGGAGAGCCGTGGCGCGATGGTCCGGCCGGTCGGACGGCGGGACGCGGCAAGGGGCTATTTGGCCCCGGCGGCGTCGGACGGTTGCGGGGTCTTGGCGTCGGCGAACTCGGATTGTTCGCGGCTCGCGCCGCCGGCCGGTTCGCGCCGGGCGGAGCCGAGGAAGCGGCTGGCCCAGGTCGTTGTACGGCCCTTGGACGAAATGGAAGATTGCGACAGCATGGCGACCTCCGGGAAATGCGTTGGCGGTGAGGGGAACGCCCCTCCGCCGTTATGTTGATGTCGGGATATAGACGATAATGAAAATCATTGTCAACATTCGGACAGTGCTTTTCTTCGGGCCGTGTTTGCACGGCATTGGCGTCTGAATGGTTTGTCGTCGCGGCAAGGCCCTTTTGGCGGTTGCCAGAATCACGGTTTTAGTTGACGCCGTGTCCCCTATTGGACATAACATAAGTTATAATTAGCAGAAGTTCCTTCGGCGCAATCCTTGCCGTTCGCATCCGGTCGGGCCTTTGCGCCGCGTCAGGGTCGCAGGCGTACCGCGCCACGTTCCGGCGCAACAGACAGGGGGCAGGGCGGCGGGATGCCGCGCCGGCCCGGATGTCCCTGACGGCGTCGCCGTTTCGGACTCCAAGGAGGCAGCATGGCAATGCATCGTCGCGACTTCATGAAACTCGCCTGCGCCGGCGGCGCCGTCATGGCGTTTGGCGGACTGGGCTTTCGGCTGGACCGGGCCGCCGCCGCCGCGTCCATCATGAAGCTCGAAGGGAGCCGGCAGACCACCTCGGTTTGCTGCTACTGCTCCACGGGCTGCGGGTTGATCGTCAGCACGGCCAAGGACGGTTCGGGGCGCTGCGTCAATGTCGAGGGCAATCCGGACCACCCGGTGAGCCTGGGAGCGCTGTGCCCCAAGGGATCGAGCATCTGGCAGATGACGGAAAACGACCGTCGGGTGACCAAGCCCCTGTACCGGGCCGCCAACTCCGACAAATGGCAGGAAAAAAGTTGGGAGTGGACCCTGGCTGAGATCGCCAAGCGGGTGAAGGCCGCCCGGGACGCCGGGTTTACGCCCAAAAACGCCAAGGGCGACACGGTCAACCGCTGCGAGACCATCGCCTCGGTGGGCTCCGCCGCCCTGGACAACGAGGAATGCTGGGCCTTGCAGGCCTTCACGCGGGCCCTGGGCCTGACCTACATCGAACACCAGGCCCGCATCTGCCACAGCTCCACCGTGCCCGCCCTGGCCGAAACCTACGGCCGCGGGGCCATGACCAACCACTGGATCGACATCGGCAACGCCGACTGCGTGCTGATCATGGGCGGCAATTCCGCCGAGGCCCATCCCGTGGGCTTCCGTTGGGTGATGGAGGCCAAGAAGCGGGGCGCGCCGCTGATCCACGTGGACCCGCGCTTCACCCGCACCTCGTCCAAGGCCGACATCTACGCCCGGCTGCGCTCGGGCACGGACATCGCCTTTCTGGGCGGTATGATCAAATACATTCTGGACAACGACCTGTACCAGAAGGACTACGTGCTCCAGTACACCAACGCCGCCCTGCTCGTGTCGCCGGAGTTCGGCTTCAGCGACGGCCTGTTCTCGGGCTTCGACGCGGCCGGACGCAAGTACGACAAGTCCAAGTGGGCCTTCGTGCTCGACGACAACGGCGCGCCCAAGCGCGACGACTCCCTGGCCGACCCGCGCTGCGTCATGTCCCTGCTGCGGGCCCACTACGCCCGTTACGATCCCCAGACCGTTTCCAGCGTCACCGGCACGCCGCCCGAAAAGCTCCTGGAGGTCTACAAGACCTTCGCCGTCACCGGCGACCAGGCCAAGTCCGGCACCATCCTCTACGCCATGGGCTGGACCCAGCATACCGTGGGCGTGCAAAACATCCGGGCCATGGCCCTGATCCAGCTGCTTTTGGGCAACATCGGCGTGGCCGGCGGCGGGGTCAACGCCCTGCGCGGCGAATCCAACGTCCAGGGCTCCACCGACGCGGGCTTGCTCTTCCACAGTCTGCCCGGCTACCTGCCGACCCCGCGCGCCCCCCAGCAGACCTTTGCCGACTACTGCGCCGCCATAACGCCCAAATCCGGCGATCCCAAAAGCCTCAACTGGAAGAAAAACCAGCCCAAGTACGCCGCCAGCCTGCTCAAGGCCATGTACCGCGACGTGGAGCCGGCCACGGCCTATGACTGGCTGCCCAAGCTCGAACCCGGCCAGGACGCCTCCTGGCTCACGCTGTTCGACCAGATGGGCAAGGGCCGGTTCAAGGGGCTGTTCGCCTGGGGCATGAATCCGGCCGCCAGCAGCGCCAACGCCGGCAAAACCCGGGCCGCCCTGGCCAAGCTCGACTGGATGGTCAACGTCAACCTGTTCGAGAACGAGACCGGCTCGTTCTGGAAGGGGCCGGGCGTCGACCCCAAAAAGGTCAAGACCGAGGTGTTTTTTCTGCCGGCCTGCGTGTCCATCGAAAAGGAAGGCTCCATCACCAACTCCGGCCGCTGGATGCAGTGGCGCTACCCCGGGCCCAAGCCCCTGGGCCAGTCCAAGCCCGACGGCGACATCCTCTACGAACTGTTCATGGCCGTGCGCGAAGCCTACAAGAAGGGCAAGGGCGCATTCCCCGAGCCCATCCTCGGGGCCAATCTGGCCGACTGGGGCAACGGCCACGCCTTCGAGCCCCAGAAGATGGCCCGGCTCATCAACGGCTATTACGTCAAGGACGTCACGGTCAAAGCCCCGGACGGCACGGAGACGACCTACAAGGCCGGCAGCCAAGTGACGACCTTCGCCAACCTGCGCGACGACGGCTCGACCACTAGCGGCGACTGGATCTACTGCGGCTCCTACGTCGATCCCGACCCGGCCAAGGGCAACCTGGCCGCCCGCATGTCCCGGGAGCAGACCGCCGAGCAGGCCAAGGTGGGGCTGTTCCCCAACTGGGCCTGGGCCTGGCCGCTCAACCGGCGGGTGCTCTACAACCGGGCTGGCGTGGACGCCAAGGGCCAGCCGCTGCAGCCGGACAAGGCTGTGCTGGCCTGGGACGAGACGGCCAAGAAATGGGTGGGCGACATACCCGACGGCGGCGGCGCGCCCGGGGCCATCCATCCCTTCATCATGCAGACCCACGGCCTGGGGCAGCTCTACGGCCCGGGCCTCAACGACGGCCCCCTGCCCGAGCACTACGAGCCCCTGGAAGGCCCCATCGCGGCCCAGCCCTTCTCCAAGCAGCTCCACAATCCGGCGGCGCTGCTTTTCCCGGGCGAGGAGGCCCTGCGCAGCGTGGCCGATCCGGCCTATCCCGTGGTGTGCACTTCCATGCGCGTCACCGAGCACTGGCAAACCGGCCTCATGACGCGCTGGACGCCCTGGCTGCTGGAGACCGAGCCCCAGATGTTCTGCGAGATGAGCCATGCCCTGGCCAAGGAACGCGGCATCCAAAACGGCGACAAGGTGATCCTGCAAAACAAGCGCGGGAAGATCTGGGCCATCGCCATGGTCACCAACCGGATGCAGCCCATGACCGTGCTCGGCAAGGTCACCCACCAGGTGGCCATCCCCTGGCATTTCGCCTGGATCTGGCCGGCCGACGGCGGGGATTCGGCCAACCTGCTCACGCCTTCGGTGGGCGACGCCAATACCGGCATCCCGGAAACCAAGGCGTTCATGGTCAACGTGACCAAGGCCTAGTGTCGCGCGTCCTTGCCCAAGGCGAGGGCATTGTTAAGAAAAGCCCGTAGCCTCGGACGGTTGTCCGAGAAACGCCCCAGGCGTTCCCCAGGACGCGACACGAAACGGGCAGGGCGGGGCACGACGCCCCGACGGCGTCAACGATCGCATGCAGACGGCGCGCTTTCCCGAGAAGCCGGGCCTGGCCCGCAACGTCCCGGGACACGACGCGCCGCAGGAGACCGATATGTCCGGAAAATCGTTTTTCGTGGATCTCACCCGATGCACGGCCTGCCGGGGCTGCCAGGTGGCCTGCAAGCAATGGAAGCAGCTTCCCTCGGAAAAGACGCTCCAGCGCGGCACGCACCAGAACCCGGCCGACCTGTCCTACAACACCATCCGGCTGGTGCGTTTTTCCGAAATCGGCGACGGCGACGACTTCAAATGGCTGTTTTTCCCGGAGCAGTGCCGCCACTGCGTGGAGCCGCCGTGCAAGATGGCCGGCGATTCCATGGTGGAAGGGGCCATCGAGCACGACGCGGCCACGGGCGCGGTGATCTACACCGAAAAGACCAAGGGCCTGGATTTCGAGACCGTGCGCGGAGCCTGTCCCTACGACATCCCGCGCCAGGACCCCGTCACCAAGCGTTTGTCGAAGTGCGACATGTGCCTGGACCGGGTGCGGGCCGGCATGTTGCCGTCGTGCGTCAAGACCTGTCCCACCGGCACCATGAACTTCGGCGACCGTGAGGACATGCTCAAGCTCGCCCAGGCCCGGCTGGCCGAGGTGCAGGCCAAGAGTCCCAAGGCGGCCCTGGTGGACGCGGATTCGGTGCGGGTGATCTACCTGGCCGAGGTGGACCCCAAGTCGTACTACAAGTATCTCGGCGACGCCGCCGACCCGAGCGGCCCGGGGCTGACGCGGCTGGCGCTGTTCGACAAGGTGCTCGGCCCCCTGCGCCGCATGCAGGGCTGAGGGCGAGAGTTCGTGGCAGTAAAATGGCCGCCCCGTGAGGGGCGGCCATTTTGTATTGGCGCAACGAGAAGTCTGAGGACTAGTCGCTTTTCTTGGCGGATTTCGCCAGTTCCATGCTGGATTTGGCTGTTTCGCGCAGGGTGATCATCATCTCCTTGAACATGTTGCCCCAAGGAGCCTGGGCTTCGGGATTGAAATGGAAGAAGGCGTTGGACTGTGACGTGTTCCAATTGAAAGCTTTATCGAGTTCGTCAATCGTTAGTTTGCCGCCGTTGAGATGAACGTAGAGTCTGCCCTGTCTCAAGGCGTGTCGGCGATCTTTCATGCGCTCGGCTTGGTCGAAGAGGGCTTTGCCCATGCGTCCGGCATAGACAGCGATAAGGATGATTAGGCCATAGAAGGTAAACGACTTTGTAAATGAAGTTATTATGTGTTGCCAGTTAAGAGTAGTGCTGTTTGATAATGTCAATCGAGATGTCTCTGGGTATTTTAAAGAAATAAACGCCGTTATTGCTCCGGCTATGATTGAAATAAATGATACAGTTATTAGAAAAAAACCTTGCCTGCTGTAAAGTCGTGCTTTTCTATTGAGATATACTAATGCTTTTTCGACAAATAGATCCGTTACAGCGAGATTATAGGCTCTTGTGTGTGGAGGAATGTGATCGTTTTCTTCAGCTTTAAGGATACTCTCTGTCGGATATGATTCGCTAATAGTTGTTTCGTCTGTGTTGGTTTTTGTGAATTGTAAGTTAAATAGGCCTATGTTTGTTGAATTTTTTGTTGTCTTCCACAGCTTGTTGTCTTTTGTATTATATTCACCTGTGCTGACAAAGTGTTCATTTGAATGGCATGCGAAGTCCTCAACTTCTTTGAGGACGGCGTTTCTGAGTATAAGTCTTCTATATACTTTGGTTGTTATGTCGTCGTGAAAAGGGTCTGGCGAAAATATGCTTTTGTTATTCTTGTCTTCTTCAGTTAAGAAGAAATAAAATTTTTTGGCAATTAAAGTGATTGTTACAAATGCGGTTATGCAAAGAATTAAGAGTATTATATAAAGCAAGTAGTTTGGAGGTATATCTTTAGTGTATTTATATCTATCTATATTGCTCAAAAAGTATGCAACCATCGGTAGTTGTTTGTAAAAAATATGATATGCAAACAGCGGTATTGATGTTGCTAAGATGGCGACAAGTATATAGGTAGCAATTGAAATAAGAATATTTAAGATTCTATGTGCTATAAGTAGCGGTACTGCAATTAGAATCTGCAGAAATAAATAAAATACGGAGTGTGGTGGGGTTAGCGTTGAATTAATGCCTGGAGCAAAATTCAATAGGTTTGTATACGATGAGCGAAATGAATTTGAGGTAGCACTTAAAAATGAGTGAGTCGTCATGTTGCCTTTAGAGTTAAAGATACGTTTAATGCCTCGGGATATCGCTCCCATCCTCTCGCTCCGTATGGGGTAAATATAATTATATGTACTTATGGCAAGTATTTATGGTGGTCGCTTGGGTATCATAGGAGGTGGTCCCGCGCAATGAAAATAGGTTTATATTATAAATTTGACATCTGTAGGTGTTTTTTTTATTGCTGGCCGTTATAAGTTCGCTAGAGAAAACCGTGTAGATTTATAAAAAATCTTTTTGGGCGATAGTGTGGAGTCTTCGATCTATGCTAGTTTTTGATATTCGGCTTTTTGATTTTGGTGTTGTCTTGCAGATAAGTTGTTAGATCTGCGAGACTTTTACAATAAAAAGGGCCGACCCTCGCGGGGGGGGCCA
>JAEZMB010000075.1 GCA_023435825.1 Pseudomonadota bacterium | reverse complement strand
GTCGCCGGTTTCCGTCGGCGCGGAGGAGCGTGTCTACGCTCGCCCACCCGGCCCGTCAACGCTTTTTTTCAATCCCGCCCAGGTTTCTTGCGACCCCCGGTCGGGCCCGGCGCGGTTTCCCGCAGCGCGGACTTTCAGGATTACTCGCCCCACCGCCGGATTGTCAACCGCCTTTCACCCATTTGCCATAAATAGCCGCCGCGCCGTTGGCCCGGCTTGTGCAACTTCCGCCGGCAAGCGGCAAGGTTTGCCTCTTGCCGGGTTTGCGACGAGGGACCAAACGGCTTCGGCCGGCTCTTCGGCAACGTCGAAAGGCCAATCCTCGACCCGCGCCCCGGCCCCGACCGGCAATTCCTGCCGCCACGGCAGCAAGGAAGGACGACTATGAGCTCTATCTGGACAGGAGTGAGCGGACTGCTCAGCTACAGTCAGGGCATCGCCACGACCGGCAACAACCTGGCCAACGTCAATACCGTGGGCTACAAGTCCTCGCGCATGTTGTTCGCCGACATGATGAGCACCATGGCCGGCGGCACTTCCGACGGCAGCCAGATCGGGACCGGCGTCCAGGTCGGCTCCATCGCCATGCAGACCTCTGTCGGCAGCCTTCAGGACGCCAGCAATTCCACCGACCTCGCCATCACCGGCGAGCGCGGCTATTTCGTCGTCAAGGACGCCGCCAACGACAAGACCTATTACACCCGGGCCGGAGACTTCAACTTCGACAAGAACGGCAACCTCATGTCCGCCACCGGCTGCAATGTCCAGGGCTGGGCCGTGGACCAGGACGCCATCCTCAAGGCCAAGCGCAACAACGTCATCTTATCGGAAGTCCCCACCACCGGCACCGTCACCGACGTCGCCATCAAGGACTTCACCATCGATCCCCAGGCCACGGGCACCATGGAGGTCGTCACCAACCTCGACAGCCAAAGCAGCGTCGGCACACTCGACGCCACCGATCCGTACTTCACCATGTTCAAGAACTATGACGCCACCAATTCCACCCCGGTGGCCGATTCCGACTACAGCGCCACCATGAAGATCTACGACTCGGAAGGCACGGCCCACACGGCC
Organism: Pseudomonadota bacterium; assembly: GCA_023435825.1. Classification (GTDB taxonomy): domain Bacteria; phylum Desulfobacterota; class Desulfovibrionia; order Desulfovibrionales; family Desulfovibrionaceae; genus Solidesulfovibrio. The sequence goes on along the minus strand of JAEZMB010000075.1, from coordinate 8,331 downwards.
ACGGTCTACTACTCCAAGACCAGCGACGAGTCCGGCAAGGAATACTGGGAATACATGGTGACCGTGCCGCCCGCGGAGGACGGCAGTTCCACGACCTCGGGCACGACCAAGGCCGGCGTGCTCATGGTCGGCACCTTGACCTTCTCCGCCCAGGGCGTGCTCGAAAACCAGACGGCCTTCACACCCAACGGCAGCGACCCCACCAGCCTGTCCAACTGGACCCAGGCCAGCCTGACGTCCTCGGGGGTGCCGGAGTTCTCGGCCACGTTCAAGTCCGCGTCCAACGGTTCGGCCCTGTCCTCCCAGACCATCGCCTTCAAGACCGGCCTTTCCGCCACCGACGGCAGCTGGAATTCGGGCAGCGCCGCCAACGCCGGGGCCATCGGCACAACTGCCTCGCTCAACGTCGGCTACAACCCGTCCGCCACCTTGAACGCGGTCTACTGCACCACCAACTACGCCACCTCGTCCTATACCCAGACATCCCACCAGGACGGCTACGCCAAGGGCGAGATGACCGCCACCAATGTGGATGAAAACGGCGTGTTATGGGGAAGTTTCACCAACGGCCAGACCAAGGCCCTCTACGTTCTGGCCCTGGCCGACTTCACCAACCCCACCGACCTCTACCGCAACGGCAACAACCTGCTTTCGCCCACCACGGAATCCGGCAAGGCCACCGTCGGCCGGGCCAATTCCGGCGTCTTTGACAGCATTGCCGGCAACACCCTGGAATCGTCCAACGTGGACATGGCTTCGGAGATGGTCAACCTCATCGTCAACCAGCGGGCCTTCCAGGCCAATTCCAAGGTGGTGACCACGGCCGAGTCTCTCATGGAGACGGCCTTGCAGATCAAGAAGTAAGCCCGGCAACGAGCTACCCGGGCGCTTGGCGACCAAGGCAGTCGCGGCCAACGGGCCGGCGAGGCCTGGCCGGAAGCCGACACACGCCTGGCGTCTGGGCACGATGGCCGTGCGGCCAACCAGCCGCCCTCCTCGCCTTTCTCACGGCGTCGAACCGGGCACGCGCGCCCCTAAGCGCCGTACTGGCGTTTCCACTCATCCAGAAACAGCAGCGCCGTCTCCAGCGGGGTCAGCCGCCCCTGGCGCAGGCGCACGGCGGCGATGAGGTCGGCAAAGCCCACGTCGGCCGGCAGCGTCAGCTCGCCAAGCAGCGCCGCCGTCTCGGCACGGAGCGGTTCGGGCAGCACGGCAAGGGCCGCCTCGGCCCCCGCCCGCACGGCCGGCCAGCCGGGAAAGCGCTCGGCCACGAACGCCAGCAACCGCTCCATGCGCAGGGCATAGGTGTGTTCGGCCAAGGCCCGAGTCCGGGCCCGCTCGGCCAAGGCGGCGCGTTCCTCGGGCCTGTTAAGGTAATAGGCCAGCTTTTCCCGAAGCTCCCCCATAGTCGAAAACCGGGCCAACTCGTCCTGGGCAAATAGCTCAGGCAAAAGCGCCCGGTCGCTGACGAGCTGAAAAGCCCCGCACAGGGCCAGTTCGAAGGTGCGCGGATTGACGAAATCCCCGGCCGGAACCAGCTCGCGCGGATTGATGCTGGAGTGCAGGTTGAGGTTGACCCCGGCGGCATTGAAAATCTTGACCGATTCCTCGGTGGTGACCCGCCGCCCGCCCAGGCGGACCCTGCCCGACAGGAGCGGGTCGCCGTCCCAGTCGCTGCCGAAAATGCCGAGATCGAAGTCGAGAAGCTGGGCAAAGGCCAGCCGGCGGTTGGGATAGCCCGCGCCCATGAACGACACCCCCGCGCCGAACGTACGCCGCTCCACCGGGCTAATGGCCAGGGGGCGGTGCACGGCCGGATCGGCGGCCATGGGCAGGTAGAGGACGTTTTCTTGGCCCACGGCGGCCAGACGCTCGGGGAAGGGGTCCTTCTGGATGACCGCGAAGGCGTCGTAATACGGGGCGAAGGCTTCCCAATAGGTGAAGAGGCGGAAATCCTCCACAAACCACATGGCCGTTTTCACGCCGTCGCGGCGCAGGCGCTTTAAGGCCTGGCGCGACAGCGGGGCCTGGGCCAGGGCCAGGACCAGATCGGGCTCGAAGGTCTCGACCTTGGCGCAGATGGCCTGGGAGACCACCTGAAGAAAGCTGTTCTCCAGATATTCCAGGCGGTCAGCCGTGACACGCAAGTCCTTCAGGGCGGAAAACGCGCTGTAGTAGTCCGGGGCCTCGAAGGCCTCGGCCACATGGCCCAGCTCCCGCAGGGCCGACAGGCAAAACCGCCCGACCGGCAGCGAGCCGCCGTACATGGGCAGCACGACCAGAATCCGCAGCACGCCAAGTCCAGCCATACCCCCTACTCCTCTCCGGCCGCGTCCCGCCCGGGCGGGGGCAGCGTCCAGTCCGTTTCCAGAAAATAGCGTTCCGCCAGGGCCGCCTCGGGCGTCCCGTCGGCCAGGGCCGCGTCCTCCCCGGCCAGATGGCGGGCGGCAAAGGTCCGAAAGGCCCGGCGGTCCGCCTCGGACGAGTCCTCGCCGCGCTCCAGGCGGCACACCGCCCCCAGGCCGTCGCAGTCAGTGTGGAAAAGCGCCAACCCGGCCGGCGGTTCGACCCTGGCCGAGCCGCCGAGCAGCCGCAACAAGGCGGGATCGGCAAAGGGCAGCCGGCAGACATGGCCCTTCTCGCAGGGGACCGACTCCAGGCAGGGCGTGCAAGGAACCACCGACTGCCAGACCTCGTGCCCCACCCCATAGGGGCCGGTCTCGTGGCACCAGGCCGAGGACAGGAAAAAGGCCGTCACGGGCACGCCGTGAAAGGCGGCCAGGTGCATGGCTCCGGTGTCGGGCGTGAGCAACCGGTCCAGGCTGGCGATGACCTCGCACAGCTCGCCCAGGCCGGTCCGGCCGGTCAGGTCCAGGCAGGCCGTGGCCGTGGCCGGGTCGAGCTGCTTGACAAGCGCCCTGGCCTCGGAGGCCTGGGCGGCGGTGCCAATAAGCGTCACCCGTGTGGCCCCGCTGGCCCGAAACACCGTGCGCACGATGGGGGCCAGGATCTCCGGCGGCAGAGAGCGCCGGGCCATGCGGCCGGCCAGGGCCACGCCCAGCCCACCGCCGCGCGGCACGGCCGGCGGGTTGACCAGGGCGGCGGCCAGGGGGGCGTCACCCAGATGGGCCCAGATGTCGGCCAGATTGAGCCCGACCGCCCGGCGCTCCCGGGTCAGGCGAAAGACCAGCCGCAAAAGCCGGTCCTTGTCGGGCTGGCCGGAGAACTGGCGGTAGCCGCGCTGGACCTCGGGCGGAAACAGGGCGGAAATCGCCATGCCCAGCGGCGAGAAATTGAGACAAAAGACCTGGTCGAAGGGGATAGCCGCAAGCTCGCCGCAAGTCTGACGCACGGCCAGGGCCACGGCGGCCGGATCGCGCCCGGGGCCGGCATGGGCCGGCAGGGCATGGACCTGGACAAACGGGTAGAGCCGGCCAGCCAGGCCGGCCAGGGAGGCGTCCACGGCCAGATGGACCTCCCCCTCCCCGCCGTCCGCCGCGATTTGGGCGAAAAGGCCGGCCAGGAGCCGTCGGGTCTGGAGCAGGTCGCCCAGACGGGCCAGTTGCAAGACGAGAAATCGCGCCATGGACATTCCGCCGGGTGGTCACGAATCCGAAGGATTCATGTGAAAAAAAGCCCTTTTCGGTCCGAGCGTTCTTCTGCTATAGGAGCCTTCCATGCGGTATTATCCTATTTACGTCAATCTGCGCGGCAAGCGCTGCCTGGTGGTGGGCGCGGGCCAGGTCGGGCGGCGCAAGATCGCCACCCTGGCCGAGTGCGGGGCCGAGGAAATCCTCGTCATCGACCTGGCTCCGGCCGAGGCCTGCGCCGAGCTGTTGTCGCATCCGGCCGTGGTTTTTGCCTGCCGGCCCTACGAGACGGCGGATCTGGACGGCCGTTTCCTGGTCATCGCCTCCACCGACGACGAGGCGCTCAACTGGCGCATCAGCCGGGAGTGCGCCGAGCGGGGCATTCCCTGCAACATCGTCGACCAGCCGGAAAAATGCAGCTTCATCGTGCCGGCGCTGTTTACCCAGGGCGACCTGACCGTGGCCATCTCCACGGGCGGCTCGTCGCCGGCCCTGGCCCGCAAGATCCGCCAAGGCCTGGGCGAGTTCCTCGGCTCGGAATACGGGGCGCTGCTCATCCTCATGAGCCGGCTGCGGCCCATGGTGCTGGGGCTGGGCCTGGGATCGCCGGCCAATTCCACGCTTTTCCGGGAGCTGGTCAACTCCCCCCTGCTCGAAGCCCTGGAACAGGCCGACGCCGCCCGGGCCGAAACCATCCTCCGGGACATCTTGCCCGCCACGCTCCACGGCGAGGCGGCCGGACTTGTTGCGGGAGCCCTTGCCCATGCCGGCGCTTAACATCGTTTTCCTGCTGGTCGTGGCCGGCTATCTGCTTGGCGCGGCGGCCTATCTCCTGGGCGTGGTCACGGCCAGGCAGGGGTTGCGGCGGGCCGGACGGTGGCTGACCCTTATCGGGTTTGCCTGCCACACCCTGGATCTGGTCATGCTCCTGGGCATCGAGGGGGGCATGGCCTTTTTGTCCGGGGAATTCTATTTCAATCTGCTGGCCTGGAGCGCGCTTGCCATCTGCCTTTTTCTCTGGTGGCGGCTGCGCCTGGGGATGCTCGGGCTTCTGGCCTCGCCGCTGGCCCTGTTCCTCTTTCTGTCCTCCCAGGCCGTGACGGCGGCCCGGGTGCCCTTGCCCAAGGCCTTGGGCGGGCTCTTTTTCGGGCTGCACATCGGCTCGCTTTTCCTGGCCATCAGCCTGCTGGCCATGGCCTGCGGGGCCGGGGCGGCCTATTTGTACCTGGAACGCAAGATCAAGACCAAGGAGAAGCTCGGCGGGTTCGCCAAGGCCCTGCCGGCCCTTTCCACCTGCGATACGGTGAACCGGTGGGCGGTGGCCGCCGGTTTTCCCCTCTACACCCTGGGGCTGCTGTCCGGCTTCGTGTGGGCCAAGCTCACCTGGAACCGCATTTTCTCCTATGATCCCAAGGAAGTGACAGCCATCTGTATCTGGCTGCTCTTCGCCTTCCTGTTCCACCAGCGTCTGATGCTGGGCTGGCAGGGGCGCAAGCCTGCCCGTATGGCCATCTGGCTTTTCGGTCTTACCCTTGTGTCCATGTTGGTCATCAATTTCTTCATGCCCACACACCACAGCTTTGCGCGATATATCGATGGAGCAGCAGATTTACCTGTTTGGCCTCAACCATAAGACCGCCGGGGTAGAGGTTCGGGAAGCGTTCGCCTTGGGCGAGCGGCCGAAACTCGGCGAGCTTTTGGTTGGCGGCGAGGCCCGCGTGCGCGAGGCATTGGTGCTTTCCACCTGCAACCGGGTGGAAGTGCTGGTGGTCGACCCCGTGGGCCGCGATCCCAAGGCGGCGGTGCTGGCGGCCTGGGCCGGCCAGTGCGGCCAGGACCCGGCCCTTCTGGCCCCGCATCTTTACGCCCATGAGGGTCTGGCCGCCGTGGACCACCTGTTTTGCGTGGCCTCGGGGCTGGATTCCCTGGTGCTCGGCGAACCGCAAATCCTGGGGCAGCTCAAGGCCGCCTACCGCCACGCCGTGGCCGGGCGCACCGCCGGGGTCATCATCAACCGCCTGTGCCACAAAGCCTTTTCCGTAGCCAAGAAGGTGCGGACGGCCACCGGCATCGGGGCCAGCGCCGTGTCCATCAGCTACGCCGCCGTGGAGCTGGCCAAGCGGATCTTCGGCGAGATGGCCGGCAAGAAGGCCATGCTGGTCGGGGCCGGCGAAATGGCGGAGCTGGCGGCCATGCACCTGCTCACCTCCGGGGTGTCGGAAATCCTGGTGGCCAACCGCACCTACGCCCGGGCCGAGGAACTGGCCGGCCGCTTCAAGGGCCGGGCCGTGGCCTTCGAGGAGTTTGTCTCGCGCCTGCACGAGGTGGACATCGTCATCAGCTCCACCGGCGCGCCCCATGTGGTCATAAGGGCCAAGGACGTGCGGGCCGTGCTCAAGGCCAGGCGACACAAACCCATGTTTTTCATCGACATCGCGGTGCCCCGCGACATCGATCCGGACATCAACAGCCTGGATAACGTCTATCTTTACGACATCGACGACCTGCAGGAAGTGGTGGAGGAAAACCTGGCCCAGCGCCGGGAGGAGGCCGCCCGGGCGAGGGACATCATCGGCCTCCAGGTGGAACGTTTCGGCGAATGGGTGAAATCGCTGGACGTGAAACCCACCATCGTGGACCTGCTGGACGTCGGCGCCGGGTTGGCCCGCCAGGAGCTGCAAAAGACCTTGCGGCGACTGGGGCCGGACGTGCCCGAGGAAACCCGGGCCGCCCTGGAAACCATGGCCCTGTCCATCAGCCGCAAGATGCTCCACGAACCCATCGCTTTCCTCAAGCGGCGGGCCAAGGAGGAGCACGGCGAGCGGTTCGTGGACCTCACCCGGCGCATGTACAACCTGGACCGCGAGAAAGTCCCGACCGACGCTCACGCGGACCGCAAACCGCCGAAGTTCGAGGACGTCTCCGACGACTTCGACGCGACGGATGCAAGCGAGTAACCCATGCGATCCTATCTGATCGACGAAGTGTCCGCCGAGAACATGGAGCAGATCGAGCGGCACTTGACGGAAAAAGGCTTCAAGGGTCCCCTGGACCACATCTACTACATCCCTTTTCCGCAGGAGATGCTCAACGACGAGCAGCAGCAGCACTACGGCGAGTGCGGCCCGTACATGCTCGTGCTGGAAACCGGACGCAACTGGCTCAAGCTCGAACTGCTCGTGCGCGGACGTGGGAAGCTGCGCTGTTCCTGCATCAGCTACTGCACCCCGGAACAACGCCAGCAAATGATCGATTTCCTGGACACCTTCATCCGGGAACTCGATATCCCCATCTAGCCAGACGCCGCGCCGCCGCATTGCGCATCATGGGCGTCCCGGCCGCGCCCGGGATGCCCCATGTCCGGCCGGCCGCCGGACCGGAACCGACGCCGCAGCAGCGGCAAGGCCCACCATGCCGACGCCCCCTTCGGACAATCTTCTCCCGCCCGACCACGGGCTGCCGGACTTAAACGCCCTGCCCTACCGTCTGGCCCGGCTGTGCCTGGGCATCGCGTCCTTTGTCGCCGGCCCGTGCGGCCATGAGCCGGCCGGGGCGACCTGGATCGTGGCCTGCTCCGGCGGGCCGGATTCCGTGGCCCTGCTGGCCATGGCCGCCATTCTGCGGGAACGCCTGGGGCTGGCCGGTCTTCTGGCCGCCCACCTCGACCATGGGCTGCGGCCCGAATCCGGGGCCGAAGCCGAGGTCGTGGAGGCGCTTTGCCGCAGCTTCGGCCTGCCCTGCCTGACGGCCCGGACCGACGTGGCCGCCCTGGCCCGGGAGCGCCACACCGGTGTCGAGGACGCCGGCCGCCAGGCCAGGCAAGCCTTTTTCGCCGACTGCCTGGCCGGCCGGGACAACGCCTGGGTCCTCACCGGCCATCAGCTCAACGACCTGGCCGAGGACCAGCTCATGCGCGTCACGCGCGGCGCGGGCTGGCCGGCCCTGGGCGGCATGGCGGCCCTGGACCCGGCCCGCCGGCTGCTGCGGCCCCTGCTTTTAACGCCCCGAAGCGCCATCACGGATTTCACGGCCGCTCTTCACCTGCCGACCATCGACGACCCCTCCAACGCCGATCCGGCCTATTTACGGAATCGGGTGCGCCATGGGCTCCTGCCCCTGGTGCTGGCGGAAAATCCCCGGGCCTTGGACGCGGCCGCCCGACTCTGGAAGCAGGCCCGCCTGGACGCCGCCTTTTTCGACGAAATCCTGCCCATCCCCATCCCGGACGAGGGCGGCGCGGTCCGCCTGTCCCGGGGACTCCTGGCCGGCCTGCATCCGGCCCTGCGGGCCCGCCTTTACGCCCGCGCCCTCGACGCCCTGGGACCGGGCCAGGCCCTGGCCGACGGGTTGGCCGCCCTGGAGGCGGCTTACGTGCGGCGCGACACCGGCCGCGTGTTCCAGTTTCCGGGCGGGAAGACGGTCCGGGTGGCCCGGGAGGGGCTGGTCTTTGGCCGGGACGCGCTGTCCGGACCGGCCCGACGGCCGCCGCGCCGCCGGCCGCAGAGGCCGTAACCGCCGCAGCGGGAAGCCGGCCTGGTCCGGGCAGGCGGCGGTTATGCCGAGCCGGCCCCGGCCCAGGCTCGGGCGCTTGGCCCAGGTCTGGCCAAATCCGACGGACCGGACAGGCCGCCGGTGAAGGACGAATGCTTCCCCGCCCCGGCGGCGGCCCGGGCCGGGGCCGCCGCCCCCCCCACACCCGAAACGCCAGTGCCAGGGCGTGGCGGCGGGGGGAAGGGGGCCG
>JAEZMB010000011.1 GCA_023435825.1 Pseudomonadota bacterium | reverse complement strand
CCCTCCGGGACCTCTCCGCCGGGGGCCTGAGGCCCCCGGACCCCCCATCCGAAGAGAGGGGATAAAGTGCTGGCGGACGTATCGGGGTTGGAGGAAACAATGTCGGATACCATACGTGTCGGGGTCAGCTCCTGCCTGCTCGGCAACCCCGTTCGCTACGACGGCGGCCACAAACGCGACAGCTATGTCGTCGACACCCTGGGCCGCTATTTCGAATTCGTGCCCGTGTGCCCGGAAGTCGAATGCGGCCTGGGCGTGCCGCGCGAGGCCATGCGGCTGGTCGGCGACCCCGAGGCCCCGCGTCTGGTCACCATCAAGACCGGCGTCGATCTCACCGAACGCATGAACGCCTGGGCGGGCGAACGTGTGGCCGAACTGGCCGAACAGCGGCTGTGCGGTTTCATTTTCAAGGCCAAGTCGCCCTCCAGCGGCATGACCCGGATCAAGGTCTATAATGATAAGGGCGCTCCGGCCGAACGCGGAGTCGGGCTTTTCGCCCGGGCCTTCATGGACCGCTTTCCGCTGATCCCGGTGGAGGACGAGGGGCGGCTCCACGACGACAAGCTGCGGGAGAACTTCATCGAACGCATCTTCGCCATGCAGCGCTTCCGCGACGCCGTGGCCGGCGACGGCCGCTCTTCCCTTGTTTCGCGGCTCATTGCCTTCACCGCCGGCCACAAGCTGCTCCTCATGGCCCACAGCCCGGAGCTGGCCAGGCAAATCGGCCGGCTCACGGCCGAGGCCAGCAAATGGCCCATCGACGCCCTGGTCCATGCCTACGAGACCCTGCTCATGAAGACCCTGGCCCTGCCGGCCACCCCGGCCAAGCACGCCAACGTGCTCCAGCACGCCATGGGCTATTTCAAGAAGGTGCTCACCGCCGACGAGAAAGCGGAACTCAATGAGGTAATCGCCAACTACCGCCTGGGGCTTACCCCGCTCATCGTGCCCGTGACGCTTGTCGCCCACTTCACCCGCAAATATGCTGTGGCCTATCTGAAGGACCAGGCCTATCTGGCCCCCCATCCCATCGAACTCAAACTGCGCAACCACGCCTGAGCCGGAGCCTTATCCATGCCGTTTTTCCGCTGTGTCGCTGTTCTGTTCGCCCTGGCCGTCCTCGGAGCCGCCGCCCCGCGCCCGGCCCCGGCCGCTCCCCTGCCCGGCCGCCAGACCACGGCCCATGTGGTCGAGGGGCTGACCCGCTCCGGCCGCGTCCACGGCCTGGTGGTCGGCTACGTCAGCCCGGCCGGCCAGGCCGTCTACGGCTTTGGCCGGCGCGACGAATCCTCGCGCTCGGCCGCCCCGGACGGCCGTACGCTGTTCGAGATCGGCTCCATCACCAAGAGCTTCACCGGCATCCTGCTGGCCCAGGAGGTCATCGCCGGCAAGTTGCGCGACACCGACCCCATCCGCCTCATGCTGCCCGAGGGAACCATCGGCAAGGACTCGCCGCTGTATTGGGTGAGCCACCTCGATCTGGCCACCCACACCTCGGGCCTGCCCGTGGCCCCGGACAACCTGCCGTCCACGGACCCCTTAAATCCCCTGGCCGGCTATTCCACGGGCCTGCTTCTGCGCGCCCTGGAAACCGCCAAGCCCATCGCGCCGATAGGCCAGAACTTCTATTACAGTAATATGGGCGCGGCCCTTAGCGGCTACATCCTGGCCCGGGCCGCCGGCATGGACTACGAAAAGCTCGTGGTCGAACGCATCTGCGATCCGCTGGGCATGGACGACACCCGGGTGACCCTGTCCGAGGACCAGCGCGCCCGCATGACCCACGGCCACAACGACAAGGGCAAGGTCGTGCCCAACTGGGAGGTCACGGGCCTGGAAGGGGCCGGGGCCCTGCGCTCCACCGCCGACGACCTGCTGGCTTACGCCGCCGCCAACCTGGGCCTTGTCCAGACGCCCATCCTGCCGGCCGCGCTGTTGGCCCATCTGCCGCGCAAGCATGTCTCGGACATCCCGGCGCTCTACATCGGCTACTTCTGGAACGTCATGAATTTCGCCGGCAAGGCCTACGTCCTCCACGCCGGCCGCTCGGGCGGCTATTTCGCCCTGGTCCTCATGTCGCCGGCCGACCTCTCGGCCGTGGTCTTTTTAAGCGACACCGAGGGCGACTTCACCAAGGAGAGCTGGCGGCTTTTGGAGCTTTTGACCGGCAAATCCATCAAGTCCTGATCCTGCCCCACACGCCGTCCGTGCCTTGACTGGCCGGACGGCGTGCTTATAAAGTTTACATAATCCATTTCTCCAAGGAGGTATGGGCTATGTTCAAGCATTTGTTGCCGCGTCTTCGCGAGCGCTCCGTGGCCGTGCGTCGGCCCGCGAGCCTGGCCGATCTCATGGAAGACTTCTGGCGCGAACCCGCAACCGCCCTGGGGCCGCTGTTCAGGGACATGGCCTACCCGGCCGTGGACGTCAGCGAAGCCGAGGGCGTGGTCACGGTCAAGGCCGAACTCCCGGGGCTTGATCCCAAGGACGTGACCCTGACCGTGGAAAACGACGTCTTGATCCTGCGGGGGGAAAAGAAGTTCGAGGGCGAGGAGAAGAAGGACGACTACCACCGCATCGAGCGCGCCTACGGTTCCTTCTCCCGCGTCATCCCGCTGCCGGGCAAGGTGAAGGAGGCCGAGGCCAAGGCGAACTTCGACAAGGGCGTGCTCACCGTGACCCTGCCCCGCGACGCCGACGCCGCCGCCCGCTCCATCCCCATCCAGCAGGGTTGATCCCGCGCCAGCGGCGCCCCTCCCCCAATCCCCCAAGCCGCCGAGGTCCGCCTCGGCGGCTTTTTATGGGGCGGGCCGGCTCGGGGTTTGGCCGGCAAGAGGATTCGCCGAACCCGGAGGGTGGGACGCTGCTGGCCGGCCAAGGGCAATCCAGGCTGCCGGCGCTGGCCGGGCCGGGTCGATGAAGCCCGCCCGGGCCGGGCCGGGAGGGCTCAAGAAAAGCCCTGGAAATTCCGGCCCATGACGGCCCGCCCGCAAGAACTGCCCCCTGCCGGGCCGAAACGGCCCGGCAGACGCCATTCAGTACGAAATAATTATCAAAGAATATCAATGTATTGCTTCCTCAAAATGAAAACTTGAAAATTTCCTGTTGACGAGCGGGCCGGATTTTGACAGTTATGCGCCTCGGCAACGGCGGCCGCCCCGCCGAGCCGGACCGGATGAAAAAAAGTTGAAGAAAGTTGTTGACAACCGGGACGGCAGCGAGTAAATACTCGGACTCCTTGAAACGAGGCGGCATAGCCAAGTGGTAAGGCAGAGGTCTGCAAAACCTCCATTCTCCGGTTCAAATCCGGATGCCGCCTCCACAAGCTGATCTTTGAGCGGGAATAACTCAGTGGTAGAGTGCAACCTTGCCAAGGTTGAAGTCGCGGGTTCAAATCCCGTTTCCCGCTCCAAATGAAAATCGCAAGGGCCGGCCCGCAAAGCCGGCCCTTTTTCTTTGCCTTGTCCCTGCTCTTGGGCTATTGCCGGAAATTCATACCGCAATGGGAGTATTTGTGGACACAGCCATCGCTCTAGACGCCCCCCTTGACGAACTGCTCGACGCGGCCCGTTGCCGCTACGACGTCTGCTTCGAACCCGTGGCCGTGGGCGACACCCGCCTCGAATTGCTGCAAATCACCGACGTGGCCGCGCTCATTGACCGCCAGCTCGCCGCCGCCGGCGACGGGCCGGTGGATCTGCCCTACTGGGCCGCCGTGTGGCCCGGAGCCGTGCTGTTGGCCCATGCCCTGCCGGGTCTGGGCGATCCCGCCGGACGCTCGGCCCTGGAAGTCGGCTGCGGCATCGGCGTGGCCGGGCTTTTCGCCGCCGCCCGGGGCTTTGACGTGCTTTTGACCGACATCCACCCCGACGCCCTGCTTTTCACGCAGATCAATATCCTGCACAACGGCCTGGCCGACCGGGCCAAGGTCGCCCGGGCCGACTTCACCGCCGACCGGCTGGGCCGGCGTTTCGACGCCATCCTCGGGGCCGAGGTGCTCTACATGCAGGACGCCTACCGGGGGCTGATGAAGTTCCTGCTGGCCCATATCGCGCTGCGCAAGGACGCCGCCGTGCTCCTGGCCAAGGATTACACCCGAAAGGCCACCCGCTTCCTGGCCATGGCCGACGAGGAGTTCGCCATCGCCGAGCGCGTGGTGGGCTTCAAGGAAACCAACCCCGAGTCCGGCCAGCCCGAACGCAAGCTCTGCCAGCTCTACCGCCTGACCCCGAAAAAGGTCGCCTAGAGCCGCGTCCCCCATACATACGACAGTCTTTTTCCAAGAAAAACGTTGGTTTTAGTCTGTTCTCCACGCAATGCCCTTGTGCCTTTCGTGGACGCGACACGAGACCCAATCCGCTTTTCGCATCGGAATCGCCATGACCCACGACACCATCGAAGCCGCCGGCCTGTCCCATCGCCCCAAGGGCTACACCGTTGACCAGGACAAAATCGTCAGCCCCGTGGAAACCATCGCCCGGGCCAGGGCCGCCTTTGCCCGCCTGGGCCAGGGCGTGTTGGCCGAGACCAGGCGCATCGACACCGGTCGGCTCGGCATCCCGGTCTTTCTGAGCATCTGCGGCGACGAAGCCCGCAGCGTCATGCCCACCCGCAAGCAGATGGGCAAAGGGGCCAGCCCCGAGCAGGCCGAGGCCTCGGCCCTGATGGAGCTGGCCGAACGGTACAGTTTCTTCTCCTTCTGGCGCGACGAGGCCCGCTTCCTGCCGGCCACCTGGACCGAAGCCGAAGCCGAGTACGGCGACGGGCTCATTCCGCTGTCCGTCATCCTCCAGTCCGTGGGCGAGACCTTGAGCGAGGCCGACGCCCGGCGCATCCTCGACCTGGTCCCCTGGCGCTTCATCAAGGTGCGCGACGTGGCCGCCGGCAAGGATGTGGCCGTGCCCCTGGACTGGTTCAAGATTCTCAACGAATTCAACGGATCTTCCGCCGGCAACTGCTTCGAGGAATCCGTGCTCCAGGGGGCCTGCGAGCTGGTCGAACGCCATGTCTGCGCCGTCATCGACCGCGAACGCCGCGTCATGCCGACCATCGATCCGGCCGGCATCAAGGACCCGGTCCTCAATAAGCTCCTGGCCGCCTTCGACAGCCAGGGCGTCAAGGTCTGGCTCAAGGACTTCACCCTGGGCCAGCCCGTGCCCACCGTGGCCGCCATCGCCTACGACCCGGCCACCTTTCCCCACGCCTCGGAGATCGTTTTCACCGCCGGCACGGCCGCCTCGCCGGCCAAGGCCGCCATCCGGGCCCTGACCGAAGTGGCCCAGCTGGCTGGGGATTTCGAGTCGCTCAGCAACTACGAGGCCTCGGGTCTGCCCAAGTTCACGAGCCTGGACGAAGCGGCCTGGGTCCTGGACGGCCCGCTGGTTGCGCTGGACAGCCTGCCGAGCATCGAGCGGGCCGACATCGCCGAGGAACTGGCCGAGCTGGCCCAGGCCCTGGGCCGGCTGGGCTACAAGCTCCTCACCGTGGACACCACCCATCCCGAGCTGGGCCTTTCGGCCAACTACAACGTCATCCCGGGCTTTTGGTTCCGGGAGCGCACTCCGGCCGCCAGCCTGGGGCTTTTCACCGGCCGGCTGTTGGCCGAGGAAGCCGATCCGGCCACGGCCGACGCCGGGCTGGCCGCCCTGGCCGAGGTCTACCCCAGCGCCCCCTTCGTGCCCTTTTTCGAGGGCGTGCTGTCCCTGCGCCTGGGCGACGCCGAGGCGGCCGCCGCCCAGTTCGCCTGCGCCGAGAATCTCCAGCAAAGCGCCGAGGACAAGGGACTGGCCGCCTTCTATCAGGCCCACGCCCTGTCCCAGCTTGGCCGTTTCGAGGACATCGTGCCCATCCTCGACCGGGCCATCGGCCTGTGTCCCGAGGTAAAGGAATACTTCAATCTGCGCGGGGTGGCCCATTTCAAGGCCGGCCGCTATGAAGCCGCCGCCGCCGACTTCGCCGCCGCCCTGGAACTCGACTCGGGTTCGGCCATGGATCTGGCCAACCTGGGCCTGTGCCAGGCACGCCTGGGCAACGGCCCCCTGGCCGAGCACTACCTGGAAGCGGCCCTGAAATTGGACCCGTCCATCACGTTTGCCCGTGACGAACTGGCCGCCTTGCAGCGGCCATAAGCCTCAAAATTCATTACAACCATGCGTCATTTATTACAAAAGAAGAAACAGGCTGTCGCCTGTTCGATGAAAAACCGTTGACAGGAACCGTTTTTCGCGATTACGGTTTGAAACGTAACGCGGGAGCCTGACGCCACAAGCGAATCGGTTCCCCCTCAAATCACGACCCATCGGGCATCAAGGGTGCTCTGATTCTGGGTAACGCCTCCCGCCAAGCGGGAAGGCGTGGGGCCGCCCGGCTGCAAGGCAATCCCGGCCGGGCGCTTGTATCATCAACCGTTTAAGGAGGATGCGCATGGCTACTGTCGAATACAAAGGCAAAACCTTCGAGGTCGATGAAGACGGCTTCCTGCAGAAGTTTGAAGACTGGACCCTGGAATGGGTTGACTACGTGAAGGACTCCGAGGGCATCAAAGAACTGACCCCCGAGCACAACAAGGTCATCGAGTTCCTGCAGGACTACTACAAGAAGAACGGCATCGCCCCGATGGTGCGCATCCTGTCCAAGGTGACCGGATTCAAGCTGAAGCACATCTACGAGCTGTTCCCCTCCGGACCGGGTAAAGGAGCCTGCAAAATGGCCGGCCTGCCCAAGCCCACCGGCTGCGTCTAGAGCTTTCTCTCTTCGAGGAAGAAAGGCGGCGGGGCAACTCGCCGCCTTTTTTTGCGCCCTGTTGCCGCCTTGTCCGCTCCCTGGCGGCGGTTGTCATCGGACCGTCGCGCCGCGATTCTTCCACCTCGTTTGCCGCTGCGCCAGTCGGTTCGCGCCGGCCTTGCCGGGCCGCCGCTTCAGGCGTCCTCCGCAGCGCCCGTCGTCTTTCGTCACCCCCGATTGTCGCGGCTGGCCTCCATCGGGCGCGGCGACGTCGCGGCCATCGTCTTTCGTCTCACCCCGGTTGCTCCCGGTCCTCCGCGACGCGACCGAGCGCTCGCCGCTCGCCGCTCCCCGCTGGTTTCGTCCCGGGGCGGGACGGCGCAAACGCCCGGCGTGTCCTGTCCTGCCGCCCGCAAGGGCCCGGCGCGGCTGATGGTAAGGACATTCCAGCCTGATTTCCCGCGCTTCCCCACTGCCCTTCGTCAGCGAGGCTGGGGAAGACCCTGTCAGGAAAGACATTTTTCTTATGGTAAAAATTTTTTGACTTTGGTGCCAAAATGCCACGTTTCTGTCTTGCAAAAACAAAAAAACCATCCTATTCCCTTCACCAAGTGGCGTGGGATTCGCCCTCCCCGCCGCGCGTTCCGATTTCCGGCAACGCCCTACTTTTGGAGGAAGGAATCATGAAGCGCATTCTTACCATCGCCCTCATCGCGGTGTTCGCCCTCGGCGCCTTCGCCAGCGCCCAGGCGGCCACCGAGGTGAAGATGACCGGCGACGCCCGTATCTACGGCGTCTTCTTCGCTGAGCACAACTACACCGGCTGGAACAACGCCTCCTGGACCTCCAACACCCCGACCTACACGGGTGCTGGCAAGAAGACCGAAGACCGCTTCGAGATCTGGGAACGTTTCCGCCTGCGCTCCGACTTCGTGGCCAGCGAGGCCGTGAAGTTCCGCTTGGGCGTCAAGGTGGAAGACACCTGGGGCCACGGCACGCTGACCGCCGCCAACCCCGAGGTCGCCATCGCCGTCTACCAGGCCTACCTGCAGTTCAAGCTGCCCGGTTGCAACGACATCGAAGTGACCGCCGGTCTCCAGGACATCGACCTGCCCATCAGCAAGATGTTCTACGGCAACCCGGTCTTCGGCGGCGACCGTATCGCTGCTCTGACCGTCAATGCCCCGATCATCGACAAGACCCTGAGCGTGCTGGCCGGTTTCGGTCGCCTGATCGACACCAACCGCACCTATGACGGCACCACCACCCAGGTTGCTGATGAGTTTGACGCCTACTTCCTGGCTCTGCCCATCACCCTGGACGGCTTCAAGGCCACCCCGTGGGGCATGATCGGCGTGGCCGGCAAGAACGCCGGCTACTTCACCACCAGCGGTTCGACCTTCGGTTCCCAGTCCTTTGCTGAGAACCTGATCTCCGCCGGCACCCTGGTCTCCCCCGCCCTGTGGAAGAACGACCAGAACGCCTACTGGTGGGCTGGCAGCTCCTTCGAAGTGACCGCTCTTGATCCCGTGAAGTTCTACGCTGACGTGATCTACGGCGCCGGCGCCATGTCCGACCGCAAGAAGAGCAACCGTCAGGGCTGGTTCATCGACTTCGGCGTCGAGTACACCGGCTGGGACATCATGACCCCGAAGGTCTTCGGCTGGTGGTCCACCGGTGAAGACGGCTCCACCCGCAACGGTTCCGAGCGTATGCCCCAGATCCGCCCCAACTGGGGTCCGGGCAACAGCTTCCTGTTCGACGATAGCCAGGAACTGGCCAAGAACTCGAACATGGGCATGAACCCGGTCGGCGCCATGGGCCTGGGCGCTTCTCTTGACAACATGACCTTCATCGAGAAGCTCACCCACCGCCTGACCTACACCTACCTGCGCGGCAACAACTCGCCCAACGCGATCCGCGCTCTGAACACCGCTCTGGGCAGCAACCCCTACTTCGTGATGGGTCGCGACCTGACCACCAACGAGTACGCCATGGGCGTGAACTTCGACACGAAGTACATGATCTATGAAAACCTGGCCGCCGTCCTCGAGACCGGCTGGGCCCACGGCCAGTTCCAGACCAGCGTCTGGGGCCACCGTTTGGCTGAGAAGTCCCGCGAAGGCGACGCCTGGAAGGTCGCTTTCGGTCTGACTTACAAGTTCTAATTGGACGAGCCGGAATTCGGGCGCATCGGGCGGGGCCGCAAGGCCCCGCCCGTTTTTGTTGTAGCCGGCAAGCCGCCGACGGTTACGCGAGCCTGCCCACTTCGTCGCGGCGCAATCGGCCTCGCGGCCGGGAAAACGAAAGCCAGTGGGAAGGTGGACGAACCACGCGCCGGCCGCGAGACAAACGGCTGTTAGGATGGGCGCAGCGGAAAACCGGCCCGCTTGGGGCAGGCCGCAAAACCCGCCGTCGCGCTGCCGCTAGCGGCCGGGCCGGCAGAAAAGCGGCAGCACCGCTCCCGAAAGATCCCGCTCCACATCGACGATGGAGCGCTCCCCGGAACTGGGGGCCGCAACAAAGGGCACCTGCCCCCGGGACAAGAACGCCTTGAGCGAGGCCAGGGGCACGGCAAAGCCCACGTCGGCCAGGCCCTCGCTCACCCTGGCCCGCACCGCCGGGCCGTCGCGGCG
>JAEZMB010000334.1 GCA_023435825.1 Pseudomonadota bacterium | reverse complement strand
CCCCCCCCCCCCCCCCCCCCCCCCCCCCCCCCCCCCCCCCCCCCCCCCCCCCCCCCCCCCCCCCCCCCCCCCCCCCCCCCCCCCCCCCCCCCCCCCCCCCCCCCCCCCCCGCCGGAGGCATCTTCTCCCCCTCTTCTCTCCTCACCACCTCACACCCGCTCCAGGGCGTCCACATCGCCGGCGGTGAGCAGGGCCACGTGGCGGCTGATCTTGTCGATAGGCCAGTCCCACCAGGCCAGGGCGAGCAGTCGGGCCACCACGTCCTCGGGGAACCGCTGCCGGATGATCCGGGCCGGGTTGCCGCCGACCAAGGCATAGGGCGGCACGTCCTTGGTGACCACGCTGCCGGCCGCCACCACCGCGCCGTCGCCGATGCGCTTGCCCGGCAGGATCAGCGACTCGAAGCCCAGCCAGACGTCGTTGCCGACCACGGTGTCGCCCCGATGGCCGTCGGGCAGGCCGGCTTTTTCCCAACCGTGGCGGAAGATGGCGAAGGGATAGGTGGAAATGCCGTCCATGGCGTGGTTGGCCCCGTTCATGAGGAAGCGCACGCCGCTGCCGATGGCGCAAAACGCACCGATGCGCAGTTTGTCGCCGATGAAATCGAAGTGGTAGAGGACGTTTTGGTGTTCGAAATCCTCGGCGCGCTGGCCGGGCGTGCCGGTGACGTCGAAATAGGTGTAGCGTCCGACCTGGATGTTGGGGTTTTTGACCACGTTTTCCAGGAACACCAGCTTGTCGTGGCCGGCCACCGGATAGGAGGCCTGCCGGTCGGGGTAGGTTGTCGCGTCCATGGACCTCCCGCGCCCGCTGTGAGGCGGCCGCCGCAAACGGCAAAACGCGCCCGACGCCGGGACCATTCCCGCGCCGCGCGCGTTTGCAACATCCTATCCTGCCAAGGCTTGTCCGGCAACTCCCGGACCGGGATGGACTGGAGCGGACCGCTACCCCCCCACCTTGAGGAGCTTGAGCTCGCCGGGCACGGCCGACCAGCGGCGACGCGGCACGACCACCGGCGCGTCGGGCAGGCCCTGCATGAACCGCCATACCCGCTCAAGGGGCATGTGGGAGCGCAGGTAGTCCTCGCACTTGGAGAAGCTGTAGTGGTGGGCCAGGCTGCGTCCCAGGACGGCCACCTTCATGTGGCCGGCGGCCAGGGCCAGGTTGACGGCCTTTTCGTCGGTGGTGGTCTGGCCGGCCACCTTGGTGGTGGGGAACGGCAGCACCAGCCGCAACAGGCGCTGGTCGAAAATCACGCAATTGATGGTGAGGTAGCCCACGTAGGCATACTTGGGCGGCGCGTCGCGCAGGTAGACCTCGCCCAGGTTTTCGTGGACGAGCTTTTCCCACATCCAGCGGTGGTAGACCCAGTTTTCCTCGATGGGCGGGCCGGCGAACATGTGGCGTTCGGAGGGGTAGGACAGGCGCAGGAAGCGGTTGAGGACGTGTCGTCCGGGCGGGCTTATGGGCACAAGCGGCATGACCAGCGGCACGTCGGGACGCTCGGCGTGGTCGAGATAGCCGTCGAGGAGGTGTTCGAGCCAGTGCGGGGTGACGAACAGGTCTTCGTCGATCTTGATGATGACGTCGTCGATGTGGGCGGCGTAGATCTCGTTTTGGGCCTCCAGCACGGCCGGGACCAGACCGCGCGGCCCGCGTTCCAGGAGCACGGCGTTGGCGTGGCGGGCCACGAAGCCCTTGGCCATGGCCAGGTGTTCCGGGGGCAAGGCGTTGGCCACGATATAGATGCGCTTGAACCGGGAGCAGTCGGTGTAGCGCTCCAGGCAACGGATGCAGACGAGAAAGCAATCGAGCCTGTGCGACGTGAGCAGCACCAGAACCGGTTGTATATCGCCGCGTCGCGGTCGTAGATAGGTAAGCTTGCCCATGGCCGTCCCTGGCTTTCAGGCATCCCTGCGTCAAAAGGTTAAATTCAGGCTTCATCACGCTTTTCGGCATTTCCCAACAGGAACTTTAGCCCTTTTTTAATAAAAAAAGCCCCTTCTTTTCAGTAAGATACCAAGACGCGGTCCGGGACGGCCGGTTACGCCCCGTGCCATGGACTCTCCAAACAGCCCCCGATAATGAAAAAAAAGCACCGCCAGTGCCGCCGCCGCCGCCGTCCGTCCCGCGCCGCCTTGACACGGGACGGACGCGACGGTAAGCCTGCCTGATCCTTGTGGGCCATGTCTGCCATGCCTGACTAACCCTTCGTCATGACAACAAAATTTTTTTCATACGAAGTGGGAAGCGGAGGTGTTTATGGGATATCGCGTCATTGTCGACACGCAAAAATGCATTGGCGACGGCGAATGCGTGGACGTGTGTCCGGTGGAAGTTTATGAGATGCGCGACGGCAAGGCCGTGGCCGTCAACATGGAAGAATGCCTGGGCTGCGAATCCTGCGTCGAGGTGTGCGACCAGAAAGCCATCATCGTCGAAGAGCAGTAACAGCATACGAAAAATCAACCGGCAACGGGAGCGGGCGAACGCCCCGCTCCCGTTGCCGTCTTGAGCCCGGGCCGCCCGACCCTCCGCCGGACACCGGGGAGGCGCGGCGCTGGCCCCGGCCGCCGGAGTCCGCCGATGCAGTTGGATTTTTCCCCCGCCTTTGCCCGCTATGAAGCCATTGCCGCCGAAGCCGACGCCGCCTTTTCCAAGGTCGCGTCCCTGTGCCCGGACATGGTCAGCTGCGGCGAAGGGTGCAGCGATTGCTGCCATGCCCTGTTCGACCTGACCTTCATCGAGGCCCTGTACCTCAACCGCAAATTCAACGAGGCCTTCCCGCCCGGCCCGGCCCGCGACGCCGTGCTGGAGCGGGCCAACGCCGCCGACCGCGACGCCGCCAAGCTCAAGCGCAAGGCCTTCAGGGCCGACGAGCAGGGCGTGTCCACCCGCGAGATCCTCGAAAGCATCGCCCGCGAGCGCATCCGCTGCCCGCTTCTGGGCGACGACGACCGTTGCATCCTCTACAAAAGCCGCCCCATCACCTGCCGGCTCTACGGCGTGCCCCTGGAGATTTCCGGCGAGGCCCGGACCTGCGGCAATGCCGGCTTCGCCCCGGGCGGCCGCTATCCCACGGTCAAGATCGAAAAGCTCCAGGACAAGCTCGTGGCCCTGTCCCAGGAACTGGTGGCCTCCATCCCCACCAAGCTGCCGCTGATGGCCGAGATGCTCGTGCCGGTGTCCTTTGCCCTGGTCACGGATTTCGACGACGAGTTCCTGGGCCTTTTGACCGAGGAAGAAATGGTCAAGCTCCACGAGCAGGAAGCCAAGTGGGCGGCCGCGTCCGATCCCTTTGCCCCGGCCCCGGGCGGTTCGGCTTGCGGCTCCTGCGGCGAACAGGCCGGCTCGCCGGCGTGTTCGAGCTGCACCGGCGGCACCTCCTGGGTCCTGCCCGGCCCGGACGGCGCTGCCGGCGGCAAGGAAGAATAATATGGCCCACAGTCCCGAAGAGCTGGCCGAACTCAAGCGCGCCATCTACGACAAGGTCAAACCCCGTCGCCGCAAGTTCATCGACAAGATCGGCTACGACAACTGGGACCCCTTCCAGGAGCCCATGGACCCGCTGGACCTGCGCGAGGACGCCTCGCGCCGCACCAGCCAGCAGCTCGTGACCGAATTCTTGACCACCGTGCCCGGGGCCTCGGAAGAATTCGCCAAGGGCGCCTGGGAGCTGTGCGTCGGGGTCATGTCCGGCTCCGAACGCCACCGGGGCATGTACAGCTTTTGCAAATGGTACAAGGAACTGCTGGTCCGCGAAGGCCTTGACGCCGAGCTTGGGCCAACCAAATAACGCCGAGAAGGATCATCCATGGATTACACCGCCCGCACTCCCGACGAATTCATCGACGAGCTCAAAAAGCGCCTGTCCCAGAACCCCGGCTGCGGCGTGTCCCACTACAACCTGGGCACGGCCTACGTGGCCAAGGGACGCCTGATCGAGGCCGAGGCGGAATTCCACCAGGCCGTGGAATGTTCGCCGAGCCTGGCCGAAGGCTACGTGCAGCTCGGCGGCCTGGCCATGAACAAGGGCGACCTCGACGCCTGCCTGGAATGGAACGAGAAGGCCTGCCGGGCCCGGCCGCTTTTCGCCGTGCCCTACGGCAACATCGGCTTTGTCCACCTGCAGCGCGGCGAGGTCGACAAGGCCGAGAAAGCCCTGCGCCGGGCGATTAAGATCGACGAGAAGTACGTCCAGGCCCTGGCCACCCTGGGCAGCGCCCTTTTCATGCAGGGCAAGCTGGAAGCGGCCGAGAACTTCAGCCAGAAGGCCCTGGCCATCGAGCCGCAGTTCGGGCCGGCCATCAACAACCTGGCCCTGGTGGCCATGGAACGCGGCGATTTCGCCAAGGCCCAGGAGCTGGTCGCCCAGGCCCGGGCCACCGGCTACGAGCCCCATCCCGACATGGTGCGCGAGATCGAAGCCGCCCTGAAGGCCTAGGGCCGCGCCTTTGAAGATACCGTGGCCTTGTTCGCGAACAGGCCATGGTTTCGGTGCGTTGCCAGAAAAACGCCGCCCGCTTCCGGCGGCGATTCGACTCGGGTCATTTGCCGCCTCGCCGACGCCTCGCGTTGGCGAGGCGTTTTCGGAGCGCCGCCATGCCCTCCCGCCGCCGCCTCATGACCGAGGTCCGCGAGGCCCTCACGCTGCCCACCGCCGAGGCCGCCCTGGCCGCCCTGAGCCCCATCGCGCCGATCCACCGCCAGGGGCCGCTTTTTTCGCTGCTCCTTGCCCCCGAGGCCGTTATCGGCTGGCGGGCCGTGGTGGCCTTTGGCGCGTCCATGGCCGACATGGCCGCCGCGCGCCTGGAAGACGCCCGGGAGGTCTGGCGCAACCTCATGTGGCGGGTCAACGAGGAGTCGGGCAACATCGCCTGGGGCATCCCCCAGTGCATGGGCGAAACGCTCGCCCGCACGCCGACCCTTGCCGCCGACTACCACCGCATCCTGATTTCCTACGTCCAGGACATGGCGGGCGACTGCACCTTCATCGACCACGCGCCCCTGCGCCTGGGAGCCTGGTGGGCCATCGCCCGGCTGGCCCAGGCCGCGCCGGAGCTGGCCGCCCGGGCCTTGCCGGAGCTGACCGCCACCCTTAACGACTGCTCCCCCGAAGCCCGGGGGCTGGCCGCCCTGGCCATCGAGCGTATCAAGCCCGAGCCCGCCAAGACCTTGCTGGCCGCCCTGTCCCGGGCCGCCGCCGATCCGGCCGCCTTCACGCGCTTTGACGGCTGGGAGCTTGTGCCCGACACCGTGGCCGCCCGGGGCCAGGCCGCCCTGGCCGCCTGCCGGCTGTGCGGCTAGGGCCGCGTCCGCGAAACGCGCGCCGAGCCGGCTTGACGGACGCCCACCGACAGCACGGCGTCATCCGTAAAAAATACGCTCATGTTGGTTCCGGGGCGAAAAGCCAGGGTCGCGCGCCTGGAAGCGTCCGGGGGCGTTATCCGCCCTCAACGCGCCGCTTTCAGGCCCGGCAGCAAGACCCGCACCGTGACCTGATCCGGTTCGTCGAGGTCCAATGCCGCGTCGCCGCCGTGGGCCCGGGCGATGAGCCGGGCCGAATAGGTGCCAAGGCCGGTCCCGAAGGTCTTGCCCCGGGTGACGTATTTCTCGAAAAAGGTGTCCACGATCTCCGGGTCCACCCGCCCCTGGTTGCGCACGGCGACCGTCCCCTCGCCTAGCCGGATGTCCACCGCGACCTCCCCGCCCTCGGGCGAGGCCTCGGCCGCGTTTTTCAGCAGGTTCTCGAACAGGTTGCCCAGCAAGTTGGCGTCCCCTCGGGCCGGGGCGCGGTCCTCGGCCCCGGCCGGCCGGCCGTCCAGGGACACGGCGAAGGCGAGGCTTTTGAGCGCGAACAGCTTGTCCAGATTGACCCGTGCCCCCCGGATGATCCCGAGCACGTCGCAGTCGGCCTTGGCGACGTTGTAGGTCCCTTTCTCCATCCGGGCCAGATCGCCGGCCATGCGGATGGTGGCCAACATGCGCCGGCCGGAGGTGGCGGCGTGGCGCAGCAGCTCCCGCTGCTGGGGGGTCAGGTTCGCCTCGGTTTCCAGCAGCTCCGGAATGCCGATGAGCCCGGAAAGGGGCGTCACCAGATCGTGGCGGATGATCTGCTCCACGTCGGCGCGCATCCGCTCCAGTTCCTCCCGGCGCTCGATCTCCCGGCGCAGCGCCGTGTTGAGGCGCTTGACTTTGATCGCCCAGGCCCCGCCCAGGGCGGCCAAGGCCAGGACCGCGCCCAGCACCTTGGCCAAGGCCCCGTAGTCCGTCACGGTCTGGACGTTGATGGACACGTGCCGGTTCTCGATGGCCGCCCGCTCGGCCGTGGTGATGGTGTCGATGCCCTTGTTGAGGATGTCGACCAGCATCCGGTCGTCGCCGACGACGCCTACGCCCAGGTTATTGGAATAGTACGGGAGCTGGCCGGCGATCTTGAGATTGAACAGCCCGCGCTTCTTGATGGTGTAGGCGGCCACGATAAGCGAACGCATGGTCATGTCCGCCTTGCGGTCGGACACCATGGCGATGGCCTCGTCCTCGCTGGCCGTGGTGAGGATGTTGAGGTTGGGGTAGTCCCGGCGGATCAGTTCCTCCATGGCCGTGCCCGAGGGAAAGACGATGGTCTCGCCGGCAAGCCGGCCCGGGTCGGCGATGAAGGGATGCTCCTCGCGGGTGATAAAGACGTTGACGTCGCTTAAAAGCGGTCGGGTAAAGAGCAGCCACTGCTCGCGTTGGGGCGTCCGGTTGAGGAAGCTCAGCGCCCGGCAGCGGCCCTGGCGCGAGGCTTCAAGGCTTTCGTCCCAGGAGGCGGTGGGCACAAGCGTAAAGCGCAGGCCGGTGCGCTCGGCCACAAGCCCGAGCAGATCGGCGGCGATGCCGACGTGGCGGCCGGCGTCGATGGTCTCGAACGGCGGCCAGTCCGGGTCCACGCACAGGGTGACCGGCCCGCTCTCGGCCACATAGCGGGCCTCGGGGGGCGAGAGTTCCACGGCCGCGCCCGCGGACACCACCGACGGGACCAGGAGGGCAAGAAGCAGCCACACCCCCCGAAGCGGCCGGGCAAAGCCCGTGCGGGGCGGCCGCCCGAACAACGGGCCTGGGCGGGTCCAGACGGCCCGTTTCGGTTTCGGCTGCGTCACGCTTGATCCTCCCGGCGGTGCAACCAGGCCCCACAGCCGGCGGCAACCCGCCCGCGCCGCAAACGCCGGACGCGCCGCCCCCCACCGGCACGGTGGAACCGCCGCGTTCCGCCAGACCGTGGCGGCTGAGCGGCCGTCCGCCTTCGGTTGCGCTTTGGCCAGTCCTATCCAAATCGACGAGGTATGAAAAGCGGCCGGGTTCGCGGCGCGCGCCCCAAGCCGGGCCACGCGGGCCCTAGTGTCGCGTCCCTTAAAAAATACGACAGTATTTTTTAAGAAAAATAAATGGTTTTAGGCTGTTGACTACAAAACACCATATGCGCATTTCGCGGACGCGACACTAGGCGGCGACTCCAGGCCCCTTGCCTTGGCCGCGCGCGGCGCGGCCCCCGGCCCCATTGCCGGCCCGCGACCGCCTTGCCCGGCAATGGGGCCGGAGCAAAACCGGGCTGCTGTCCCCCCGCTTCGCCGTTCCAAGGGGCTTGGCTGCCGGCTTCTACGAATATTTATTCTATTATTTCAAATGGAAACAGCCTTTTTCAAGGGTTTGTTCCCGCTTTTTGCCATTTCCTGCTTGACCGGCGGACAAAATGGATTAGATTTGTCTCATATCGGTTGCAGACAACGAAACGCGAAACCCGCGCCCTGGAGGATACGCATGCAGACGCAGCACGACCTGTCCGGACTTGTCATCGATTGGGACATGACCCCGGAAGACGCCGTGACCTTGTATCTCGAATGGGGAAACAATTCCTGGCATGCCCAGCATAAGCCCGTAACCTCGAAGAACGATTTTTCCACGTATTTCGTGGTCAACACTTGGACCGGCGAACCCAAGCTGTCGCTGGTGCGGCGCAACTCCGAGGACTGCGTGGAACTGGCCTCGTTTGAGATCCCCGAGGATCTGGCCAAGGATTTCATGGCCG
Organism: Pseudomonadota bacterium; assembly: GCA_023435825.1. Lineage (GTDB taxonomy): Bacteria > Desulfobacterota > Desulfovibrionia > Desulfovibrionales > Desulfovibrionaceae > Solidesulfovibrio. The sequence continues at coordinate 1,039 of JAEZMB010000334.1, read as the reverse complement.
AGGTGGGTTTCAACAAGGGCGTCTACGCCCCCACCGGCGCCATCAAGCAGTGGCTGCAAAACAAGTATTTCAACTAAGGCTTACACACCCTCGAAACGTTTCTCCCCCACAACCCCCGCATCATCCCTCCAAGAACATGACGCGCTCCCGGGTGGATAGGCCCCGGGGGCGCGTCCGTCTTTTTGGCGGGGCGGCGTGAGGGGGCGGTCATCCGGGCGTTTGGCCGCCCACGAAACAGGCGGACGCCTTGGCCGCCCCAGTGGCCGGCGGCAAAGGCCGAAGTCGAAGGGCGAGCCGCGTCGTCGCTTCCCCGTTGCCGGAAGCCCTACCGGACGCCCCGCCCTTGCCGGCCGCCCGGCGACGTGCCACTATTTGCCCATGCTCCTGGCCCTGCTCGCCGACATCCACGGCAATCTCGAAGCCCTGTCCGCCGTCCTGGCCGACCTGGACGCCCACCGCCCCGGCATCACCGCCAGCCTGGGCGACAACATCGGCTACGGCCCCGACCCCGAGGGCGTGCTGGAGGTGCTCACGGCTCGCGGCATTCCCAGCGTGCGCGGCAACCACGAGTGGGCGGCCGTGGACCCGGCCCGGCGGCGGGGACTCAACGACCAGGCCCGGGAAGCGCTCACGCGCACCTGCGAACTGCTCTCCCCGGCCGCCCTGGCCCGCATCGCCAACTATCCGACCTCCATGGCCGTGGCCGGCTGCCGGCTGGTCCACGGCCTGCCGCCAAACGACACCACGAGCTATCTGTTCGAGGCCGGCGAGACGACCCTGCGCCGGGCGTTCTTGCGCACGCCCGAGCGAGTGTCCTTCGTGGGCCATACCCACATGCTGGAGGGCGCGAGCTTGCGCGGCCGCGAGGTGGACCGTTTCGAGCTGTCGGTGGGGGACAATCCGCTGGAGGCGGCGGCGCGCCATATCGTCAACGTGGGGTCGGTGGGCCAGCCGCGCGACGGCGACAACCGGGCCAAGTACGGGCTCTACGACACCGAGACAGAGGTGCTGGAGGTTCGGGGCGGGGGCGCCGAGTTGT
>JAEZMB010000312.1 GCA_023435825.1 Pseudomonadota bacterium | reverse complement strand
TTTCAAATCCGGGGCCCCCCCCCCGGGCCCCCTTTCCTCAAAAACTCTTCAAGGGGGGTTGCATTGCCGGCAACTAGGCCGACGGGTCAGGCCGTTTCGGCGACCAGGGCGTCCACGATGTCGCGGTCGGCCTCCAGAAACGGTCTGGTCCTGCCCTGCTCGGGCGTCAGCCATTCCATGTCCTGGCCTTCCAAGGAGAGCGGCTCCCCGTCATACGCCCGGACGTGAAAAAAATGGAGACGAACCGAGAGGTGTTGGTAGGCATGCGCTTTTTCGCGGAAAAAGGCAATCGTGACAGGCCTTATGCCCAATTCTTCACAAAGTTCGCGCGAAAGCGCCTGCTCGGGCGTCTCGCCCGGTTCGATCTTACCGCCCGGAAATTCATAGGCTCCGGCCATGGCCTTGCCAGCCGGGCGCTTCACACCGAGATACCGGCCGTCCTTCCAGATGACGGCGGCCACCACCTCGACAACTTTGGCGGCCCCGCTCATGCGTCCTCCACCAGGGCGGCCCGGCGGGCTTCCAGATCGGCGATTTCCTCTTCCATCACGGCCATGCGGGCGAGCAGATCCTCGGCTTCGCGAGAAAGGTCGCTGTACTCCTTGCTGAGCTTGGAAAACAGTTCGCGCTGGGCGTAGGTCTCGGGATCGGCCATGACGGCCTCGACTTCCGACTGCTTGGCCAGCAGGGTTTCCAGCTCGGCTTCGAGCTTCTCAAAGGCCTCGCGCTTGGGCTTGATGTCGCGGTAGAGGGCGTTTCGCAGCTCGGCCACCCGGCGCTTGCGCTCCTTGTCCTCCTGGCGCGACAGCTTGGGCGCGTTTTGGGCGCTGTCCTCGGCCGCGCCTGCCGCTTCGGCCTTGGACGCGGCGGCGGCCTCGGCCAGCCGGGCCGCCTCATAGGCGGCGTAGCCTTCCTCGTAAACGACCAGCCCGTCCGACCCCACGGACCAGACCTCGGCGGCGGCCTCGCGCAAGAGATACCGGTCGTGGGCGACCATGAGGATGGTGCCCGAATATTCAGCTAGGGCGCGCACCAGCGCTTCGCGGCTTTCCAGGTCCAGGTGGTTGGTCGGTTCGTCCAGGACCAGGAAATTGGCCCGGGCCGAAAAGAGGCCAGCCAACACCAGCCGCGACTTCTCGCCGCCGGAGAGCTCGAACACCCGGCGATCCCAATAGTCCTCGCCGAGCAGGAACAGCCCCAATGTGGAGCAGCATTCCAGATGCGTGGCCTTGGGGCCGGCCATGCGCCGCATCTCGGACATCACCGTGGCTTCGCTATTGAGGATTTCCGTCTGATGCTGACTGAAATACCCGAGCTTGACGCCCGTACCGAGCACCAGCCGGCCGTCGTTGGGTTTGTTGACGCCGACGATGAGTTTTAACAGCGTGGTCTTGCCCGCGCCGTTGTGGCCGACCAGGGCGACCTTCTGGCCGCGAAAGAGCTGGAAGGTGAGCGGCGGCCACAGCGGCGCACGATCCGGCCAGTGGTAGGCCAGATCGGCGGCGGCGCACACGGTCTTGTCGCAGCGCTCCGGCTCGGGCAGGGAGAAATCAAGCGTGCGGCCGCGCACGTCGGGCCGGTCGCCGCGCAGGCTCTCGATCTCCTTGTTGAGCTTTTCCACGTTTTTGAGCTTGCTCTGGGCCTGCCGGGCCTTGCTCGACTTGTAGCGGAAGCGGTCGATAAAGACGTTATGCTGCTTGATCTTGTTGTCGATGGCCGCGGCCTGCCGCTCCCACTGCTTCTCCATCTCCTCGCGCCAGGCCAAAAACTGGGAGAACGACCCGGGCCGCCAGATGGGCTTGGTTTCGCCCAAAAACAGCGTGTGGGTGGCCACGCGGTCGAGAAACACCCGGTCGTGGGCCACGAAAATGAGCACGCCCTCGAAGGCGGTCAAAAACGCCTCCAACCAGGCCACGGCTTCGAGGTCGAGGTGGTTGGTGGGTTCGTCGAGGAGCAGCACGTCCGCGCCGGCCGTGAGCACCCGGGCGAGCTTGGCCCGTTCGCGCCAGCCGCCGGACAGGCCGGACAAGGGGCCGGCCATGTGCTTTTCCTCGAACCCCAGGCCCGAAAGGATGGTCTTGGCCCGGTGCTCGGGATTGTAGCCCAGGGCATGTTCCAGGCTGGCCTGCTCGTGGGCCAGGGCCGTCATGGCCGCTTCGTCGCCGGCGGCCACGGCCGCGTCGTAGCGTTTCCAGAATTCCTTCCAGGACGGCAGCGCGGCCATGACCCAGGCTAAAAGCGACATGCCGAGATCGGATGCGTCCATTTCCTGGGCCACATAGCCCAGGCGCGCGCCGGTGGAGAGGATCACCCGGCCGCCGTCGGGTTCGGACACGCCAGCAATGAGTTTCAGGAGCGTGGATTTGCCCGCGCCGTTCTGACCGACCACGGCCAGGCGCGTGCCGCCGGGGATCTCCAGGGAGAATTCCTTGAACAGGTCGCGGCCGGCATAGGCCTTGGAAATATTTTGCAGACTGACTTTGGCCATGAGGAGTGCGTCGTTTGGCTGGAGTGTTGCGGCGAAGGGGCGCGACAAGGACGTCCGCCCGCCATGGCGCGCGTTGTACGCAAAAACGGGCAGGAGAACCAGCCCTGGGGCGGAGGCTGTCCGGGGCGGTTTAGGGGGGCGAAATGAACCTCATTTACAAAAACACGTCCGGGCTCACGGCAAACCGCTTGGCGAACTTTTTCGCCGCCTCTTTGCTGATGCCCCGCTTGCCGGACAGCATCGCCGAGATATGGCCTTGGGGCGCGCAATCCGTCAGATCGGCCTGCTTGAGGCCGTGCTGTTCCATCAGCAACCGCAACACGTCCTTGGGCTGCGCCTCGGGAATTTCCACCTGGGCGGCCTCGTAGTCCGCCATCTGCACGGTCAGGTAATGGAGCACGTCGGAAAGCGGATGCGACGCATCGTCGCGGATGGCGTCGAGCAGCACGTTGACCAGCGCGGCGGCTCGCTCGTAATCTTCCTCCGTCTTGACGGAGGTTACGCCAACCAACTCCTTGAAGGACATCCAGGCCCGTAAAATGACGGCAGGATCAATGGTCGTTGCGGCGCTGTTCATTCGGTTTTCCTTACCAAGCGCCCTTATTGGCGGCCGGGGGTGGTTAGCCCCCAGCCGTCGTTGAAACTCCCCTTCTCTAACCCAACCGCTCGACCACCAGCTTCCCCATGGCCTTGCAGCCGACCAGGGTCTTGCCCGGCTCCATGATGTCGCCGGTGCGGTAGCCGTCGGCCAGCACCTTGGCGCAGGCGGCTTCGATGGCCTCGGCGGCGGCGGACTGGTCGAAGGAATGCTTGAGCATCATGGCCACGGACAGGATGGTGGCCAGGGGATTGGCCTTGTCCTGGCCGGCGATGTCCGGGGCCGAGCCGTGGATGGGCTCGTACAATCCCGGGTTGGCCGCGCCAAGCGAAGCCGAGGGCAACATGCCGATGGAGCCGGTGATGACCGCCGCTTCGTCGGACAGGATGTCGCCGAAAAGATTTTCCGTCACGATGACGTCGAACTGCGACGGGGCGCGCACCAGCTGCATGGCCGCGTTGTCCACATACATGTGCGACAGTTCCACGTCCGGGTAGTCCTTGGCCACTTCCAGAACCACCTTGCGCCACAGGCGCGAGACGTCCAGCACGTTGGCCTTGTCCACGGAACACAGCTTCTTGCCGCGCTTGCGGGCGGTCTCGAAGCCCACCTTGGCGATGCGGCGCACTTCGTGCTCGGCATAGACCATGGTGTTGAACCCGACTTCCTCGTCGCCGCGCTTCTCGATGCCGCGCGGTTCGCCGAAATACGCGCCGCCGGTCAGCTCGCGGATGACCATGACGTCCAGGCCCTGGCCCACGATGTCCGGGCGCAGGCAGCAAGCAGCGGCCAGCTCCGGGAACAGTTTGGCCGGACGCAGGTTGGCGAAAAGCCCCAACGCCTTGCGGATGCCGAGCAGGCCCTTTTCCGGGCGGATGGCCGGATCGATCTCGTCCCACTTGGGGCCGCCGACCGCGCCGAGCAGCACGGCGTCGGCCGCCTTGCAGGCCGCGACCGTCTCATCAGGCAGCGGCACGCCTTTGGCGTCGATGGCCGCGCCGCCGATAAGCGCCTGGGTGTAGGCGAACTCCAGGCCGAACTTCTTGCCGACCACGTCCAGAACCTTCACCGCCTCGGCCACGATCTCCGGCCCGATGCCGTCGCCCGGCATGACGCAGATATTGTAACGCATGTGATAACCTCGAAAATATTATTGAAGATGCCTCCGGCGGCCGGGGGGATAATCCCCCCGGACCCCCTGAATGGAAGGCAAATTGTTTATGAGCAAGTGCGTGCGGACAGCCGGTCCCCCTTCACCCATTTGGGGGGTCTGGGGGCCTCAGGCCCCCAGCCGCCGGAGGCACTCTTCTCTTCCTTCTTACTTACGCCCGCTCGGCCAGGCGGT
>JAEZMB010000266.1 GCA_023435825.1 Pseudomonadota bacterium | reverse complement strand
CCACCTCGGGCCCGGCCCCCGCCGCCCTACGGGCGCGGGGGGGGCCTCCCGGCCCCGGACCTGCCGGTTTGCGGGCGTAGCGGGAAACGCGAAAGGAGGAGTGGGCATGAAGACGCGCGCCATGGTGCTGGCGGCGGCGTTGGCCCTGTTGACGGCGTCCCAGGCCCTGCCGGCCCGGGCGGCCGAGGGCGTGGCCGTGACGCCGGAAATGCGCCGGGCCATGCAGGGCAGCATCGAACAGGACTGCCTGAAAAAAGAGGCGGAGTTCGCCCGCCAGGGGTATTCCAAGGCCCAGGTGGCGGCCATCTGCCGCTGCGCCGCCCAGCAGACGTCTGCCTTGCTCAATTCCCAGACGGTCAGCCACATCCTGAGCCATGGGGCCATGCCCGAGGACATGCAGCGCAAGGTGGCCTCGGCCACGGGCGGCTGCATCAAATCCAGCCGACAACTCAAGCAGTAAGGCGTTGTGGTTGGCGGCATTGTCGCGCGGGAAAAATCCCATTGCTCCACGAGATCAGTTTATGTATATCTCCTTCCAAGAGGAAGGAACATGACAGCCAACGAGTTTCAGGAGGCGATCTGGAGGGTGGACGGGATTCGCGTTGTGATTTTCACGGACGCGATCACGCAATTGCCTTTCGGCCTGGCCTGGAGCGACGCGTTCCCTGGCGACAGGACCGTGGCCGAATACCGCGAGGTTCGGTTGCGGCAGCTTACGGACGCCGGCATCGGGTATGCCATTCTCGATGGGATGCTCGAAGCGCCAAGCAATAAAATAGTCCTGCAGGACCTTCGAGCTTCTTACAAAAGAAATGGAGCCTTCGGCTGAGACCGTAGGCTCCGTTTGTTCCGCAGTCCGCTTGTCAGCGTGTCAGGGCACGCTCTTTTTCTTGAAGTATCCCCCCGCATCCTGCAAACGCCGCGAGACTGGTGCCGCATCCACGAAAAGCACGGCGGGCATTTCGTGGGCAACATGCCAAAATGATGGTTTTTCCTTGGCAAATACGATCGTAATTTTCAAGGAGCGCCACACTAGACGCGCACCAGTTCGTATTCCGGCCGGCCCAGGCCCACGGCCGCGCCGTGCACGAAGGTCATGTCGCCGCGCGTCCACTGCCACAGGGCCGTGAACTTGTCCTCGCCGCTGTGGATGCCGTGTTCGAGCTTGCACTCGGGACAGGCCGCCTGTTCGTTGACCAGATCCAGGCAGGCCTTGTCCAGGGCCACCGGGTCGGTGGAGGCCAGAAAGCCGATGTCCGGCACGATGGGCGCGTCGGACCAGGGCACGCAGTCGCAGTCCGGGGTGACGTTGACCAGGAAGTTGACATAGCCCACCCGGCCGGGTTTGCCGGCCACCGCGCCCAGGGCGTATTCCACCATGCGCTCCATGAAGGGCACGATCTCGGTCTGCCAGTCGATGCTCATGGCCTTTTTGGGGCACACGGTCAGGCATTCGCCGCAGCCGATGCAGCTCGCCTTGTCGATGACCGCCTTTTTCCCCTTCATCCTGGCCGCGCCCACCGGGCACACGGCCACGCACTCGGCGCAGCCGATGCACTTCTTGGGCTCCACCACAAACCGCACGCAGTGCTGGTCCTGCTTGCCGGCCCGGGGGGCGCAGCCCATGGCCAGGTTTTTGACCGCCCCGCCAAAGCCGGCCAGCTCGTGGCCCTTGAAGTGGGACAACACCAGCAGGGAGTCGGCCCGCACGATGTCGCCGGCGATCTTGACCTTCTCGAAATGCTTGCCGCGTATCGGCACTTCCAGGACGTTGGTGCTGTCCAGGCCGTCGGCGATGATGACCGGCGCGCCGAGCACGGCGTAGTCGAAGCCGTGCTCCACGGCCGTGAGCAGATGGTCCACGGCGTTGTGGCGGCTGCCGGAATACAGGGTGTTGGTGTCGGTGACGAAGGGCCGGCCGCCCTGGGCCTTGATGCGCTCCACCACGGCCCGGGCGTAGGTGGGGCTGATGTGGGTGTCGCAGCCGCGCTCGCCGAAGTGGAGCTTTATGGCCGTGAGGTCGCCTTTTTTGACCACGTCGCCAAAGCCGGCGGCGTCGAAGAGCGTCTGGATCTTGGCGGTGCGGTTGCGGCCGGCGGCCCGGGCGCGCAGATCGGCGAAATAGACCTTGGCCGGCTGGGGGGCTTCGTCTTGGGTCATGGCGTATTTCCTTTGTCGGGTTCGTCGCCGGGCCGGGCCGGGCGGCCGGCCAGGCGTTGTTCCAGGGCGTCCAGGCGGTCGCTTACGGCGGCCAGCAGCCGGGCGGTCTCGGCGAAGTGGGGCGCGGCGAGATGTTCCAGGGCCGGGGCCGTGCGCAGGTGCAGGTCCGTCTGGGGAAAGGCGATCTCGATGCCGGCTTCCCGGAACAGCCGGTCGATGGCCGTGCGGATCATGGACAGGGAGCTGACGGCGTTGTTCACGTCGGCCAGCCAGACCCGCAGCTTGAAGTCCAGGGTGCTTGGGCCGAAATCCCAGTGGAGCACGGCGGGAGCGGGATTTTCCAGCACGGCCGGGCACTGCCCGGCGGCGGCCAGGAGCAGCTCGCGCACCTTGTCCGTGTCCGAGCCGTAGGCCACGCCGATGTTGATGTCGCGGCGCACGCTGGGGTCCTTGTGGCTCCAGTTGACGATGCGCCCGGAGACCAGCTCGGAATTGGGCACGAACACCGTGGCGTTTTCGCGCGTGAGCACCTCGGTGTTGCGGATGTTGACCTCCTTGACCACGCCCTCGCCCTCGCCGATCTGGATGGTGTCCCCGGCCTGGATCGAGCGGCCAAAGAGCAGGATCAGGCCGCTGACGAAGTTGTTGACCGTGGTTTGCAGGCCAAAGCCGATGCCGACCGACAACCCGCCGGCCACCACCGCGATGCTCGTCAGCGACAAGCCCAGCACCGACAGGGAAAAGACCGCGTAGAGGCCCCACCAGAAGTAGGTGCTGACCCGAAGCAGGGTGGACTTGGCCCCGCGCTCCACGGCCCGCCTGCGGCCGGCGATGTCGGCGATAAAGGCGGCCGCAAGCGCGATGACCGCCCGGGTCACATAAAAGCCCAGCAGGAGCAGCACGAGCTTTTGCAGGCTGATGCCCACCGATTCGATGCGCGTCTCGGTGTTGAGCACCTCCAAAAACACGTTCTCACCGCCGTACTGGTTGGAGAGCAGCCACAGGAAGAGAAACAGGAAGGTCATGAAGAAAAAGGGAAAACCCGCGCCGGTGAGGATGCCGATGTAGAGCGGCGGCCGGCCGTGGGTGCGTTCCACTTCCAGGGTGGCCAGGAACCGGACGGTGAGCGCGGCAAACCGCAGGGCCAGGGTCACGTAGAACAGCCCCGAGGCGGCCAGTATGGCGGTCTGGGGCAGTCCCAGCAGGGAGCAGACGGCCAGGGGCGGCAGAGCGTAGGCCAGGATGGCGGTGATGGCCCGTTCCAGGGGCAGGTCCTTGGGAGTATCCCGGTGGCGTCGGCGGAAGCCCTTGGCGGCGAAAAGCAGCACCACGGCCATGATCGGGCCGGTGATGCTCTCGGGGTAGCGCCCGGCTTCCAGGAGCAGGCCCAGGGCGAAAAGCCGCCAGGTGGGCCACAACACGGCCGGCCGGCGCAGGTCGCGGTCGCGCAGGGCCAATCGGGAAAAATGGACCAGGGCGGCGGCGTAGAGAATCTCGCTGACGGAGATGAGCAGGGTGAAAAGGAAGAACGGCGCGTACTGGGCCAGCACCATGAAGCCCGCGCCGCCGGCGGCGCAGCCGCCGGCCCGGACAAAACTGGCCTGGGCGCGGGCCGACAGGCCGTGGCGCGCCCCCAGCCGTCGCACGGCCAGGGCCAGGCCCATGACCAAAAGCGCGGCCACCAGGCCCATGCCCGCGCCCTGGGCGGCCATGGCCAGCATGGCCGGGGTGCGCAGCAGCTCCAGGCACAGGTTGGACCACAACAGCCAGTCCTCGACGTCCTCGCGCAGGAAACGCAGGTAGGAGCCGGAGAAAAGCGACGGGTTGGCCTCGGTGTAGTAGGTCTTCCAGGCCGGAGCCAGGGAGGACTGGAGGCTGTTCTCGGTGTCCTTGAGCTGTTCGCCCAGTTCACGCAGGGGGGTTGTTTCGTCGGCCAGGCTGTCGCGCAGGGCGGTCACGTCCGTGCTGAGGTCGGCCAGGTGCTTGCGGGTGGGTTCCAGGGTGTCCCGGAAGCGCTCGGGCACCTCGCGGCGGGTGATGTCGTCGAGCTTGTCGCGAAACGATTCGATGAGGGCGACGTTTTGTTCCAGGGAGGTCCAGGCCTGTTGGGGGCGCTGGGAGAGATGGTCCACCTCGCGGCGCAGCCGGGCGATGCCGGCCATGACGGTGCGGATTTCCCAGGGGTCCGAAGCCGTGGCCTGCCACAGGGCGAGCCGGGTGCGCTCGCGCAGCAGCCGCTCCAGCTCGATCCGGGAGGCGGCGATTTCGATGTCGCGACGGGCCTTGAAGGCTTCGAGCCGGCCGCGCATGATCTGGCCCTGCTTGTCCAGGGCGTCGAGGACCAGGGACCAGGACTGGTCGGTGTCGCCGAAACCGGCCGGGGCGGCGGCAAAAGACCCGGCCGCGAAGGCCAGCACCAGCCAAAAGGCAAGTAGGACGCTTTTGAGGGTCATATCGGCCCTGATACGGATTTGCCCGTCCCCTGTCCATGGGGCCGGCGTCAGTCTTCCCGGCGTTTCTCCCGCCCCGCGCCCATGGCCCATTTGATCTGGCGGCACACGCCCATGAGCAGGTTGAATTCGTGGCGCTTGAGCCCCACCCGGTCGATGAAGCGGCGCACGGGCAGCATCCAGTAGTCCGGGTTGTCGGCTTTGAGGAAATCGATGGCGAGCAGGGATTCGCGCAGGGCGGCGAACAGCGACTCGCGCTCGGCGTGGGTGGCCGCCCGGGACGGCGAAGGCTGGTCGGCTTCTTCCGCCAGTCCCTTGGAAGCCTTGAAGATCTCGTAGCACACCACGAGCACGGCCTGGGCCAGGTTCAGCGACGTGGCCTCGTCGGCGGTGGGGATGTTGACCAGCCGGGAGCACAGCTGGGTTTCCTGGTTGGACAGGCCGGCGTCCTCGGGGCCGAAGACCACGGCCACGCCGCCGCCGCCTTGCAGCGTCTTGACCGCGCCGCCGGCGGCCTGGCCGGGCGTCAGCACGCTCTTGCGCCAGCCGCCGAGCCGGGCCGTGGTGCCGTAGGCGGCTTCGGCACCGGCCACGGCCTCGGCCAAGGTGCCGCATATTTCCATCTTCTCCAGCACCAGCCCGCCCTTGCTGGTGGCCATGGGCCGGGCGCGGTCCATATCGAAGGCCGGGGGATCGACCAGCACGAGCCGGCCCACGCCCATGTTGGCGCAGGCGCGAGCGGCGGCCCCGACGTTTTCGGAGAACTTCGGTCGAAACAGGACAATGGTGAGATTATTGAGCATAGCGCCAGTTGTGGGGAGGAAACCCCCTTTTTGCAAAAAGGGGGTTTCCTCC
>JAEZMB010000256.1 GCA_023435825.1 Pseudomonadota bacterium | reverse complement strand
GGGGGGGGCGCCGCCGGCCCCCCCACCCCCCATATGGGGAAAAGGGGGTGGGATATTCATAAATAGGGATGGGGCATGGACAAGGTTTTGCTTGATTACGGCAGCGGCGGCCGGGCTTCGCACCGGTTCGTGGCCGATCTGTTCTTCAAATATCTCGGCAACGACATCCTGGCCCGCATGGACGACGCGGCCGTGTTGTCCCTCACCGGCCCGGTGGCCATGAGCACCGACAGCTTCGTGGTGGACCCGATCTTTTTCCCGGGCGGCGACATCGGGTCGCTGGCCGTCCACGGCACGGTCAACGACGTGGCCATGATGGGCGCGCGTCCGCTCTACCTCACCTGCGGCTTCATCCTGGAAGAAGGCCTGCCCATGGACGATCTGGCCAGGATCGTCGCTTCCATGGGGCAAGCGGCGCGCGAGGCCGGGGTGCGCATCGTGGCCGGCGACACCAAGGTGGTGCCCCGGGGCGCGGCGGACAAGATCTTCATCAACACCACCGGCATCGGCGAAATAATGGTCGATCCGGCCCCCAGTGGCCACCGGGCGGCCGTGGGCGACGTGGTCATCGTTTCGGGCTCCATGGGTGACCACGGGCTGGCCATCCTCTCCACCCGCGAAGGGCTGTCCTTTGAGGCCCCGGTGGTGAGCGACAGCGCCTCCCTGGCCGGCATCGTGGGCCAACTGCTCGCCGCCGTGCCGGGCGTCCACGTGTTGCGCGATCCCACGCGCGGCGGGCTGGCCACCACGCTTAACGAGATCGCCGGCCAGTCCAACGTCGGCATCGAGCTGACCCAGGCCGACATTCCGATCCATCCGGCCGTGGCCGGCGGCTGCGCCGTGCTGGGGCTCGATCCGCTCTATCTTGCCAACGAGGGCAAATTTTTGTGTATTGTACCGGAGCCCCAAGCCCAGGCCGCTCTGGCCGCCATCACGGCCGATCCGCTGGGGGCCGGGGCCAAGGTCATCGGCCGGGTGGTTGCCGATCATCCGGGCAAGGTGGCCCTGGTCACGCCCCTGGGCGGCAAGCGGCTGCTCGGGATGCTCGAAGGCGAGCAACTGCCGCGCATCTGCTAAGGGCGCGTTTCGTACGGCACGCAACGAATCATTTTTGACGAACGCGGCGCTATATGCGGCGCTGACACCATATAACCGACGGGAGCGCGAACATGAGCGTGTGCGATGTGGTGGTGATGGGGGCTATGGGGCGCATGGGCGCGACCTTCGTGCGGCTGATCCAGGCCGATCCGGCCACCTTCCGGCTGGTCGGGGCCTTGGAGCGCACGGGCTGCACCGCCGGGCTGGCCAATCTTCATTGCGAGATCGGCGACGATCTGGCCACGGTGCTGGCCAAATGCCCGGGCGCGGTGGTCATCGACTTCACCTCGCCGGAGAATTCCGTGAAAGTGGCCCGGACCGTGGCCGCCTCGGGCAATCCGTGCGTCATCGGCACCACCGGCCTTTCTGCCGAGCAGACCGCCGAACTGGCCGAGGCGGCCAAGAAAACGGCGCTGTTCTTCGCCCCCAACATGAGCGTGGGCCTCAACGTCCTTTTGGCCGTGCTGCCTGATCTGGTGCGCAAGCTCGGCCCGGCCTACAACATGGAAGTGATGGAAATCCACCACGGCAAAAAGGCCGACGCCCCCAGCGGCACGGCCATCAAGCTCGGCCAGTGCCTGGCCGAAGCCCGGGGACTGGATTACGACACGGTCAAGCGCCATGCCCGCGACGGCATCATCGGCCCGCGCACCAGCGACGAGATCGGCGTGGCCGCCCTGCGCGGCGGCGACGTGGTGGGCGACCACACGGTCTATTTCTTCGGTCCGGGCGAGCGCATCGAAGTGACCCACCGGGTCCATACCCGCGACACCCTGGCCCAGGGCGCGCTTCGGGCCGCCACCTGGATCGTCAAGCAAAAGCCCGGCAAGCTCTACAACATGGCCGATATGCTGGCCTAGCGCCGCGTCCCTTGGAAAGTACGAAAGTATTTTTCAAGGAAGGGGAGTGGCTTATTGTGTTGCAGGCGAAATGCCGTAGGCGCTTTTCGTGGGCGCGGCACAAGGGATAGCAGTTGGAAACGCTCCGTCCGGGGCGAGTCCGCAAAGCAGACGACAAAGCCCGCGTTGTTCCTTTGGGGGAGCAGCGCGGGCTTTTGCTTGATCCCGTGATGCCTGGCGGCGATGCCGAGGCAGGGCAGGGACGCCGGCGACGGCGTTACCGATGGATTCCCTGGCCTGTCGGATCAGGCTCGCGCGCCAGACGCCTCAAACGTCAGTCGCGTTTGGCGGCAATTCCGCCAAGCCATGACCGTAAGGGGCGAGCCGGCTTGAACCATCGCGCCCTTGACGACCGCTCAGCCGGCGCTACGGGCCACCGGCAGCCTGATCTTTAGCCAGCGCCGCCCGGAACAAGCAGTTCTTTCCGCACACAGTCGGTGATGTCGTTGGCATAGTGGACGTAGACACCCTTGACCCCGGTCACCGGCGTCCAGAACGCGTCCACGAACCGGCCGGCTTTCTCGGAATACACCTGGCTACGCACGCAGGCGTTGTTCTTCATGGCGACATGGGCCTGGCAGGTGGCGCAGGGCTTGTCCGGGCCGCACAGAGTGAAGCACTTGATTCCCGCCTGGATGCCGGCGGACGTGGCGGCGGGGTTGACGGCCAAGACCGTGTGGTTGGCCTTGGTCAGCATGACCGGCGAGGGATGGCCGTCCCACATCATGTGAAAGGCGTCGAAGATTTTCGGGTCCATGTCGGCTTGCGTTTCCTGGGCCTGGAGCATACTGCCTCCTAAGAATTGATGCCGCCAATGCTCTTATCGAACACGGCTAGCGTTTCGATAATTGACTGATATGTAAAACTTCAAAGCCATTCCATGTCGGATCAGCCATAACTTTAGCGCAATCGGACACGTATGTTCTGGAGCCTTTCCCTGACCCTTGGCGAATCGTCGCCATGGCACGCCCACAACGTGGCCGAGCTGCTGCTTTGTCGCGGCGGTTCCGGGCTGGTGGTGCTCGACGAACACGACATCGAACTGATCGACCGCCGGGCCGTGCTGATCGCTCCCCGGACGCGCCATCGGTTTCTGGTGCGCGATGGCGAGGCGGCGCGACTGCACGTCATCTGCGTCACCCCGGCCGACGCGGCCCTGCACTTGTCACCGGCCCAAGCCGCCGCCTTGCGCCAGCCGGGTCAGGGCGGGGCCAACGCCGTGGACTACGGCGAGGCTGATACCTGGCTGTGGGCCTTGGGCGAGCGGATACCGGCCAGCCTGGGGCTGGCGGACCAGGGCGAGATGTCCGAATTGTGGGGCATCATCGGGCTGTTCATCGGCCGCCATGCCCGGGTCGGGCAGGGCGGCGGGGCGGGGATTTCAAGATATAGCGCGACCATCCGGGACGTATGCGCCTGGCTCGACGGTCATCTGCGGGAGCCGGGGGATCTCGGCGACATCGCGTCGCGTTTTGGTCTGTCCCGAAGTCTCCTCACCCGGGAATTCCGCCGACATGCCGGGCTGAGCGTCGTCGATTACCTCAACGCCCGGCGCATTCAGAACGCCGGCACATTGCTCCTGGCCGGCGATGCCGGCATTGCCGAGGCGGCCATGGACAGCGGCTTTTCGAGCATGACGTATTTCTACAAGCAGTTCAAAGCCTTCTACGGCGTGACGCCGGCCGAGTTGCGTAAGCAGTTGGCGGGCCTGGCGGCCGGCGGCGCGGCCGACCAAGGCTGACGGCCGGGCGTTGTGCGCAAGTTGTTCACGGGCGGTTCGTTTTGTGTTCGTAACGTACATAAGTATTTACAATTTTTGTATTTTTTAGCTGACGCAGAGCCAATCCTCGCCAAACACCCTCTACATCTTTCTCCATGTGGGGGGTCTGGGGGCCTCAGGCCCCCAGCGGAGAGGTGCCAGTGCGGGAGCGCCA
>JAEZMB010000140.1 GCA_023435825.1 Pseudomonadota bacterium | reverse complement strand
GTCACCGACAACGGCGCATCTGGCCGCAGCGTCTCCGGCTATGTCACCAATTCGGCGCGCACCCCGTCCTGCAACGGTTCCTATGCCTACCAGCGTAGTCGTAACTGGCCCCTCGGCCAAACGTGCGGAACGCGCCCATCGCAGACGACACCGTTTCTTCCTGTCACTGGGTCAACGTCGTGTCAGCGCGGCTGCGTGATGACGTATGCACAGAACGTCGATGAGACCAGCACTGCGAGTCCGACCGGCGCTTATTGCTTTGATGATGACTTCAAGAAGGAATGCCCGACAGGCAGCTACTGGAATGGCTACATGGGTGTTTGTGAGCCGATCGAGAAAACGTGCCCAGAAGGCCAAGAGCTTCGCAACGGGCAATGCCACCCGAAGAATCAATGCCCAGATGGCATGGTCGCTGTCCAAGGCACTACCCCTGGTGCGATTCAGCAAGGGTCGCTCTACTGCAAGCCTTCTGAGAATGAGTGCCCAGCCGGCACCATCAAATCAACCTCCGGCCAGTGCTTGCCCGGTGAGGGTCAGTGCGCCGCCGGTGAGGCGCGCGGCAAGGACGGCACCTGCAAGAAGGACGGTAACGGGGACGGCACTGCCGATGAAGAAGAAGGCGACCCCGACCCTAACAAGGATTCCGCTTGGGGCGGTGAGAGTTGCGACACGCCGCCTTCTTGCAACGGCAATCCCATCCAGTGCATGCAGCTGAAAGTTCAGTGGCGCATTGATTGCAACACGAGGAACAAGGTCAATGTCTCCGGCGGCACCTGCCAAACGGTGCCGGTGTGCACAGGCAAGGATTGCAACGCAATGGAATATGCCCAGCTTCTCCAGCAGTGGCGTACCACCTGCGCCGTGGAGAAGCTCGCTGCTCGCGAGCCGGGAACCGGTGGGGGTGCGGTAGGGGACGCCAACGGAAACGGCGTGGCGGACGTGCTGGAGGGCTCTGGGAGCGTTGCCGATCCGGGGGCGGGGCAGGGTGACGTTGATTCCGCATCCGATTTCGGTATCGGCGTGTCTACCAACCTTCTTTCCCGGGAGAACATCTTCGGGAGCGGTCATTGTCCGGAGCCTCCTTCTTTCAAGGTCATGGGCCAGACGATCAGCGGCGCAGATTTCCCGCAATGGTGTACGGCTATGTCGATTCTTCGCGCGCTCATCCTGCTGTGGGGCGCGTACACCGCAATTCGCATCTTGTTGGGCTGGGGGTTCTAAATGGGCATGGTTTGGGAGTGGATCACCAAGGGCGTTTTTTTTCTCGTCGGCAAGCTCAAGGAAGCTGCTGCCGGCATCGTTGGCAAAGTCCTGGCGACGTTCGGCCTCACTACGGTTTCGTTTGAGGCGGTCTTGCCGAACCTCAAGTCGTTCGTCTTGCAGTACGTCGGCGGGCTTCCTGCTGAGACCTTGAACCTGCTTGGCTATCTTGAGGTTGGTACGGTCATGTCCATGATTCTTTCCGCGCTTACCGTGCGGCTCACGTGGAAGGTGTTCATCGTTCCAAAGAGCGTTGCGGAACAGCTACAGGGGGCTGCGCCATGATCTATTGGTTTACGGGACAGCCGGGACACGGCAAAACGCTGCACGCCATTGAAAAACTGTTGGAGTTCAAGGACCAGGGCAGACCCGTCTATGCCTGCAACATCCGTCAATTCGACTACGCGAAAACCGGCGTCCATGAGATGACGCCGGAGCAGTTCAAAGACTGGATGAATTTCCTTCCCGATGGCGCTGTTGCGCTCGTTGATGAAGCCTACGAGCACGGCATGTTGCCCAAGCGGCCGGCCGGGTCGAAGGTTCCTGAGCATGTGGAACAGTTGGCGAAGCATCGCCATCGCGGTCTCGATTTCATCTTCGTGAGCCAGTCGCCGGACAAACAATGCGACCAGTTCATGCAGGATCTCATCGAGCGCCATATCCACGTGCGTCGGCGCTTCGGTACGGCCTTTGTGCATCTGCGTGAGTTCGATCGCTACGAGGCCCAGGCCGAGAAAGCAACGCCTTTGGTCATCCGTCGCAGGAAGTTGCCTAAGCGCCCGATGGGGACCTACGAGTCAACTGTCATTGACACCACCGAACGGAAAATTCCTTGGTACATCATTGCGCTGCCGGTCGTTGCCTTGTTGGGCATCTTCCTCATGTATTACACTTTCGGCAGCATGGGTAAGCGGTTGGGATCGTCTACCGATGCTCCCCAGGTCAATGCGAGGGCCGTCGCTCCACCGCGCGACGGAGCGCATGCGACGGCGGGCGGCGGTGCGAGCGCGCCCGCCGCCATGACGCCAGCGGAGTACGCACGTCGATTCGTGCCGCGCATTGCGTCCGAACCGTGGAGCGCGCCAGCTTATGACGGTCTGACCATGCCCACCGAGGCACCCCGCTTGTTCTGCATGTCGTCCATGGGTGGCGTCAATGCTCAGGGCAAGCACGCTGAGCCGTCGTGCACCTGCCTGACAGAGCAGGGCACCAGCTACGAGCTTGACCAGCCCACGTGTAGGTTTGTTGCCCGTCGCGGCCAGTACGAGCCATACCGCGATGAGCGAAACGACCGCTACGTCGATGGCCCGACGCAGATAGAGAGGGGGAGGGAGGCGATCGCCAATCGTGGCTCGGTCACTGTCGAACGCGGTGTCAGGGCGATGGGCACGTTCCCTGAATCGCCGAGCTATAAAACGGCCACCTACACCGGTTCTACCGCTGGTGGGCCTTGATGGGGTGTAGGGGCTTTGCCCCTACGGTGACGCCTTCATCCAGCAGCGCTCCCGAAGTGGCGTGCGTGCCAGTCTGCGAGATCGACAACAACGACATTTACCTTCTGACTGCCGAACCGCTTTTTCGCGGTCTCTGCTTTGCGCCGGGATGCGTACATGCCGGCGCTTAACATAATATGCATTCCCATCACGAACGCAGCCGCAGCGAGCTTCACCAGCATGTGGTTCCAGAGGCGTTTTTCGGCCTTCGTCGTGGGCATTTCCTCGCGCACCTTTAGCGCGTCTGCCGGGTCTGCCTTCGCCAGTTCGATGAGCGCGGCTAGGTGTTCGTCGGTGATCCTGCGCGAGCCGTCGCGCCAGCCCAGGATCGTTGTCCCGGTGACCTTCAAGGCCTTAGCTACAGCCCTATCGCTGTCCCTGTCGCAGTTGTTTCGCGCTGCGTCGATTAACGCGTTCAGCTTTTGCATGTTACTCACCAGTTGACATGGGCGTCACTCATGAGTTTATATCTGTTCCTGTTACCTGTTAGGTAACACCCGCCCCCGGTTCACCCGGGCCGGTGTGGCGGGGTCAACCGGGTGCCGGGTAGGGGATCACTCATGTTCGCAGTCCCGCACTATGACGGTTCGCAGTGGGTCGAGGCGCGTCGCTTCCCCACTTCCGTCAGCGCTTATCAGTACGCACGCGCCCTTGAATCTTCGACCGTTCGCACCTGCGTTCGTCGGGTGTCCGCATGAACGGCGTTCTGCTTTTTTGCGTGCTGGTGGCGGCTTGCCTCTGCATCTCCTTCGGCGTCGTGCGGCTCTATTCGTGGTTCGCGGA
>JAEZMB010000095.1 GCA_023435825.1 Pseudomonadota bacterium | reverse complement strand
CCCGCCCCCCGGCGCGCCCGGGCCCGGGCCCCCCGGGGCGCGCCCGCGGCCGTCACCAGCCGCCGGTACTCGTCCCACAGGGACTCCACCCGCAGGAGCTGTTCGTTCTCGGCGGCTCCGGGCTTGGGCAGCAAGGCGGCTGGGCCGGCCGGATCGAGGCTGGTCGGAGCACGGCCGCCCAGGCGCAGGGCGCTGAGCGAGGCGGTGAACACCTCCATGGTCTTGGCGAGCTTGGCGGTCAGGGCGGCGTCCGCCTTGTCTGAGGCGGCGGCGCGGATGGCCAGGGCTTCCTTGGCCATCTTCTGGGTCAACATGCGTTGGCGGCCGGCGATATTGATGACCAGGCCGTCGGTGCGCTGTTCGCTGGCGACGTAGGAGGTTGCCCCGAACATGCCGGCGACGATGAGCACCAGGGCGATTGTCGGGAAGAGTACCTTTGCTTGTAACGACATAGAGCCTCCTTTGACATGCACGCATACAACGAAACAATAAAGTCATACTTAATACTGCAAGCATTAGCACATTGTCCTAAAAAAGGAAAAGCTGTCTCCGCGATTTTTTGAAAATGGCCAGATGAACTTTGTTTGCAGACGGTTACAACAAGACTGTTTCAGTAGATAATTTTCCATTAATTGCCTAAAGTAGAATACTGCCTAAAAAATAATTGCCTCGAATCCAGGCGTCTCCCGGTCATGGCGAGGCATGATGAAAAATCGAGATAAGCATTGCGCCAACGTCCCAATTTTATTATTCAACGGACTATACATCGTACCCGTCAAGGAGAACCGCCATGCGCCGACCGCCGTTGCGCCCCATCCTCCCTCGTCTGTCGTTGTTGCTGTTTGCCCTGCTCCTGTGCCTGCCGGGGTGCGGCGACCAGGACGCGGCCAAGAAACAGGCGGACGCCAAGCCGGCCGAACCGCCGGCAGTGCTGGTGCAGGCCAAAAAGCCCGTGGTGGCCGACGTGCCGGTCTACGGCGAATACGTGGGACGGGTCGCGGCCAAGGAAAACATCGAAGTCCGCGCCCGGGTGGAGGGCTATCTCAAGGAGCGCAACTTCACCGAAGGCGCGCTGGTCAAAAAGGGTGATCTGCTTTTCGTCATCGAGCCGCGCCAGTATCAGGAAAACCTGCAGAAAGCCCGGGCCGAGCTGGATCGCCAGAACGCGCTTCTGGCCAAGGCCAAGGTCGATCTGGGCCGTTTCGAGCAGCTCTACAAGCAACGCGCCGTCAGCCGCGACGAATACGACACGCGCCTGACCAGCGAACGCGAGCTGTCCGCCAACGCCGACAGCGCCAAGGCCGCCGTGGAGGCCGCCGAGCGCGACCTGGGCTACACCCGGGTCACCGCCCCCATCGCCGGCCGCATCGGCAAGGCCTACGTCAACGTCGGCAACCTCGTCGGCAAGGGCGACAACACGCTGCTCGCCGAAATCTCCTCCACCGACCCCATGTACGTCGATTTCTCCATCAGCGAACGCGATTACCTCGAATTCACCAAGGCCATCATGGCCAATGGCGACAAGCCCCGGGAATATCCCCTGACGCTGATCCTGGCCGACGACTCCATCTATCCCTTGACCGGCGACGCCGACATGGCCGACCGGGCGCTGGACGCCAAGACCGGCACCCTGGCCGTGCGCGGCGTCTTCAAAAACCCCCAAGGCGTGCTCAAGCCCGGTCAGTTCGCCAAGGTCCGGGCCCTGCTCGAACACCGCAAGGGCGCGCTGCTCGTGCCCCAACGGGCCATCATCGACGTCCAGGGCAGCAAGTCCGTCTACGTCGTGGCCGGCAACGGCAAGATCGAGGCCAAGGCCGTGACGCTGGGCGGTTCCAAGGACGGCAACTTCGTCATCGACTCGGGGCTGGCCCCCACCGACATGGTCGTGGTGGAAGGCGTCTCCAAGATCCGGCCGGGCGTGCCGGCCAAGATCGTCGAGGCCGAGGCCCCGGCCCAGGCTCCGGCCGCCGCGCCGGCCGCCAAGCCCTAGTGTCGCGTCCACGAAAAGCGCCTGCGGCTTTTTGCGGGCAACAGGCTAAAACCATGAAGTTGCTTAAAAAATACGTTCGTATTTTTTAGGGGACGCAACACCAGGACGCCACCATGGTCAACTTCTTCATTGATAGACCGGTTTTTTCCGCCGTCATCTCCATCGTCATCACCCTGGTCGGGGCCATCTGCATCCTCACCCTGCCCATCGCCCAGTATCCCCAGATCGTCCCGCCCACGGTCCAGGTCAGCGCCACCTACGACGGGGCCAACGCCCAGGTCGTGGAAGAATCCGTGGCCACGCCCATCGAGCAGGAAGTCAACGGCGCACAAGACATGCTCTACATGAACTCCGTCAGCTCCAACGACGGACGCATGGTCCTAAACGTCACCTTCGACATCTCCCGCGACCTCGACCTGGCCACCGTGGACGTCCAAAACCGCGTGGCCCTGGCCAACTCCCGCCTGCCCGCCGAAGTCGTCAGCCGGGGCATCTCGGTCAAAAAACAGTCCCCGGACATGCTGCTGGTGATCAACTTAAGCTCCCCCGACGGCAGCCGGGACACGCTGTTTCTCAACAACTACGCCAAGATCAACATCACCGACGCCCTGGCCCGGGTGCCCGGCGTCGGCAACGTGGCCGTGTTCGGCGAGCGCGACTACGGCATGCGCGTATGGCTCGACCCGGACAAGCTCGCCCGCCTGGGCCTGACCTCCTCCGACGTGGCCCAGGCCATCCGCGAGCAGAACGTCCAGGCCCCGGCCGGCCAGATCGGCCTGCCGCCCGCCCCTCCCGGCCAGGAGTTCCAGCTGTCCGTCCAGGTCAAGGGACGCCTGGCCGACCCCGAGGAATTCGCCGACATCATCGTGCGCACCGGCAAGGGGGCCGAGATGGTGCGCGTGCGCGACGTGGGCCGGGTGGAGCTGGGCAGCCAGAGCTACAGCGCGTTCACGCGCCTTAACGGCAATCCCACCTGCACCATCCAGATCTACCAGCTGCCCGGAGCCAACGCCCTGGACGTGGTGGCCAAGATCCGGGCCATCATGGCCGAGCAGGCCAGCTATTTCCCGCCCGGCGTCAGCTACACCATCCCCTACGACACCACCAAGTTCGTCACCGCCTCCATCCACGAGGTGATAAAAACCCTGTTCGAGGCCGTGCTGCTGGTGCTCATCGTGGTCTACGTGTTCCTGCAAAACGGCCGGGCCACGCTCATTCCCATGCTCACCGTGCCCGTCTCCCTGGTCGGGGCCTTTGCCTTCATGCAGGTCTTCGGCTTCTCCATCAACACCCTGACGCTCTTCGGCCTGGTGCTGGCCATCGGCATCGTCGTGGACGACGCCATCGTCGTGGTCGAGGCCGTGCAACACAAAATCGACCACGAGAAACTGCCGCCCAGGGAAGCCACCAAGGCGGCCATGGCCGAAGTGGCCGGCCCGGTCATCGCCATCTCGCTGGTGCTCATCTCGGTGTTCGTGCCGGTCGCCTTCATGGGCGGCGTCACCGGCCGGCTCTACCAGCAGTTCGCCCTGACCCTGGCCGTGTCCGTGGCCCTGTCAGCCATCTGTGCGCTCACCCTGTCCCCGGCCCTGTGCGCGCTCATCCTGCGTCCGGCCGGCGAGGGCAAGGGGCTGCTGGCCGCGTTTTTCCGGGGATTTAACCGCGTCTTCGACGCCTGCACGCGCGGCTACGCCGCCGGGGTGCGGGTGGCCATCCGGCGCATGCTCCTCACCATCGTCTGCCTGTGCGCCGTGGGCGCGGGGGCCTGGCATCTGCTCGTCACCCTGCCCACGGGCTTTGTGCCCGACGAGGACCAGGGCTATTTCATCGTCAACGCCATGCTGCCCGAGGGCGCGTCGCTGGAGCGCAACGACGCCGTGGTCAAACAGCTTGAAGCGGCCCTTTCCGCCGACCCGGCCGTGGCCGACGTGCTGGCCCTGGGCGGCTACAACCTGCTGACCAGCACCTACAGTTCCTACAGCTCGGTCCTGTTCGTCATCTTGAAGCCCTGGGAGGACCGCGCCACGCCCCAGCTCTCCCTGGACGCGGTCATGGACCGCACTCGCCGGCAGTTCGCCGGGGTCCAGGAAGCCATCGTCATGGCCTTTAATCCCTCGCCCATCCCGGGCCTGGGCACCACCGGCGGCTTCCAGTTTGAACTCCAAGACCGTACCGGCGGCCCGGTGGCCGAACTGGCCGCCACGGCCTACGACTTCCTGGCCGAGGCCCGCACCATGCCCGCCGTCACCGGCCTTTTCACCGACTTCAGCGTGGATGTGCCCCAGCTCTTCTACAACCTCGACCGCGACAAGGTGCAAACCCTGGGCATCCCGCCCAAGACCGTGTTCGAGGCGCTGCAGACCTACCTGGGCGGCCTCTACGTCAACGACTTCAACAAGTTCGGCCGCACCTACCGCGTCATGCTCCAGGCCGAGCCGCGCTTCCGCACCAGCCCCGCCGACATCGAACGCTTTTATGTGCGCTCCTCGATGAACGAAATGGTGCCCCTCAGCACCCTGGGCGCGACCAAGGACATCCGTGGCCCGGAATACATCCGCCGCTTCAACCTCTTCCGCACCGTGGAAATCTCCGGCGGCACGCCCCCGGGTTTCTCCTCCGGCCAGTCGCTTACAACCATGGCCGAGCTGGCCCGCGACAAGCTGCCCCAGGGCTTCGGCTACGCCTGGACCGGCATCGCCTACCAGGAAGCCTCTTCCGGCGGCCAGTCCGTCTTCATCTTCGGCCTGGCCCTGCTCATGGTCTTCCTGGTGCTGGCCGCCCAGTACGAATCCTGGGCCGTGCCCTTCGCCGTCATCCTGGCCGTGCCCATGGCCGTGCTTGGAGCCATGGGCGCGCAAATGCTGCGGGGCCTCGAAAACAACGTCTACGCCCAGATCGGCCTGGTCATGCTCATTGGCCTTGCCGCCAAAAACGCCATTCTCATCGTCGAATTCGCCAAGGCCCGCCACGAAGCCGGCGACAGCCCGGCCGAGGCCGCCGTCTCGGCCTCCATCCTGCGCTTCCGGCCCATCCTTATGACCTCGTTCGCCTTCATCCTCGGCGTCGTGCCCATGCTCGTGGCCAAGGGGGCCGGCGCGGCCAGCCGCCACGCCCTGGGCACCGCCGTCTTCGGCGGCATGATCGCGGCCACCATCCTGGGCGTCTACTTCGTGCCGGCGCTCTACTGCGGCATCCAGCGGCTGGTGTCGCGGGGCGGGGCCCAGGGCGCGGCCAAGGAGGCGGGAAAACCGGAAGACGGCGACCGGTAGGCCGGCCGCCGCGCGCTGCCGGCGGCAGGGGAGAAGCCCTGGCGTTTTGCCTGCGGAACACGACGGAACCAGCGCGGCGGCCGGAATGCGGTCGCCGCGTTTTGCCGCCCATGGCCGTGCCTTGCCGGTCGGGCAGGGGGATTGGCGGACGATGGCACTGTGCCGCCCATGTCCCTGCGCTGGCGCGTTGAGGGAATCCGGTCCGGCGGCGGCTCCTGGCCCCGGCGGCGCGGCCTCCAGGGACGCGGTAACGGCTGGCCGCCGCAGGGCCGGACGGCAAAGGGTCCGTGGCCGCCGGGGTTGCCAGAAAGACCGGAGCATGGAAGAAACCCAAGAAGCGGGAGAGGGCCGGCCGTGGGACCCGGCTGCAGCAACGGATCGGAAAAGGCTCTCGGGAGGGCGGCATGAACAGGCAGGGCATGTGGGAACAGGGGGTGACGGCGCGGTTTTGGCGAATGGCGGGACGGGCGCTTTGGGCGGTCCTGGCCTGTCTGGCCTTGGCGGTCTGGCCGGCGCTGGCCGACGAATCGTGCCCTCAGGGGCCGGCCGCCTCCTACACGGCCTCCCAGCCCGGAGCCAAGGGAACTTTTGCGCTGTTCTCCGACGTCCATTTTTCGCCCTTTGCCGATCCCTCCCTGGTGCGCGAGCTGGCCGGCTCGCCCGTGGAGTGGTGGCGGGCCATCCTGGCCCGGTCCAAGCCGGGGCTGTCGCCCTACGGCCAGGACACCAACAACGCCCTGTTCCAATCGTTTCTGGACGACATGGCCGCCAGGAATCCGCGCCCGGACTTCATCCTGTTCCCGGGCGACCTCTTGTGCCACGAGTTCTGGACGCTCTATCCCAAGCTCTCCAAGGACACGACCCAGGCCGGGCTGGAGGCCTTCATCCAAAAGACCGTGGCCTATTTCTTCGGCGAAGTGGCCCGGCGTTTCCCGGGCGTGCCGGTCTACGCGGCCCTGGGCAACAACGACAGCGTGGAGGGCGACTACCGCATCGCGCACCACAGCCCCTACCTCACCCTGACCGCCCAGGCCATGGCCGCCCTGCTGCCAAACGAGGCGGCCCGCGCCGATTTCGGGGCCACCTATCCCCAGTACGGCTGCTACGCCGTGACCCTGGCCGAGGCCGGCGGCGTGCGGCTGGTGGTCATCAACGACATTTTCCTGTCCGTGAAACACCCGGACCCGGGTCTGGGCGAGCCGGTGCTGGCCTTCCTGGAGCGCGAACTGGCCGGGGCCAAGACGCGCGGGGAAAAGGTCTGGCTCATGGCCCACATCCCGCTCGGGGACAACAGCATGGCCAGCGGCGAGGCCCTGACGCGCAAGGATGAGGACCGCTACAAAGGGTTCCTGCGCGAGGAGCAAAACGACGCCTACGCCAAACTCCTGGCCGCCTACGCGCCAACCGTCGTC
Source organism: Pseudomonadota bacterium (assembly GCA_023435825.1). Taxonomy (GTDB): domain Bacteria; phylum Desulfobacterota; class Desulfovibrionia; order Desulfovibrionales; family Desulfovibrionaceae; genus Solidesulfovibrio. The sequence continues at coordinate 10,744 of JAEZMB010000095.1, read as the reverse complement.
AAGGCGGCCTTTGCCGGCCACGTCCACCGCGACGATTTCCGCATCTGGAAGACAGTAAGCGGCGAGCCGGCCGGCGGCATGGAGCTGGCCCCGTCCATCTCGCCCATCACCGGCAACAACCCCGGCTACCAGCTCCACACCTACGACCGGGCCACGCTGGAGCTACTCGACGTGGCCACCTATTCCCTGGATCTGGCCAAGCCCGGAACCGGCTGGCGCGAGGAATACGTCTGGTCGGCCACCTATGGCCGGGGGCAGCGGGGGCCGGCCGATTGGCAGGCGGCCTACCTTGATCTGGGCCAGTGCCCGGCCCGTCGCGAGGCCTTTGCCGCCCATTTCGACCTGGGCGGCCCCCAGGCGGAGGTCACGGCAGCGAGTTTCCCGGCCTTTTGGCGGGCCATCGCCTCGCCGACCAGGGCCGTGTGGGAGGCCTGGAACGCGCCGACGGCGTTGGCTCCGTGGCCGCAGCCCGCAGCGGGCGGGCAGCCTTCCCCGGCCGCCACGGCTTGCCCTGGTGGGTCATGACGGGTAGAAGCCCCCAAAAGCGTTCGTAGCGTCTCCGGGAGGGTCGGGCCTGGGCCAGTCCAGGTCGTGCCGTAACCGGCCGGGGGGATGATCCGACGCAGTCAACGTGGCTGTGGTCGCGGCTTTTGCCCGCGCTTCCGGGCGGCACGAGCCTTGGCGTTTTGTCCCCATCTTTCGGAGTGCTTTTGCTTCTTCCTTCTCCCTCGGGCGGTTACGCCCCTTGTCGCGGACCGGTCGAGGCCGGCGTCTCGGCGCGCATCGACGTGCTGCGCATCGTGCTCATCGGACTGATCGTTTTGTGCCACGGCGGCCGATTCCTGGGCGTGCTGGTTCCCTTTGACGGCCCGGCGGTCCAGTTCGCGGCCACGGCCTTCAACCGGGGGCCGGCCTGTCTGGCCGTGCCGCTGTTTTTCGCCATCTCCGGCTATCTGCTGCTGCGAAAGCTCGAACTCACTCCGGCCGGCTACGTGCAGCTCATGGGCCGCAAGCTTTACTCCATCGGCCTGCCGTTTCTCATCTTCAACGCCATCTGGATCGCCTGGTTTTTGTGGGTGGGCAGCATTGCCCAGTTCGGCGGCCGTTCCTACATCCTGGAAGCCGGCATCCTGCCCAAGCTTTTGGGCTACGACACCTCGCCGGTCAATTACCCGCTGTGGTTTCTGCGGGAGCTGCTGAAGATCTTTGCCCTGACACCGGTGTTTCTGCTGTTGTTGCGCCGGCTGCCGCTGGCCGGGCTTGGGCTGTTGTTCGTCTTGTGGTTTGTCGAGCGCCCGGCCGACGAATACGGTTTTTGCGGCTTCGCGTTCTGGTTCTATCTTGGAGGCTTGCTGGCCCGGTCCGGGCTTGACCTGGGCGACACGGCCCGGCTGGACAAGTGGCTGCTGCCGCTTTTCGTCCTGGCCACGGTCCTGGTCGGGCTGGCCCCGTGGCTGACCCAGGACGTGGTGGCCTATGCCGTGGGCAAGCGGTTCTATCAGATCCTCGGCGTGGTCGCCTTGTGGTGTCTGTCGCGCCAGCCGTGGATCATGGGCAGCGGGCTGCTGCACCGCATGGCAGGGGCGAGCTTTTTCATTTTTCTGACCCACGAACCCACGGTGTCGATCCTGCAGACGCGGCTTCTGGCCGCATGGCTGCCCCAGGGACCGGCGGCCCAACTCGTGGCTTTCATGCTGCCGGGCCTGGCCGCCCTGACCCTGCTGTATTGGCTGGCCCGAGGCCTGTCCCGGTTTACGCCGAAGCTGTACGCCGTGCTGACCGGCGCGCCCCTGCGCAAGCGGCGGGCGGCGCCCAAGGCGGTCTGAGAGGCGACTTGACTTTCGCACATCGTGTGTGATTTTACACACAGATGGATAGCCGGGAGATCATACGCCGTCTCGAAGCCGACGGCTGGTTCCGGGTCGCCCAGGCCGGCTCCCATGTCCAGTTCAAGCACGCTGCCAAGCCGGGCCGGGTGACGGTGCCGCATCCGAAAAAAGATCTGCCGGCCGGCACGCTGCGCAGCATCGAGCGCCAAGCCGGCATCTCCCTGCGGTCCTCATTCTAAGTTCCTTTCTAAAGCGAAAGTACATGGCAAATGCAGCGTCAAAATGATTGTCTAGCATAAAACATAACTGTCGTTATGTTTTATGCTAGGAAGAGGGAGAATTTCGTGGACTATATCGCCGTCATCCACAAGGACGCGGACTCGGATTGGGGCGTGTCGTTTCCGGATTTCCCGGGCTGCGTCACGGCCGGCGAGACCCTGGAAGAAGCCCGGCGCATGGCGGCCGAGGCCCTGGCCCTGCATGTGCGCGGTCTGGTTGAGGACGGCCTTTCGCCGCCGCGTCCCATGACCTTGGACGCCGTGGCCCGCCATCCCGATTTCGCCGACGGCGTGGCCGTGCTCGTGTCCCTGCCGGAAGCCAGGCCGAAAAACGTGCGTGTCAACGTCATGCTGCCCCAAGCGGATTTGGAGGCCATAGACGCCCGGGCCAGGGAGGAAGGGGTCAGCCGTTCCTCGTTCCTGCTGCGAGCGGCCAGGGCAGCCCTGACCGGTCCTGGGGCCGGCTGCGGCGCTTGGAGCGACCGGGCCTGAACCAGCCCCATCCCCAAACAAAAAAGCCGGGAGGACGGACGTCCTCCCGGCTTTTCGTATTCTTGGCGGCGTCGGCGGCCTAGTTCGCCACCACGTTGACCAGCTTGCCCGGCACCACGATGACCTTGCGCACGGTCTTGCCTTCGATGTGCTTGGCCACGTTGGGCTCGGCCAGGGCGGCGCGTTCCAGGGCGGCGTTGTCGGCATCGGCCGGCACGGTGAGCTTGCCGCGCAGCTTGCCGCAGACCTGCACCACGATTTCCACCGTGTCCGAGGTCAGGGCGGCCGGATCGTGGGTCGGCCAGGGTTCGTTCAAAAGCAGGCTCGAGTGGCCCACGGTCTGCCACAGCTCCTCGCAGATGTGCGGGGCGATGGGCGAGAGCACGGTAAGGAGCGTGGCCACGGCCGAGGACACGGCCTTGGCCCCCTTGGGCTCGGCCCGCAGCGCCTCGACGTTGGCGTAGAGGAAGTTGACCAGCTCCATGGCGGCGGCAATGGCCGTGTTGAACTGGAACCGCTCGCGGATGTCGGCCCCGGCCTTGGCGGCGGCGGCGTGTTCGCGGCGGCGCAGCTCGGCGAAAAGGGGCGGCAGGCCGTCCAGGCCCAGGGCCTCGGCCGGAGCGCAGGCCGGCATGGGGGTCAGCACGCCCGAAAGCTCCTCGGTCACCAAGCGCCACAGGCGCGACAGGAAGCGCGAAGCGCCCTCGATGCCCGTGTCGCTCCACTCCAGATCCTTTTCCGGCGGCGCGGCAAAGAGGATGAACACGCGCACCGTGTCGGCCCCGTACTTGCCGATCATGAGGTCCGGATCGACCACGTTGCCCTTGGACTTGCTCATCTTCGAGCCGTCCTTGATGACCATGCCCTGGGTGAGCAGGTTGGCGAACGGTTCGTCGAAGCCGACATAGCCGAGGTCGCGCAAGGCTTTGACGAAAAAGCGCGAGTAGAGCAGGTGCAAAATGGCGTGCTCGATGCCGCCGATGTACTGGTCCACGGGCAGCCAGTAGGCCAGCTCGGCCGGATCAAACGGCCGGCCGGCTTCCCGGGCCGAGGCGTAGCGGGCGAAGTACCACGACGACTCGAAGAAGGTGTCCAGGGTGTCGGTCTCGCGCCGGGCCTTGCCGCCGCATTTGGGGCAGGCGACGTCGGTAAACGACGGAGAATGGGGCAGGGGCGAGCGGCCGTCGGGCATGAGCGCCAGATCGCGGGGCAACTCCACGGGCAGGTCGGCGTCGGGCACGGGCACGATGCCGCAGGACTCGCAGTAGATGACCGGGATGGGCGCGCCCCAGTAGCGCTGGCGGGAGATGTTCCAGTCGCGCAGACGATAGTTGATGCTTTTCTTGCCGCGCCCGGAACCGTCGAGCCAGTCGATGATGGCCGCCTTGGCCGCCTCGTTGTCCATCCCCGTGAACTGCTCGGAAGCGGTCAGCACGCCGGGATCGGTATAGGCCGCCGTCATGGCCGAGGCGTCCAGGGTTTCGCCCTTGGGTTCGATGACCACGGTCAGGGGCAGGTCGTACTTGCGGGCAAATTCGAAATCGCGCTGGTCGTGGGCCGGCACGGCCATGACCGCGCCGGTGCCGTAGCCCATGAGCACGAAGTTGGCGACGTAGATGGGGATATTTTTGCCTGTGGCCGGGTTCACACAGTAGGCCCCGGTGAACACGCCCTCTTTTTCCAGATCATCGGCCGAGCGCACGATGCGGTCCATGTTGCGGACCTTCTCGACGAACGCGTTCACCGCCGCTTCCTGGGGTTTGCCGGCGATGAGGCTCGGCACCAGGGGATGTTCGGCGGCCAGACTCATGAAAGTGGCCCCGAACAGCGTGTCCGGCCGGGTGGTGAAGACGGTGACGCCCTCCGAGCCAGCCACGGGTTCAGCCAGCTTGAAGGTGATCTCCGCGCCGACGGACTTGCCGATCCAGTTGCGCTGCATGGTAAGCACGCGCTCGGGCCAGCCGCCGACGAGCTGGTCGAGGTCGGCCAGCAGTTCCTCGGCGTAGTCGGTGATGCGCAGGAACCATTGCTCCAGGTCCTTTTGGACCACGGCCTGGTCGCAGCGCCAGCAGCAGCCGTCGATGACCTGTTCGTTGGCCAGCACCGTGCCGCAGGTTTCGCACCAGTTCTGGGGCGAGTGCTTGCGGTAGACCAGCCCCTTTTCCAGGAACTTCAGGAAAAAGCGCTGCTCGTGAACGTAGTAGCCGGGATGGCAGGTGGCGATTTCGCGCCGCCAGTCATAGGAATAGCCCAGGCGCTTAAGCTGGGTGCGCATGGAGTCGATGTTGGAGATGGTCCAGGCGGCGGGATGCAGCTTGTGCTTGATGGCGGCGTTCTCGGCCGGCATGCCGAACGCGTCCCAACCCATGGGGTGCAGGACGTTGTGGCCTTCCATGCGTTTGAACCGGGCCACCACGTCGCCGATGGAGTAGTTGCGCACATGCCCCATGTGGATGCGCCCCGAGGGGTAGGGGAACATTTCCAGGACGTAGTACTTGGGCTTTGAAGGGTCGGCTTCCACGTGGAAGTGGCCGCCTTCCTCCCAGATGCGTTGCCATTTCCGTTCGACGTCCTCGGGCACGTATTTGCTCATGGGGAAACGCTCCTTGGCGATGCGTCGGTCTGTGCTGGATGTGAACGCGCGCAGCGGCGATCAAAGGTCTTTTTGAATATCGAATTCGCCGCTGTCAACGGCCTTGGCCAGGGCGTCGAGGATGCCGTTGATGAAGTTGCGCGAGTTTTCGTCGCCGTAGCGCTTGGACAGTTCGATGGCTTCGTTGAGGGACACCCGCAGCGGAATGTCCGGGCGGCTTAAAATTTCATGCACGGCCAGCCGCAGGATGGTCAGTTCCACCTTGGCGATGCGCGAGATTTTCCAGTTCTTGGAGAAGCGCACAATGGCCGCGTCGATGTCGCGCTGGTTGCGCCATACGCCAAGCACCAGCTCCCAGGCGAATTCGTGGCCGGCGTCGTCCTCGCCCTCGGCCACGTCGTGGGGACAGCGCTTGAACAGCCGCAACAGCGACCGCTCATCGGCGGCCGGTTCGAAACTGAGGCCGTAGAGGAATTCGAAGGCCTGCTTGCGGGCCTTGCGCCTAGAAACAATGGGCTTTTTGTCGTCGGATTCGGTCATGGTGTCGTTGCCTGGCGATGCGTCCCCCGGGATTCCGGCCGGAAGCCCGGGGGACATGCAAGGAGTCTAGAGTGTTGTCGCCGCGCCGGAGGACGGCGGGGCGGGCGCGTAGCTCGTGCAAGTGTTCGGAAACGCCGCGTTGTCTGTTGGGGCAACAGCGGGTTGCGCCCGTTGTTGCCCTTCACAATAAAACAGGAGCGTTTATTGCGAACGCCGCACTAAATCTGTTCGAGGACGCGGACCATTTCCAGCACGGCCGCGGCGGCTTCCACGCCCTTGTTGCCGGCCTTGCTGCCGGCGCGTTCGATGGCCTGCTCCAGGTTGTCCACGGTCAGCACGCCAAAGCCCACGGGCACGTTGGCCTCGAGCATCACATGGGCCAGGCCCTTGACGCATTCATTGGCCACGTAATCGAAGTGTGGGGTGGCGCCGCGGATGACCGCGCCGAGGCAAATGATGCCGTGGTACTTGCCCGAGGCAGCCAGTTTCTTGGCGGCCAGGGGAATTTCGAAGGCCCCGGGCACGCGCACGATGGTCAGGTCGGCGCGGTCGCCGCCGTGGCGCACGAGGTAGTCCACGGCCCCGCCGACCAGGCGTTCGGTGATGAAGTCGTTGAAGCGGCCGGCCACCAGGGCGAATTTGAGTCCCTTGGCGTCAAGCTGGCCTTCGATGGTGCTCACGTGCAGCATGGCTGTTCTCCCTGACGGCCGGGCCGTCGTCTGGATTGATGTCCGAGTTTACTTCGCCTGGCCGCAGTCGGGGTCCGGCAGATGCAGGATATGCCCCATGCGGTCGCGCTTGGTGGTCAGATAGCAGGTGTTTTCCGAACAGGGGCAGGTCTCGATGGCCACCCGGTCGACCACTTCCAGGCCGTAGCCTTCCAGCCCCACGATCTTTTTGGGATTGTTGGTCATAAGCCGCATCTTGCTGATCCCGAGCTCCACCAGAATCTGCGCGCCGGTGCCGTACTCCCGCAGATCGGCCTTGAAGCCGAGCTTGAGGTTGGCTTCCACGGTGTCCAGGCCCTGGTCCTGCAGTGCGTAGGCCTTGATCTTGTTGCCAAGGCCGATGCCCCGGCCTTCCTGGCGCATGTAGAGGATGACGCCCTTGCCTTCCTCTTCGATCATCCGCATGGCCTCGTGCAGCTGGTTGCCGCAGTCGCAGCGCAGCGAGCCGAACACGTCGCCGGTCAGGCATTCGCTGTGCACGCGCACCAGCACCGGTTCGCCGGGCACGATGTCGCCCTTGACCAGGGCGATATGGGTCTTTTTATCCGAGCTGGCCTCAAAGGCCACGGCCCGAAACGAGCCGAAGGCCGTGGGCAGGGTGGCCTCGGCCACCTTGGTCACGGCCACATGGCCGTAGCGCATGCGGTAGCGGATGAGGTCGGCCACGGAGGCGATCTTGAGGTTGTGCTTGTCGGCGAACTCGATCAGGTCCGGCATCCGGGCCATGTTGCCGTCTTCGCGCATGATCTCGCAGATGACGCCGGCGGGCTTGAGGCCGGCCAGACGGGCGAGGTCCACGCTGCCTTCGGTCTGGCCGGCGCGGTCGAGCACGCCGCCTTCGCGGGCGCGCAGGGGAAAGATGTGGCCCGGGGTGACGAGGTCTTCGGGCACGGCCCCGTCGGCCACGGCGGCCAGGATGGTGGTGGCCCGGTCATAGGCCGAGATGCCGGTGGACACGCCGACCTTGGCTTCGATGGACACGGTGAAACCGGTGCCAAACGGCGACTTGTTGTCCTGGGTCATCATGGGCAGGGCGAGCTGGTCCACGAGATTGGGGGCCAGGGACAGGCAAATGAGGCCGCGGCCGTGGGTGGCCATGAAATTGATGATTTCCGGGGTGACCTTTTCGGCGGCGATGGTGAGGTCGCCTTCGTTCTCGCGGTCTTCGTCGTCGACGAGGATGATCATCCGTCCGGCGCGGATGTCCTCGATGGCGTCCTCGATGGGGCTTAAGCGCATGTGGGTATACCTCGTTCGGGTCGGCGCTATGCGGCCGGCTCCCTGGGGAAAAGACCAAAGACCCGGGACGGGCCGGGTCAAAGGGGACGCATCCTATTCCAGGCCGGCGGCCAAGGCAAGCAGGGCGGAATCGTGGGATTTTCAGGGCGCGGCGGGCGGCCGGGAGGGGGCAATGCGCCGGCCGTGCGAGGAAGGGCGGTCCAGTCGCCAGCGTGGCTAGGGAGACAATGGGCCGGCCGCGCGCGGGAAGGGCAAGAAAGAGGTGGCCAAGTAGAGCGAAGCCGCCCGATGGGCCGGCCGCACGCGGAAGGGCGATCCGCGTCGCGGCCGGCAGGGAGCGGGGAAGCGGGCCTGGCTGAGGGCCGGCTAAACTTGGATGTCGATGGTGGAACCGGGCGGGGGGACCGGGGCGGCCTGGGCCGACCCTTGCGCCGCCGCGACCTGTCCGGCTTGATCGGTCAGCCCGGCCGACGCGGCCTGTCCGACTTGCGTGGCTTGTTCGGCCGGTGCGGCTTGCCCGGTCGGCTCGACCTGCCCGGCCGGCCCGGCTTCGGCCGTCTGGCCGGCCGGTGTGGCCTGGGCGGCTTGGGCCGCTGCCTGGATGGCCTCGGTGGCTGACGCGGCGTCGCCGGACGCCGCTGCAGTGCCGGGCGTTTGGGCCGTCGCCGTCGTATCGGGCGTGGCCGTGCCTTGGCCGGCCGCGTTTTCCGACTGGCCGGTCGAGGCCGCCTCGGCCTTGTCCTCGATGTCCTGGCGGGTGGCGTCGAGGTTGTCCTGGGCGCTGTCGCCGACTTCCTTGTCCACGGCCCGGCCGACGCTGTCTTCCACTTTGTATTTGTTTATGACGGCGGCGACAAAGGTCGAATCGCCGCTGCTGGACCCGACGCCGGCCATGGTGGTGGCGAACTGGGCGGTCATGGTCGTGAGCAGGTTGCTCATGGAGCTGGCAAAGGATTGTTCGGTCTGCAAGCTGTCCAGCCGGGCTTGCAGATATTTCGAGGGGCCGGCGTCGGCCTGGACGAAGTTGCCGGCCAGCATGTTCTCGGCCTTGGCGGCGACAGCGGGTTGCAGGCTTTTGGCCGTGGGCCCGGCCACGGCGCTGGTCGTCTGGGCGAGCGAGGAAAGTGCGGCGACGTCCATCGATCTCCCTCCGGTTGGCGTGTCAATACATATCGGCTAGCCGTAAGGAGAAGGTTAGGGCGCGATGGGAAATAGTGTAACGATCTGACCGGTCGGTCGTCTCGCCGGGGTTAAGGCCGCGACCGTGGGGAACAGCTGGCGCGAAAAAGTGATGCTTGAGAGCCGGCTGTTTCTTCAGGCCGTCGGGCCTTGAAGGAGCGGGGCTCTACTCGTCCAGCACCGAAGCCACGAATTCGGCCGGCATCATGGTGGCGGCGGCGATTTCGGCCGGGGACAGGCCCTTGTCGCGCAGGCGTTCGATGACCGCCTCCATGGGTTCGGCCACCTCGACGATGTGGCCGTCGGGGTCGCGCAGGCGAAAGGCGCGCTGGCCCCAGGGCGCGGATTTGGGCGGATGGATGATCTCGGCCCGGGTCATGACCCGCTCGAAGGCGTCTTCCAGGACGGTGTCCTCGAAATACAGTTCCAGGTTGTCGCGGCCCATGGGACCGGCCGGCGGGCCGGTCAGTTCGTCGAAAACAATGCCCCGAGCGGTGTCCTCGCGCCACAGGCAGAAATGCGGGTAGGCGACGTAGCTCGGCAGCACGTGCAGGGGCGACTGGCCCATAAGCTCTTCATAAAAGGCCCGGGCGCGGTCGATGTCGGCCACGAAGATGCAGACGCTGCGGTATTCGGTGGGCATGGGCGTTCCGTGGCGTAGGTGGCCGGAATTACTTGATGTAGTAGCCGACCAGACGCCAGGAGCCGTCTTTTTCGTGCATGACGGTCACGGTTTCGATGGCGGCGGCTTTCTGGGCAAAGCTCGTGTCGTAGGTCAGCACGACATAGGAGCCGTCGGGCGCGCCGGGCAGGGACCGGGCCTGGATGACGGTGTTGCGGACGCGTTTCTGGACCGGCCCAAGCGGGGCGCGCAGGCCGGCGAGGCCCTTGTTCCAGACGTCCTCGGTGACGGCCCCGCGAAAAAAGGATGAAGCTTCGCGCCAGCTATCGGAATACTTGCCGGCGTCGCACAGGGCCAGCCATTTGCCGGCGGCGGCCTCGGCGGCGGCTTCGTCGCCCTCGGCGGCCAGGGCCGAGCCGGCGGCCAGACAGAGCATGGCGCAAAGGAGGAAGGCAGTGAGACGTTTCATGGGGCGGCTCCTTTCAGGCTGTGGCGATGTGGCGGCTAAAACCCGTTCTCCCGCAAAAACGCCTCGGAAATCTTCGATTCCTTCTTCCCCTGGGCGTCCTGCCAGGGGCCAAGCATCCGCAGCACGTATTTCCCCAGCACGTCGGTCTCCATGTTGATGACCGTGCCGGGCTTCCAGCCGGAAATCGTGGTCGCGCCCTGGGTCGAGGGGATGATGTTCACCGTCAGCCACCCCTCGCCGCATTCGTTGACGGTCAGGCTGATGCCGTCCAGGGCCACCGACCCCTTGGGCACGACGAAAATCGAAAATTCCTTCGGGAAATCTATTTTATACTGCATGGACTGTCCAGCCGGCGTCACCGTCGCCACCTCGGCCAGACAATCCACATGGCCCGACACCATATGACCGCCCAGGCGGTCGCCCAGGGCCAGGGCGCGCTCCAGGTTCACCACGCTGCCGATCTTGAGCTTGCCCAGGTTCGAGCGCGACAGCGTCTCGCCCGAGGCATAGGCCGTATATTCCCGGTCGCCGAAGGTCTCGACGGTCAGGCACACGCCGTTGACGGCGATGGATTCGCCGAGAACGATATTGTCCAGATCGAAAAGCGCCTTGATGCGAAACCGCGTCTCATTGCCCCGCGACTCCACGGCCGCGATGCGGCCCAGCCCCATCACCAGTCCCGTAAACATAGAAAACCTGTCCTCGCCCTGCGTTCGCTCTTTCCCCATGTCGGGGGTGCCGCGGGGGGGGCCCCCCCCCCGGGGCCGGGGGCCCC
>JAEZMB010000083.1 GCA_023435825.1 Pseudomonadota bacterium | reverse complement strand
CGGGCCCCGCCCGGCGGGCGGGCGCGGCGCGCGCGGCGGCCATCGACGGGCATGGTGTCGTTACCCGGGTCGCGGCCCGAATCCTTTGCCTGCCGCTGGAGCTGGTCAAGAAGCCCGACCGGTCCCGGCTCTTTGTTGAAACTTCCCCCGCGCTCGCGCCGCATCGCCTGAAGCGGCCTTTCCTCGCCCGTCCCGCCATGTCGCCGGGGTGGGCGAACGGCGTTTGGCCTTGTCATGCTCCCCACCCTCCCCGGGCCGCCGACGGCCGACTTCCGACAGCCGGTTGTTGCCGTAGCGCCTTTTCGCCGGTCGGCCTCTGGCCCTGGCCAGCTTCCCCGGAGTCGGAACAAGGTTCTCGCCGCCAGCGCCTTTTCGCCGGTTGTTGCGACCCCGCCTCCTTCCACCGTCCCAAATCGTGTTGTCAATTTTGTCATGTTAATGTCGTCGCCCTCGTCTCGACCCTGGTCCAAAGTCCGATCCGCCCCGTTATCGAATCGCACCCAACAACGCCCAGGCCCTTTTCCCTGCGTAAACAGTCACGCGCTGCTCCGGACCGCGACCATTTTGCCATTGATTTTTGTCCCAGAAGGGTTAAGGGGTAACCGAACAAAGATTTATCGAAATTTGTCAAAAGGAGCCACAAACCATGCAGAAGCAAACCCTCGAAAAAGTTTTCGAGTACGCCTCCTCGCCGGTCCACGGGACGCTCTCCCGGAAACTTCGCAAGGGCGTGAAAATCCAGATCAACGAAGGAAAAGTCTACGAATCCGCCACGCTCTTTCTCGGCGACGAGTTCGTGCGCGTCACCGTCAAACAGGGTGAGGAAACCTGCAATTCCTACTACTCTTGGGACAAGATCTGCTGCGTCACCACCATCGGCAAAGTTGAAGACTAACCCGACGCCCCGGAGAGGGGTTTTGCATATCAGGGCAAAATCCGGCTGATATTTGGCCCGCGCCGGCCCCCCCTCTCCCGACGCGGACCATGCGCCGCTCCGTCTCTCCACGGGGCGGCGTTCTTTTTTGCCATTTTCGGCATTACTGCCCCCTTTCTCCGATTTGCCTATCAAAAGATAATGACTATCTATCTCAAAAAGGAGGAAGGCCATGAACACCTCCCTGCATAGCGACTACAAGGGCTTCTCCATCGACCTGACCCCGCGCGGCGACTACTGCGCCTCCTTTGCCGCCGATATCCTCGACGGCGAGGGCCATCTGCTCCATCACCTCGGCGTGGCCGGCAACACCGAAACCCGCGCCGTGGAGCGTGGCCGCGAACTGGTCGATTTTGAACTGGCTTACGGACGGCTCCAGTAACCCCGGCCGGACAAAACCGGTCCCGGACAGAGCCGCCCGCTTCGGGCCACGGCCACGGGCCGTCCGCGCCTCCCCCGAGGCGCGGACCGGACGGAGTCCTGCGGCACGCCCCAATGCCCTGTCCCGGCAGGGGCGAGGCCGCCCTCCCGGCCCACCCCGACGACTGGCCCTTCGGACGATTTGGTGATACCCCCCGGGGTCCATAGACCAACCCCGGGGGTTTTTCATGGCATCCGTACCCGTCACCGTGCTCACCGGCTTTCTCGGGGCCGGCAAGACCACGCTGTTAAATCGCCTCCTCACCGAGGCCCATGGCCGCAAGTTCGCCGTCATCGTCAACGAATTCGGCGAAATCGGCATCGACAACGAGTTGGTGGTCTCCTCCGACGAGGAGATCTACCTCATGAACAACGGCTGTATCTGCTGTTCCGTGCGCGGCGACCTCATCCGCGTGCTGTCCGGCCTGGCCAAGCGCCGGGGAGCCTACGATGCCGTGGTGGTCGAGACCACCGGCCTGGCCGATCCCGCCGCCATCATCCAGACCTTTTCCATGGACGAGGACACCGGCGACGCCTTCCGCCTCGATTCCGTGGTCACCGTGGTCGACGCCCTGCACTTTCGCCGCCATGCCGCCGAAAACAGGCAGGCCCTGGAACAGGTCGTCTATGGCGACCTGATCCTGCTCAACAAGACCGACCTCGTGCCCGAGGCCGAGCTGGCCGACATCCGCCAGACCATCGCCCGGATCAACGACACGGCCCAAGTCCTGGAGACCACGCGCTGCCAAGTGCCCATGGACATGCTCCTGGACCGTAACGCCTTTGATTTGAGCCGCCTTCCCCTGGGACAGCCGGCGGCCGGGTCTGCCCCGGGCGGACTGGCTCCCTATCGGCCCGAAGAGGACCATCAGCACGGCCACGTCCACGACCACGGCATCCAGTCCCTGAGCTTCACCCTGGACGCCCCCCTGGACCCGGACAAGCTCGGCGAGTTCCTGCGCACGCTGCTTGCCTCCAAGGGCCAGGACATCTACCGCTCCAAGGGCATCCTGGCCGTGGCCGGGGCCAAGCAGCGCTTTATCTTCCATGGCGTCCACATGTATCTGGAAACCGCCTGGGGCACGCCCTGGGCCGAGGGCGAAACGCGCCAGAGCCGGGCCGTGTTCATCGGCCGCGACCTGGACCGCAAATCCCTTGAAGACGGCCTCGCCGGTTGCGCGGCCAAGGAGGCCTAGGACCATGACGTTTACTCCCGACGCGGAACTCAAGGGCCTCATGCGGGCCGACTTCGGCGCCTACGTCGCCGCGTGCTGCTTTTCGCCCGACGGCGAGACCATTGCCTACGCCCTGGGCGACGGCCGCCTCGCCCTGGTCGAGGCCGAAACAGGCGAGACCGAATTCGCCACGCCCCACACCGGCGCGGCCCTGTGCCTGGCCGCCTCGCCCCATGGATTCCTGACCGGCGGCGACGACGGCCGGGCCGTCCTGACCACCCTGGAAACCGGCTGCCGCGAACTGGCCGCCTTCCCCGGCCAGTGGGTCGAGCACGCCGCCGCCAGCCCCGACGGCCGGGTTCTGGCCGTGGCCGTGGGCAAGCAGGTGGTGCTCTTCCCGGGCCCCGACTTCGCCCCGGCTCCCCTGCCGGAACTGGCAAGCGCCGTGGCCGGCCTGGCCGTCAGCCCAGACGGCCGCACCCTGGCCGCCAGCCACTACGACGGCGTCACCGTCTACGCCCCGCCGCGCCCCGGCACGCCCGGCAACCGTCTGGAAGGAGCCGGCTCCAACCTCACCGTGGTCTTCTCCCCGGACAACGACAAGATGGCCCTGGCCACCCAGGACAAGTCCGTGCGCGTCTACGATCTGGCCCAGTCCGCCGGCTACCTGCTGGAAGGCTACCCGGCCAAGGTGCGCTGCCTGTCCTTTTCCAACGACGGCGGCACCCTGTGGACCGGCGGCGAACGTGCTTTCGTCGGCTGGCCCGTGGGCGCGGACGTTGATCCGGCCACCCGCGAGGCCACGGTATTTGGCATCTTCGAGCACGGCATGCTCGGGGCTGTAGCCGCCCACCCCGCCCTGCCCCTGGTGGCCGGCGGCTTCGATGGCGGCGTGGTGTTCCTCGGCAGCGCCGCGCGCCAGGGGGCCGCGCCGCTGTTCGCCCTGGAAAGCCACCGCGTGACCAGCCTCGTCTGGTCCCCCGACGGCCGCCGCCTGGCCGGCGGCAGCGACGGCGGACCGGCGTTTTTTATGAAGATGGCGTAATAATCAAAGAAAAGAGTGCCTCCGGCGGCCGGGAGGTGCTAAGCCCCTCCCGGACCCTCCCTGACAGGAAAATTTTGCATCAAGGCAGGAGGTGAGGCTACGGATACGTTTAGTCCCAAATAAATGACCGACTTTTTTTAAATATAAAAATTTTATTTACTCACAAAAAAATTGCTTTATAATCAGACAAAAGCCTTTAAGCAGGCGCAACCGCTTGAGACAGTGCACCCAGTGCCTTACAACACGAAGCCCCAAAGAAAACAAAAAAACAAGGCAGGCACAATCGGAATGATCTTAATGTCGCTCTTCTTAACTCTCAACATGGAATTATCCATAAAACTCCAAGCAACCACAACAATCACCCTCCCCTTCAGCATTGGGTCGCCTGCTTAAAAGCTTTTTTCCAAGTTATGCAAAAGCCCACCCTGGCTCAAACCAGGGTGGGCTTTTCTGTGGCATGCCATGCGGCGTTTACTTGAGCAACTCGCCTATGGCCGTCTGGACCCGGCCCAGCTCCTCCACCACCAGCCGACAGGCGTCGCGGCAGCCAGTGGAGTCGCCGGACAGGCCGGCCTCTTGAAGCTTTCGCGCGCCTTCGGTCAGCCCCCTGGCCCGCAGCGGCACGGCCATGCCGAGCAGGGTGTGGGCGGCGTCGCCGGCCGCTTCCCAGTTCGCCTCGCGCATGGCCGTTTCCAGGGAAACCACCACCTGCGGGCTCTCCTCCAAAAACATGCGACAGATTTCCCGGGCAAAGGCCGACTTGCCCCGCTGTTCGTAGTAGTCGAGGTCCATGACCCCGGCGGCGGACACGGCCGCCTTGGCCGGCTCGGCCGGACGGGCCAGCACCCGGCGCATGACCATGAACAGTTCGTCCACGTCCACGGGCTTGGACACGTAGTCGTCCAGGCCCACCGACAAGAACCGCTCCCGGTCGCCCTTCATGCTGTAGGCGGTCAGCGCCACCACCGGCATCCCACGGGCCGCGTCCCCGGCCGCGCCCTCCCGGATGCGCCGGGTGGCCTCGGCCCCGTCCATCTCCGGCATCTGGATGTCCATGAGCACGAGATCGGCCGGTTCCTGGCATAAAAGCTCCAGGGCTTGCAGGCCAGACCCGGCCAGACGTACCTGGCAGCCGGCTTCGGTCAGGAAATGCTTGAGGAAAAGGCGGTTGACCTGGTTGTCTTCGGCCAGAAGCACCCGCAACCCGGCGAATCCGCCGGTCTGGGCGACGCAGGCCGGCCGTTCCGGCTCAGGCGCGGCCTCGCTCGCCGGGCGCAGGGACACGGTAAAGGTGAACGTGCTGCCCTGGCCCGGCACGCTCTCCACGTCGATGGACCCGCCCATCATCTCCACCAGCCGCCGGCTGATGGCCAGCCCCAGTCCCGTGCCGCCGTAGCGTTTGGCCCGGGTGGATTCGAGCTGGGAAAAGACCTGGAAAAGCTCATGCAGCCGGTCCTCGGGAATGCCGATGCCGGTGTCGCGCACGCTGCATGAAACCAGCATGGGATCGCCCGGCCGGGCCAGGGACAATGTGACTTCCACCTCGCCCTGGTCGGTGAACTTCAGCGCGTTGCCGACCAGATTGCGCACCACCTGCATGATGCGGTCGGGATCGCCGTGGACCATGGCCGGCACCTCGGGATCAATGCGCACCCCAAGCGTCAACCCCTTTTGCCGGGCCGAGAACTGGAACGATTTCATGGTCCGGTCCAGGGTGTCGCGCGGGTCGAAGTCCACAGGCACGAACTCCATCTTGCCGGCTTCGATCTTGGAGAAATCCAGGATGTCGTTGACGATGCCCAGAAGCGACCGGGAGGAATCGAGGATCAGTTCCAGGTTCTCCCGAATCTCCGGCCTGGGGTTCTGGGTCAGGGTCATCTGGGTGAGTCCGATAATGCCGGACAGGGGCGTGCGGATTTCGTGGCTCATGTTGGCCAGAAAGCCGCTCTTGGCCTGGCTTGCCGCCTCGGCCTGCCGCCGGGCCGTGGTCAGGTCCTCCTCGCGGCGGCGTTCCTTGACGTGGCGCAGCACGCCTTCGCCAAGGAGTGTGAGGCGATTGATGTCGTCGTCGCCGTACGGCGTGGCCCGGCCGAACACAGCCAGGATAAGCGTCTGGCCGTCGCCGCGTAAGGCCGTGGCCAGCCGGCAGATGGGCGTGTCCGCCACCACCGGCCGCAGATCGCCGACAGCCATGGCCAGGCTCGGCGATTGCTCAATGTCGAATTCCCGGACGCCCTCCTGCAGACCGAAGACCGCCAGGGCCTCGCTGCCGGCGGCCAGCACGGCAAAGCGGCCCGTCGCCGGGTCGGACATGGCCGCAAGCCCGCTGATGCTGGCTGTCAGGGCCACGCCCCGGGAGAGCACGAACTCGCCCAGGGCTGCCAGATTGGCTCCGCGCATCCGACCCAGGCGCAACAAGGCTTCCAGGGTGTTGGCGTGCAGGGTGAGCCGGGCGGCGGTGCGGCGCGCCTCGGTCACGTCCAGGAGGTGGGAGATGAAATACAGCGGTTCCCCGGCGCTACCGCGCACGAGCTTGGCCGAGACCTGCCCCCAGACTTCCTCGCCCGAGGCATGGCGATAACGCTTCTCGAAACGAAACTCCTCGCGCACCCCGGCCAGGGCCAGGGAAATGAAACGCGGGCTGACCGCTTCATGGCCCTCGGCGGCCAAGTCGTTGATGCTTTTACCGAGCAAGGCCTCTGCTTCGTAACCGAAAAACCGGCACAGGGCCGCGTTGACCCGCAGAAATTGGCCGTCCAGACCCACCATGGCCAGCCCTTCGTTGGCGTTCTCAAAGGCCAGCCGGAAAAGCTCCTCGCTTTTGGCCAGGGCTTCCTCGGCCTGCCGCCGACCGGTCACGTCCACAAGAGCCGCCAAAGAACGCCGAAAGCCTCCCATGGCGTCGTATTCACCCACGGCGGACAGCGACACCTCGATGACGCGCCCATCGCTGGCCACCAGCTGGTACGGCTTGTCCGTAATGCGGCCCTCTCGCACGAAAAGCGGCATGGTGGCCTCGAAATCGGCCCGGGAGGCCGGGGTCATGAAGTCCCCGAACGACCGTCCGACCACCGCGTCCAGGCCGTAGCCCAAGGTCTGCCGCCACATGGCGTTGACCGACAGCAGCCGCCCGCGGCCGTCGAGGGAATGGAGCATCACCGGCGCTTTCTCATAGAGGCTGCTGACCAGTTCGAGGGACATCACGGAATCAATGGACGGCGTATCAGCCATGCCTGGCTCCTTTGCGGGGTTGCGCTTCCTTGCCTCGGGGCTTGCCAAGCGCACGTCTAGTGCGCATTCTACGCCAGGGTTGCGCCCAAGACAACGCGGCGCGGCCAAGGGCCAAGCCCGCCACGCCCACCCGGCCGAGAGCCGGCTTTTCAGGCGTGGCGCGGCGCGGCAAGGGAGACGACAACATGCAAAAGACCCAATGCCTCGTCATCGGCTCCGGCCCGGCCGGCCTTTCCGCCGCCATTTACACGGCCCGGGCCGGTATGGAAACCCTGGTCGCCGGCTGCGAACCCAAAATCGCCGGCGACTACGACATCGACAACTATTTCGGATTCCCGGAAACCATCTCCGGGCGCGAACTCATCGACCGCGGCGTCAAGCAGGCCCAGCGCTTTGGCGCGCGCATCGCCTGCGAGCGGGTGCTGGCCGTGCACATGACCGAGACCGGCGGCTTCCACTGCGTCACCGACAAGGAGGAAATCGAGGCCGAGGCCATCGTCATCGCCGCCGGCGTCAACCGGGTGCGCCCCGGCATCGCCAACATCGGCGACTACGACGGCAAGGGCGTGTCCTATTGCGTCAGCTGCGACGGCTTTTTCTACCGGGGCCGCAAGGTCGTCGTGGTCGGCGAAGGCAACTACGCCGCCAACCAGGCCCTGGAGCTGACCAATTTCACCTCCGACGTCGTCATCTACACCCAGGGCAAGGAGCCGGCCATGGACGAGCGGTTCGCCGCCAGCCTGGCCGCAGCCGGCATCATTGTCTCCCCCGCCAAGATCGTGCGCCTGTCCGGCCAGCCGGCCATGACCGGCGCGACCCTGGAGGACGGGACCGAAATCGCCGCCGAGGGCCTTTTCGTGGCCATGGGCCAGGCTTCGGCCCTGGACTTCGCCAAGACCCTGGGCGTCGCCACCCGGGGCGCGTTCATCGAGGCCGACCACGAGCAAAAGACCAACGTGCCCGGCGTCTTCGCCGCCGGCGACTGCGTGGGCCATTTCATGCAAATCAGCGTGGCCGTGGGCGAAGGGGCCAAGGCCGGCCGCGCCGCCATCGCCCATGTGAAGGAACGCGCCGGGAAGGACGCCAAATAAGCGGAGAGGAGTGCCTCCGGCGTGGGGGGGGGGGGGGGGGGGGGGGGGGGGGGGGGGGGGGGGGGGGGGGGGGGGGGGGGGGGGGGGGGGGGGGGGGGGGGGGGGGGGGGGGGGGGGGGGGGGGGGGGGGGGGGGGGGGGGGGGGGG
>JAEZMB010000081.1 GCA_023435825.1 Pseudomonadota bacterium | reverse complement strand
CCCCGACTTGGGGTGGGGGGGCTGGGGCGGGACGGCTTGGGGGCACGCGAACGGTCAGGAAGCCTCCTGGGCGGGCGGGCTGCCGAAGGTCGCCGGATCGAAACATGGCGCGCCGGACAGGAAGCAGGCCACCATGGCGTCCATGCTGGCGTCGCTGACCATGAGCATGTCCGTCTGGCGGGTGAACTGCAACAGCCGCCCCATATGCCCGAGCTGCTCGGCGATGACCTCCCGGGAAAACTTCTGGAAACGCCCCGACACCCGGTCGGACACGGCTTCCACGGTAAACCCCAGCGCCGTCAGGATGCGGCCGATGGCCGTGGCCCGCCTCGCCCGCTTGACGTCGTCGGCCGCGCCGCCGGAAAAGGAAAACGTGATGTAGTTCTTGTTGACCGTGTGCCCGCAGTAGCAGTCGAGCACGCCGTAGTGGTAGCCCACCCGCGAACTGAAATTGAGGTATTTGTCGGAAATAATGGCGTAGGATTTCTCGCCGAACCGGTCGGCCCCGGCCTTGGGCTGGGCGATGAGCTGCTCGGACATGACCGAGAGAAACCCGCCCAGGTTCACGGGCCGCACGGCCTTGGCCTCCTCGGTGAGGACCAGGCCGGTCAAAAGCGCCGCAAAGGGCCGGGAAGCGATGTCCTGCGGGCGCACCCGCGTTTTTTCCGCCGCCTCGGGTTTGATGCCGCCGCCGAGGTCGATGATGTGCAGGTCCAGGCCGGTGGTGGCGTCGAGGATGTAGGTGCCCCCGCCCTGGCCGGCCACGAGGTCGCTGACGGTAAACATGCAGCCGTAGGACCACTCGTGCAGGAGCCTGGTGACGTCATGCAGGCTCGTGCAGGACTCCGGGCGAAATTCCGGGGCCTTGGGATTGAGCAGTGTGAGCGGCACGACGCGCCTGGCCGCTTCGGCCAGGATGGCGTGGACTTGCGTGCCGGCCATAAACGCCGGGGCCTCGGCGGCCGTGTCGAGCAGGCTCTCCACCCGCCCCCGGTAGATGCGGCAGCCCGTGGCGTCCACGGTGACGGTCTCGCCGTCCTTGAGCATCTTCGTGGCCTGCCCCAGCCCCAGGAGCGTGGGCACGCCGAACTCCCGCGACAGCGAGGCCATATGGCCGGTGACGCTGCCGTGGTCGGCCACGATGGCCGCCGCCCGCTTCATGGCCACCATGAAGCCCGGCGAGCTGTGGGGGGCCACCAGCACCCCGCCGTCCGGGAAGTCGTCCAGGTCCTCGTCGCGCGAAACCAGCCGCACCGGCCCGCAGGCCGCGCCGACACAGGCCGTCTGGCCGCCGGAAAGCGCCACCTCATAGCCCGGAACCGGCGGCGAAGCCTCGGCCCCGGCCTCGGTGAGGGCGGTCAGTTGCCGCGATTGCAGCACGCAAAGCGTCCCGTCCTCGGCCATCGCCCACTCCATGTCCTGGGGCAGGCCGAAGTGGCGCTCCAGGGCCATGCCCCAGCCGGCCAGGGTCCGGGCCTGCTCCGGGGTCAGACAGGGCAGGCGGCGCAATTCCTCGGCCACGGGCACGTCGGTCAGGCCGCCGGTGGGCGAGGCCACCAGCATCCGGGGCTTGTCGGCCACCTCGGTGGCCGTCGGCTCCAGGCTGTGGCGGTCCAGGCGGTAGGCGTCGGGGGTGATCACCCCGTCAACGGCGTAGGGGCCAAGGCCCCAGACGGCGTTAATGAGCAGTTCGTCGCGGCCCGGGGCCTCGGGCAGGCGGGTGTAGAGCACGCCGGCGGCCTTGGACGGAATAAGCGCCAGACAGGCGGCGGCCATGGCCACGTCGTCGTCGGGGATGCCCTTGAGCAGCCGGTAGGACATGGCCCGGGGGGTGAAAAGGCTGGCCAGGACGAATTTATAGGACGCGGCCAAACGGTCCCGGGAGACGTTTAACATGGTGAGATACTGGCCGGCGAAGGAGAGTTCGCCGTCTTCGCCGATGGCGCTGGAACGCACGGCCAGGCGCATCCCCGGCCCCAGGATTTCTTCCAGCCGGGCAGCGGCGGCGTCGATTTCCCCGGACACGGCCTGGGGCAGGGGGGCGCGCAGGATGGCGGCCTGGATGTCCTCGGCGGCGGCGGCCATGGAAGCCGGATCGTCCGGGGCGATGCCCAGGCGAATGCTGGCGATGGCTTCGTAGAGGCCGGCCTCCTCGAAAAACACCTGAAAAGCGGCGGTGGTGATGGCGAATCCCGGCGGCACGGGCAGCCCGACCCGGCCGGCGATCTCGCCGAGGTTGGCGCACTTGCCCCCGGCCTGGTCCACCATCTCGGCGGTGATCTCGCCCAGGTCGAGGACAAGACGGCCGCGCGCCGGATTGACCCGGGTCTCGATGAGCCCTTTGATCTCGGCCGAAAGCCGCTCCACCAGGGCCAGCAGCACGGGCTGGGGCCGGCCCGAGAGGCCCTCGTAGCTTTTGATCATGCGGATGGCGTGGAAGATGGCCCGGCTGGTGCGCGAGCGGATGAACGCCATGCCGAAAACCGTGCGCCCGCGCAGCATTTCCTCGATTTCCGAGCAGATCTTGAGCAACTCGGTATTGGATTCGAGCAGCGACTGGAACCGGTTGTATTTTTCCCGGAACACCGCCGCCGACTGGTCGCGGTCGACCGGCGCTTTGCGCCGGGTGAAACTTGCGGCCAGGTTTTTCAACCCGGCAAGGACCGTGCCCATGGGCGTTCTCCGGCAGCGGCCGGGGACATCGCCCGGCGCGGGTTGCGGCGCTTTCGCTTTTGCGCCCGGCGGCCTTCCCGGCTATGCTGGGGTTTCCCGCCGACAGGCGGACCCCCGGGAGGCAACCATGGAAGCCAATTACGCCATCATCACCATTGTCATCGCCCTGTCCCTGGTCATCGGCGTCTACATCGGCGGCAAGCTGCGCCGCAAACGCTGACGCCCAACAACCCAAAAAAAGCCCTTTTTCCACCGCTCCGTCCCCCCATGCAGGGAGGGTCCGGGAGGGGGTTACCCCCTCCCGGCCGCCGGAGGCATTCCCCGCCTCCCGCCTAATCTTTCAGACGCCGCCCCAAAGCCTCGGCCAGCCGGGCGAGGATGACGGCGGCGGGGGTGGAATCGTTA
>JAEZMB010000086.1 GCA_023435825.1 Pseudomonadota bacterium | reverse complement strand
CCACGCCCCCGGCCGCGCGGGCTGCGGCCCAGCCCGCGTTTTAGGAAATGCCTCCGGCGGCCGGGGGCCTGAGGCCCCCGGACCCCCCATATGGAAGAAAGGGGGTGGGGGTTTTCGGCGAGAAGTTGATTGCCAATGAGGGGAGTGGGAAGCCGCTCCCTTTTTTTCGGCCAAGGAGGCCCGCCATGGACGTCGGCGACATCACCCGGGACGAGTTGCCGCAACTGGCCGCGCTCCTGCGGGAACTCACCGGGCTGGGCACGCCGCCGGACCGTCTGGGCGCGGCCCATGCCGCCCTGGCCGCCAACCCCGACGCCCGGGTGCTGGGAGCGCGCCATGGCGGACGGCTTGCCGGCGCGGCCTGCGGCTTCCTGTGCCCGGACATCGTGGGGGCCTGCCGGCCGTTTCTGGTGGTGGAAAACGTGGTGGTGGCCCCGGCCTGGCGCTTGCTCGGCATCGGCCGGCTGCTCATGGACGCCCTGGAAGCCTGGGGGCGCGAACGTGGCTGTTCCTACGCCATCCTGGTGTCCGGCCCGGCGCGCCGCGAAGCCCATGCCTTCTACACGGCCCTGGGTTACGAGGCCTGCGCCGGCTTCAAGAAACGGCTGGCCGGCTGCGGGGCGTAAGCGGCCGCCGCCCCTGTTCAGGCCTCCAGCCGCCCCCTGGCAAGACCTGGGGTTGCGTCAGGCCGTTGCCGTTTCGTGCGCCCGGCCGTCGCCCCCCGGCCTCCCCTCCCCTGCCCAAAAAAACAAAGCCCCCGCCGAGGCAGGGGCTTTGTTTGCAACCCATGCGCCGGGCCTTGCCCGATCCATGGCTGCTTGAAAAACCGCCGAAACTAGTTGGCGGGGGTGGTGGTCTTTTTGGCCTTCTTCTTGGCCTTCAGGACGTCGACCACGGAGTAGCTGTCGCTCTTGGTGGTCTTCTTGGTCTTTTTCTTGGTGCCGGCGAAAGCCATGGAGGTGGCGAGAAGGCAGGACACGACGGTGAAGATGACGATCTTTTTCATGAGTATGGGCTCCTTTAAAAGTGGCAGGCGGTTTTTGGCGTTCCCCCAACCGACCGGGCTGATTCCCGCGGCGCGGGTCCCCCCCCGTATCGACCGGGGCACAGGGCCGCCGTGTCGATGGGAACGGTCTAGGCCCCCGTCCCTTACCCGCCGCTTACCCGCACATTACAGGATTGAAATAGTTTTCCTTCGCGATTTCGCCTCGTTACACCACCCTTTCGCGGCAATTACAAATCTGAAAAACGCGCGAAATCCATAGCCGGGGCCGGCGCTGGTCATTATGGGGAGTTCTATGTATACCCCGATGCACCCAGAGCGGCGGCCGGACAGCCTCGCCCAGTCCGCCCAGAGAGCAAAGGACGTCCCTGTCATGCGAATCCTCCTCGTCGAGGACGACGAGAAAATCGCCTCCTTCATTTTGGGAGGCCTGCGCCAGAGCGGGTTTGCCGTGGACCATGCGGCAAACGGCCCCGACGGCCTGCATCTGGCCGCCACCGAGCCGTATTGCGTGGCCATCATCGACGTCATGCTGCCCGGCCTGGACGGGCTGCAGGTCATCGAGGAACTGCGGCGGCGCAAGATCATGACGCCCATCATCATCCTCTCGGCCAAGCGGTCGGTGGAGGACCGGGTGCGGGGCCTGGAAACCGGCGGCGACGACTACCTGTCCAAACCCTTCTCCTTCGCCGAGCTCCTGGCCCGGGTCCAGGCGCTGATACGCCGTTCCACCAGCGCTTCCGAACCCACGCGGCTGACCGTGGGCGAGCTGTCCATGAACCTGCTCACCCGGGAGGTGTCCCGGGGCGAGACGGCCGTGCAGCTCCAGCCCAGGGAATTCGCCCTGCTCGAATACTTCATGCGCAATCCCGGCAAGGTGCTGTCCAAGACCATGATCATGGAGCACGTCTGGGACTACCACTTCGACCCCCAGACCAACCTCGTGGACGTGCTCGTGTGCCGGTTGCGCAACAAGATCGACCGGGACTACGACCGCAAGATGCTCCACACGTTGCGCGGGGTCGGCTATGTTCTCAAGGAATAGCCGGCCGCTTTTCCGCTCCACCACCCTGCGCCTGACGGCGCTGTATTCCTGCATCTTCATCTGCAGTTCCCTGGTCCTTTTTATCCTGGCCTATTCCCTGCTTTCCAATGCCGTGCGCGAGGGCGACCGGGTGGCCATGGCCCAGAAGCTGCGGGAATACGTGTCGGTGAGCCAGAAAAAAGGGCTGTCCGGCCTGCTCGATTTCCTGCGCCTGGAGCGGGAGAACATCGATGTCGAGGAATACCTGCTGCGGGTGACCGGCCCGGACGGGACCACGCTCTTCAGCCAGGCCCCCGAAGACGCCGCGCCCCTGCCGGAAACCCTGCCCATGGCCCCGGGCACGTCGGTGCAGTGGGCCTTCGTGCCCGGCCCGGACCCCGATGGGGGGCTGGTCGAGATCGGCTGCCGGGCGCTCCCCGGCGGCGGTTCGGTGGCCATCGGCAAGGACGCCAGCGAACGCGAGGATTTGCTCGCCCGGTTCCGGGTCATTTTCGCCGGCATCATGCTGCCGGTGGCGTTTTTCGGCCTGGCCGCCGGCTTCGTCCTGGCCCGGCGGGTGCTCACGCCGCTCAAAGACCTCATCGACACGGTGCGGGCCATCGACACCGGCCGCATGGACGCCCGGGTGCCGGAAGTCGGGGCCGGCGACGAACTCAGCGAACTGGCCCGGCTGTTCAACGCCATGCTGGACAAGATCCGCACGCTCATCACCGGGATGCGCGAGGCGCTGGACAACGTGGCCCACGATCTGCGCACCCCGGCCACCCGGACCCTGGCCGCCGTGGAAATGGCCGTGGCCGTGAAAAACGATCCGGCCGAACTGCGCGAGGCCCTGCTCGACTGCGCCGAGGAAACCCGGCGCATGGTCTCCATGCTCGGGGCGCTCATGGACATTTCCGAGGCCGAGACCGGAGCCATGCGCCTGCGCCTGGAAGCGGCCGACATGGCCCGGCTGGCGGCCGAGGCGGCCGAGCTCTACGAATACGTGGCCGAGGAAAAGGGCGTGGCCCTGTCCGTGGCCGCCGACGGTCCCCTGCCGGTCCTGGCCGATCCCAACCGCCTGCGCCAGGTGCTGGCCAATCTCATCGACAACGCCGTCAAGTACACGCCCCCCGGCGGCCGGGTGACGGTGGCCGCCGCCCGCGAAGGCGAGTCCGTGGCCGTGCGGGTGGCCGACACCGGCCAGGGCATCGCCGCCGAGGACCAGACCCGCATCTTCGAGCGCCTCTACCGGGCCGACCGCAGCCGCTCCGAACGCGGCCTGGGCCTGGGGCTCTCCCTGGTGCGGGCCGTGCTGTTCGCCCATGGCGCGGCCATCGAGGTGGAAAGCGAGCCGGGCCACGGCTCGGTCTTCGCCTTCCGCCTGCCCGTGGCCGGCGAGAACGTCTGACGGCCGCCTTGCCAACAGGCTGCTTGCCGCGAGGGGAAAGCGGCCATGGCGGCGCGCCGCGTTTCCGAAACAAGGAAATACCGGCCGGCCCGGCTGGCAACGGGCGCAAAAGCCGTTGTCAAACCGGCCCGGCTGGGGCATGTTTGCCAGTAGTCTCGCCAAGTCTTGCCGTCTTCCAACCGACTAACCGCATCGGGGTCGACCATGAGCGACAACGGCCAGTCCGGCGCAAGCCCGTTTTTCTTCACCAAGCAGGCCCTGTTTGACGTCAAGCGCAAACTGTGGGGCTACGAGATCCAGGGTGGGGCGGACGCCTGCTCGGCCCTGGCCTGCTTCGCCGACCAGGAGCATCTGGCCGGCTCCCTGGCCTCCACCTCCTACATGGGCGTGCAAAGCGCCGTGGAGCGCGGCAAGAAAGTGGCCGTGCCCTTCGAGGAGGCCGGATTCCTGGCCCAGGCCCCCTATGCCCTGCCGCCGGCCCACGGCGTGGTGAAATTCGTGGGCAAGGCCACCCGGCCCAAGGAAGTCATCGATCTGGCCGCCAAGCTCCGGGCCGACGGCTACAGCCTGGCCGTGGACGTGGGGGCTGGCCAGCCAGAGTTGGCCGAACTGGCCGCCCTGGCCAACGTGTGGTGTTTCAACGCCAGCGGCACCGACGACCCGGCCCCGGTCGCCGCCCGCAATAAGGGCGGCAAGACCCTGCTGTGGGCCTCCCGAGTGGGCAGCCTCGACACCTTTGAAAAGCTCAAGGCCGCCGGGTTCGCCGTTTTCCAGGGCCGTTTTTTCAAGGAACCGGAGCTGGTGGCCGAGCGCAAGCTCACCTCCCACCAGATGAGCCGCTTCCAGCTCCTGCGGCTCATCGAATCCGAGGACCCGGACGTGGACGCCCTGGCCGAGGCCATTTCCGCCGACGTGTCCGTGAGCTTCCGGCTGTTGTCCTACCTCAACAGCGCCGCCTTCGGCCTGCCGCAAAAAATCCAGTCCATCAAACAGGCCATCATGATCCTGGGCAGCATCAAGATCCGCAACTGGCTGCGGGCGGTGCTTTTGGCCGACATGGCCCAGGGCGGGGACATGCCGCGCGAGCTGGCCGAGCTGTCGCTGCAGCGGGCCAGGCTTCTGGAGCTGGTGACCACGCGCTACGATTTCTGGGACTTCAACCCGGGCACGCTGTTTCTGCTGGGGCTTTTTTCCCTGCTCGACGCCATCCTGGGCCTGCCCATGCGGCAGGTGGCCGAGCATCTGCCCCTGGATGAAAAGCTCAAGTCGGCCCTGCGCCGCGACGCCCAGAACGAATACCAGCCCCTGCTCGACCTGGCCGAGTGCATCGAGGACGCGGACTGGTCGCGCCTGGCCGACCTGACCCGGCAGCTTGGGCTGGAACTCGACGCCGTCAAGGTCTGCGCCAGCGAGGCCATGGCCTACAGCAGCGGCTTTTTCGCCACCCAGACCGACGCGCCCCCGCCGCCGGCCGGCAAGAAAGTCCGGCAGTAGGACGGCGCTGGCGCGCGGCAACGGCCGCCGGCAAACCCAAGCAATGAAAAAGCCGGCCCGCCCCCACAACGGGAGCGGGCCGGCTTTCTTGATCCAAGGCCCGGCCGTACGCCAAACCGCCTCTCCCCCTTTAAACCTCTCCCCTTTCGGGGGGTCTGGGGGCCTC
>JAEZMB010000027.1 GCA_023435825.1 Pseudomonadota bacterium | reverse complement strand
GCGGGAACCTGGCCTTGGGCATGGAGACACGGCCGGCCGGAACCCTCGCGGCCGCTCAGGCGCCGGTCAGCTCGGCCGCCCCGGACGTGGCCGGTCGGCCGGCGGCCGGAACCGGACTGGCGGAATTGATCGCCGCCAGGACCGAGTTGGGCCTGGCCGGTGGGGAGGCCAACACCGTTGCGGCGTCGACCGCCCTTGCCCGGCCGGCCGGCCTGGCCGCCGCGCCCCGGGCCTGTCTCGCCGGCACGGGCATCCGGGAAGTGCTGCGCCTTCTCTCGCCGCCAACGACGGCGATCCGGCTGGCCTCCCCCCTGGTCACGAGGCTGGGCCTTTTTTCGGCCATCGACATCGAACAGACGTGAGGAACCCATGGCAGACACCATCTATCAAGGCGACGTCGGCCTGGAAATCCTGGTCGACTGCGGCCGGGACCTGACCGGCGCGGCCAGCCCCGCCCTTCGCGTGCGCCTGCCCTCGGGCGCGGCCCGTTCCTGGCCGGCAGCCGTGGCCGGCCCGGGCCAGGACGCAGCCAGGCTGCGCTATGTCACCCGGCCCGGCGACCTGGCCGAGGCCGGTGTTTACAAACTCCAGGCCGCGCTGACCCTTGGCGACTGGTCCGGTCTGGGCCGGACGGCCAGCTTCACGGTGCGGCCGCGATTTGCGTGAGGCACGACATGACCACTCCCATCTACGAGAGCGTGGCCTACCTGGCCGCCGACAAGTTCGCCGTGTTCAACCCGGCCGGCGATTCCTTCGTTGGCGAGTTCGCGCCCGGAGCGCGGCTGCGGGCCGACTGCGGCACCGACGGCGTGCTGCTGGGCACGGTGGCGGCCGCCAGCTTTGAGGCCGCCACCGGCCGCACCGTGGTCACCACGGCCATGGACGGCGGCGCGGCGCTGACGGCCAATCTGGCCGAAGTGCTGCACGGCAATGACCTGCCGGCCTCGTTGTGCGCCCACGCGTCCCTCCACGCCATCGGCGGCCGCGACGCCCTGCCGGCCGCCTCCACAGGCGTGTCGGGGCTGGCGTCCCTGGCCACGGCGGCCGAGACCCAGGCCGGAACAACCGCCGCCAAGGCCGTGACCCCGGCCGGATTGGCCGCCTCGGCCAAGGGGCTCATCGCGGCCAGCACGACCATTTACGTGGCGACCACGGGCAGCGACACCACGGGCACGGGCGCGTCTGGCGCTCCCTACGCCTCCATCGCAAAGGCGCTCTCCAGCATAGCCAACAAACTCATCGCCTCGGGCGTGACCGTGACCATCCAAGTAGCGGACGGGACGTACACCGTCAGCAGCTCCATCGTCATTGACCACCCGGACGCGGACAAAATACGCATCCTGGGCAATGTCTCGGCCGAGACGGCGATTACGATAGCGTCGACAGACACTGTAAACAAAAAATTCGTCGCATCAGGCAATTACACGGCCACGGCAGGCTTTTCAAACGGCGACAGAATTGTCGTCACCGGAAGCAGCACGGCGGGCCTCAACAGATCGTACACGATAAACGGCGCGCCTGTATTTTCCGGAGGGAATACGGAAATCACGGTCTCGGAGTCCATCGCGTCGTCAACCGTCGGCGGCGCTGTGATTACGGCGAAGCCGTGCAACAAGTGTGTTTTGAACACGACGGGGAATATTGTAACATTCAAGATCGCCAAAAGTCTCGGGCAGCTGGCCGGCTTCAGGCTAAACGGCCCCGGGATAGCGTCCGGACAAGCCATCCAGCCGTCGCTGAGCGCCTACACGATCCTCTACAAAATGATCATTTCCGGGTATTCGTTTGGGCTGTCCTCCCTGACCAGCGCCTACACGGACGTGCAGGACTCGTTGTTCCATGGTTGCGGCTACGGAATCTTCACCCAAGGATTCGCCAAGGTCTCTTGCAACGCCGGGACGAAAGTCATGTGTGACGCCTGCAACTATGGAGTGACGGCTGTTGCCGGCGGAAAAAACATTGTCCCCGCCAGCGTCATGACGATGGCGAATGCCGCCGTGGCCGACTATTCCCCTGCAGCGACCGGAACAACGAATCAAACCATAAGCGGCGCGATGAACATCCCGTCCGCCACGGTGTAACATGCAGCTAGTACTCAACAGCGGTCTTCACGTTGTCAGCGTTCATGGCGATGGCGTTCATGCCAGCATAGCCCCTGGCTGCTGCATCGTCGCCGTCCCCGACGCCACGCCCGTGGAAATCGGGCAGATATGGGAGGCGGATTTGCAGGCGGCCAAAGCCTCGGTCCACGATGAGATCGACGCCGAGGCCGAGCGGCGGCGAAACTCCGTGCTGACGCCCGGCTCCGGCCAGATGGCCGCCTACCAGGAAAAGGAGCGCCAGGCCCGGGCGCTTTTGGCCGACGACACGCCCACCGAGGCCGAATACCCCGACATCTACAACGAAATCGGCATCACCGCCGACTCGGCCGGCGAGGTGGCCATGGCCGTGCTGGCCGCTGCCGAAAAGTGGCGGGCCTACGGCCGGTTGGTGGAGCGGGCGCGGCTGGCCGGCAAAAAGGCCGTGGCCGAGGCCGGGGACGTCGCGGCGGCCATCGCGGCGCGGCAGGCCGTGGTCTGGCCTTGAAATCTCGGCTGCGCCTTGTACGAAGCCGCAAAAGACGGTAGCCTGTCCGGGCGGCTCCACAGCCGCCCGGACGTTTTTACCGGCCACGAGGCGACCATGGACAAACCCCGCATCCTCTTCGTCGACGATGACCCGGAAATCCTGGCCGCCTACAGCCGCGCCCTGCGCAAACACTACGCCGTGGAAACGGCCGCCGGGCCGGAAGTCGGGCTGGAACGCCTGGCCGCCCTGCCCGACGTGGCCGTGGTGGTCTCGGACCTGCGGATGCCGGGACTGAACGGCGTGGAGTTCCTGGGCCGGGTCCGGGAGCTGCGGCCCGACGCCGTGCGCATCATCCTCACCGGCTTTGCCGACATCGACGTGGCCATCGCCGCGGTCAACAAAAGCAAGATTTTCAGCTTCCTGACCAAGCCCTGCCCCGAGGAGGCCCTGGAAGAGGCCCTGGCCGCCGCCCTGCGCCAGCACCAGCTCATCGCCGCCGAAAAGGAACTCCTGCGCGGCACCGTGCGCGGCACCATCAAGCTTTTGACCAACCTGCTCGAAATGGTCAGCCCCGAGGCCTTCGGCAAATCGTCCCGGGTCAAGCGCCTGGCCATGGACCTGGGAGCCTACCTGGGGATTGCCGAAGCCTGGCGGCTGGAGCTGGCCGCCATGCTCTCCCAGATCGGCTGCGCCGCCATGCCGGCCGAAACCCTGCGCCGGGCCTATCGCGGCGACCCCCTGCCCGGCGACAAGGCCTACGAATTCGCCATGCACCCCAAGATCGCCGCCGAGCTCGTGGCCAACATCCCCCGCCTGCGCGAAGTCGCCGAGATCATCGCCTATCAGGAAAAGCGCTACGACGGCGGCGGCCTGCCCCCCGACGCCCTGGCCGGGGAGCGCATTCCCCTTGGCGCGCGCATCCTCAAGGTCGCCCTGGATTTCGACACCCTGACCGCCCACTACGGCGAGAAGCGGCGCTCCCAGACCCCCGAGGCCGACGCCCTGGCCCGCATGTGCGACCGCGAAGGCTGGTACGACCCCGAGGTGCTGGACGCCCTGGAAACCCTGGCCACCCTGCCCGACGGCTTCGAGCCGCGCCTGGTTCCCACCGACGAACTGGCCGCCGGGATGCTGCTCGACCAGGACGTGGCCGCCCTGGACGGGAGCCTGGCCCTGGGGCGGGGGCTGGAACTCAACGCCGTGTCCATCCGCCGCCTGGCCCGGCTGGACGGCGAACGCGGCGTCAAGGGCCGCTGGCGGGTGCTGGTGCCGCCCCCGGAACAACTGGCCTTTGCCATGATGCTTGATGGCTAGGCCGATTTGCGCCTATTAAGGCCGGGTGGCTCGTCAGCCCCGGCCGCGCCGCGGTCTCCATCCCAACCCTCCGGCCCGTGCCGACAGCCCCATGGCAGCAGCCCCGCAACCCCTCCACGATCCGCCAAAGAGCGCAAGCGAGCCTTTTCGCGGCGTTTTTTCCACCCAGACCCAGGCCTTCATCGGCTTCGGCGCGACCAAGCGCAAGGTCAAGCAGAACGTCCAGGTCTATGCCGAGGAGCAGGCCGACGGCTCCTATCTCCTGCGCAGCCTCAATAAGCATTTCATCCCCTCCGGCAAGCCCCGCCGCGTGACCCGGGAACAGCTCCTGTCCGAATACCTGCCCGAGCCCGACCTCTACATGAACAAGGTCGTGCCCATGATGCGCCGGGCCAGGCAGTACGCCGACGCCGGCGACGCCCACCGGGCCGAGGGCGAACTCCTGTCGGCCGAGTTCGAATACAAAAACGCCCTGCGGGTGGACGAGGAGCACATCCGGGCCACTTTTGGCCTGGGGCTGACCTACCTCGACCGGGGGGAACTGGAAAACGCCCGGCTGGTGTGCCGGCGCATCATCACCCTGGAGGCGGCCTTCGGCGAGGAGCACAAACACCTCTTCAACGAATTCGGCATCAAGATGCGCAAGCACAGGATGTACGACCAGGCCCTGCGCTACTATTTCAAGGCTTACCGCTTAAGCAAGACCGACGACCATCTCCTGTACAACATCGCCCGCACCTATTTCGAACGCGACAAACCAAAGCTCGCCCTCAAGTTCCTCGGCATGGCCCAGGCCATCAATCCGGCCTTTCCCGAAGCCGAGGCCCTTGCCCGGGCCATCGAACGCAAAGCCCTGGAAGAGACCCCCCTGCCGTCATCGGGACGGTCCTCGGCCAGAGGCTTCTAACGAGGCGGCCGGCCGCCGCGCGAGGACGCACATGAGCTTTCTCGGACGTTTCCTGGTGGAGCAGGGGGCCATCACCGAAGCCCAATTGGCGGAGGGCCTGGCCTACCAACGTGAGAAAAACCAGCGCATCGGCGAGGTGGCCGTGGAGCGCGGCATGCTCACCGCCGAGCAGGCCGAAGACATCCGGCAGCGCCAGAACGTCGATCCCAGGCTTTTCGGCGACATCGCCGTGGGGGAGCGCCAGCTCTCCCGGCGAGCCGTGGACGACCTGCTTTTTCTCCAGAAAATCCACCATACCTACCTGGGCGAGGCGCTGCTCGTGCTCGGGCACATCGACCGGAGCCAGTATCAGGCGCTCATGGGCCGCCACTACGCCCTGCGCGACAAGGGGCGGGTGAGCCTGCGCTACCTGCAGGAGTTTTTCGCCGAGAACCGGGTGGCCGAATGCCTGTTCGCCGCCCTGTCCCGGGCCCTGCAGCGGTGGACCGGCGAGGAAGCCGCGGCAAACGGCCTGGACAGCGCCCACGATCCCGCCGAGTACCCCGAGCACGCCCGCATCGAGGGCACGGTGCTTGGCCAGCGGCGTTTCTCCGCCACCATCGGCCTGTCGCGGCCGTTGGTCGAGCGGATCGCCCAAACCGGCCCCGGACTGGACGCGTTTTATGCCACCGTGCTCCACTATTTCGGCGACATGCTGCGCGACAAGGGCCTGCGCCTGGAAAGCGGGACCCTGCTCCCGGCGGCCGGACATCCGCAGGGCTGCCAGGACTGCCTGGTGGTGCGCGCCCACACGCCCACGGGCGGACTCGGCCTGACCTTCTGGCTTGAAGAGGCCGGGACGTGAGCGCGGACCGGGCCGAAAAAACCATGCCCCGCGACGCGGCCCAGCGGGAAATGGCCCTGGCCGCCCGGGACATCGAGCTGTTGCTCGGCTCCATCCGCTCCATCCTCGTCACCCTGGACGGCCAAAACCGCGTGCGCCGTTTCAACGCCAGCGCCGAAACGGTTTTCGGCCTGACGGCCGGGTCCGCGGCCGGCCGGGATTTCTTCGACCTGGGCCTTGTCTGGGAAGGGCCGGACGTGCGCCTGGCTCTGGAAGAAAGCCGGCGCGCCCACGCGCCGGTGCGGGTGGACGAGGTGCGCTGCCGCACGGCGGCCGGCGAGGAGCGCCTCTTGGGGCTCACGGTCAACCCCGTGGACCCGGCCGGCGACGAGGCCCCGGGGGCGCTGATTCTCGGCCAGGACCTCGGCGAAATCAAAGCCCGGGAACTCAAGGCCATCCACGAGCGCCGGATGCAGGCCATCGGCCGCCTGGCCGCCGGCATCGCCCACGAAATCAACACCCCGGTCCAGTACGTCGGCTACAACGCCGGCTTTCTCGACGAGGCCTTCACCGAACTGCTGGCCCTGCTCGAAGCCCACGGCCGGCTGCTGGAGGCCGTGGAAGCCGGCGACGCCCCGGCCGTGGCCGCCGCCGCCGCCGAGGCCCGCCGCGTGGCCGGGGAAACCGACATCGACTACCTGCGCCAGGAAATCCCGGCCGCCATCGCCAACACCCGCAAGGGCATCGGCCAGGTGGCCGACATCGTGCGGGCCATGCGCCAGATGTCCCACCCCGGAACCGGGGAGATGCTCTTTTTCGACGTCAACGCCAGCGTGCGCGACATCGTGGCCGTCACCCGCAACGCCTGGAAACATGTGGCCGAAGTGGCCCTGGACCTTTCCCCCGAGCTGCCCTTGGTGTACGGTGCCCCTCACGAGGTGTCCCAGGTCCTGCTCAATGTGGTGTTGAACGCCGCCCAGGCCGTGGAGGAACGGGTCGCCGCCGAACCCTGGCGGCATGGGAACATCCACGTTTCCTCCCGGCTCGTTCCCGGCTTTGCCGAGATCGCCGTGGCCGACAACGGCCCGGGCATGGACGAGGCGGTGCGCGGGCGCATCTTCGATCCCTTTTTCACCACCAAGGCCGTGGGCAAGGGCACGGGCCAGGGGCTGGCCATCAGCCACGCGGTCATGACCCGCCACGGCGGCGGCATCGACTGCCAGTCACGCCCCGGGGAGGGCACGACATTTTTCCTCCGTTTTCCGCTGGAAGACGGCCAGACGCAACACGGGGCGGCCTGACCGCGCCCCGGCAACCGGCAAAGGCGGCGGGCCAATGGGCGGCAAGGCAAAAATCCTGTTCGTGGACGACGATCCAGAAATCCTGGCGACCCTTAAACGCACGTTTCGGCGCAAGTACCTGGTGGAAACCGCCCTTGGCCCCCTGCGGGGGCTGGAGGTCGCCGCCGAGCACGGCCCCTTTGCCGTGGTGGTGGCCGATCTGCGGATGCCGGGCCTGGACGGGCTGGAATTTTTCACCCAGCTCAAAAAACTCGCCCCCGAGACCGTGCGGATCATGCTCACCGGCTACGCCGACCTGCGCGCCGCCATGGACGCCGTCAACACCGGCCACGTCTTCCGGTTCCTGGCCAAGCCCTGCCCCGAGGAGGACCTGGCCGACTCCCTGGCCGCCGCCGTGGCGTTGTATGCCCAGGCCACGGCCGAGCGCGATTTTCTCAAAGGGGCCCTTCGCGGCATCATCAAGCTTCTGTCCGACCTGCTCGCCCTGCAAAATCCCGAGGCCTACGCCCGGGCCATGCGCGTGCGCCGGCTGGTGGCCGACATGGCCCGCTATCTGGACGCCCCCGACGCCTGGCGCATCGAACTGGCCGTCACCCTGTCCCAGTTGGGGGGCCTTGTCCTGCCCCAGGGGCTGTTCGCCAAGTTGCGCCGGACCGGCGATCTCACCGGCGACGAAGCCCGGCTTTTCGCCCGCCACCCGGGCCTGGCCGGGGATCTTTTGGCCAACATTCCCAAGCTTGACGAAGTGGCCGCCATCATCCGCCACCAGGACACGCCTCATGCCGAGGCCGGCCCGGAAGTCCCGCTGGGGGCCAGACTCCTCAAGGCCGCCCTGGATTACGACGTGCTCCTGACCTCGGGCCGCGCCCGGGACCAGGCCCTGGACGCCATGGCCGGACGGGAAGGCCGCTACGCCCCCCAGGCCCTGGACGCCCTGGCCGCCCTGGCCGGAGAGCGGGAAGGACTGACCAGCCGGGAAATTCCCCTTTCGGCGTTGACCCCCGGCATGATCCTGGAGGAAGATGTCGCCTTGCCGCACACCACCGTCGTCGCCGCCTCGGGCGAGATGGTGGACGCCGGCTGGCTGGCCTGCCTGGAGGCCGAGTCCCTGCCGGGCGACGTCCGGTGCCGGGTGCTCGCGCCGCCGGCCGAAGACGCGCCGCCCCCGGGCCTGGCCGACCCCGAACTGCTGGCCCTCTTGCGCCGGGTCGGGCGCGCCCAAGGCTCCCCCTGACCCCAAGGACCCTAACCCATGTCCAATGCCGTCAAATTGCGGGCCGAACAGATGACCCGCCGCTACGAGCGCATCGTGACCGACTATTTCGCCGAAGGCGGACTGGCGGTCCTTTGCACCGACGACGAAAGCTTCGTGCGCCAGCTCAAATACGCCCTGGGCGCCCTGCGCGTGGACGTCAAGGCCGTGTTGCGCGAGGTGGCCGACTACGACGACGTGGCCACCCTGGCCGCCAAGACCACGGATCGGCTGCCTGTTCCGCTTCTGGTCTTTCTGGAGCGCCGGCTGCGCCAGACGGCCTGCTTGAAAACGGTGCGCACGCTCAAAAGCCTGTACGGCGACAAGATCCGGCTCGTCGTCACCACGGTGGAACTGTCCCGGGACGAGCTGGTGCTCACCCATGAGATCGGGGCCGACAGCTGCATCACCAAACCCATCTCGGCCAACGCCCTGCTGGAAAAATGCGCCTTTGCCGTGCGCCCCAACAACCAGCTCGGGGTGCTGTTCGACCGGGCCGCCGCCCTGCTCGCCGCCGGCGACCTGGACCAGGCCGCCCGGGTGGCGGCCAAGGCCTTCGAGATCAAGCCCGACAGCTTAAAAGCCCACCTGCTCCTGGGCGACGTGGCCCTGGCCAAGGGTGACCACGCCCAGGCCGAAAGCCATTACAAGGACGCGGCCCGGGCCGAGAAGCTCTATATCGAACCCCTCAAACGCCTGGTCGAGGTCTACGAGCAGACCGGCGACGACGCCAAACGCCTGGCCTGCCTGACCCGGCTGGACGAGCTTTCGCCGCTCAATTTCGAGCGCAAGGCGGTCATCGGCGAGGCCTATCTCGACCTGGGCGAGAACGACAAGGCCCGGGCCTTTTTCGAGGAGGCCCGCAAGGTGGTGGGCAAGGTCGCCTCGGACATGGTCAGCGACGCCCTCATGGAAATGGCCAAGCGCATCGGCGAACGCGACCAGGAAACGGCCCTGCGCTTCGTCACCGAGGCCATCGAGGCCAAGGGCGAGGCCCTTGGCCCCAAGGATCTGTGGATGTTCAACAATCGTGGCATCCTGCTGCGCCGCCAGGGCAACTGGCAAGGGGCCGCCGAGAACTACCGCAAGGCCCTGGCCATCGCCCCGTCCGACGCCGGCCTGCGCTACAACCTCGGCGTGGCCCATGCCGAGGGCAAGGACTTCTATAGCGCCCTGACCCATTTCGAGGAGGCCCTCAAGCTCGATCCCGACCTCCTCCTCCAGGGGCCGACCGTGGGCTACAACATCGCCACGGCCTACCACCGTTGCCGCGACCTGCCCGCCGCCCGGGAATTTCTGGCCCAGACCCTCAAACGCCACCCAGGCTACGAACCGGCCAGACGCCTGCTGGCCCACCTGGGCCAATGACCCTATAAGGCCCCAAGCACGCCATGATCTTGCGTCTTTTCGCCAGTCTGCTGGCTGTCCTTTGTCTGGCCGCGCCATCCCCGGCGGCCGCGGCCGACGAGACCCCGGCGCCGGCCGTGACCGCCCTGACCTGCGGGGCCTTTGTCCGCGAACCCGCTCCGGGCGAGGCCTGGCCGGCGGCTAAGGACGTGCGCCCGGGCGAGGCCGTGGGCGTTGCGGACAGGGGCCTTGGCTGCCGCTTCGTCGTCTCGGGC
>JAEZMB010000084.1 GCA_023435825.1 Pseudomonadota bacterium | reverse complement strand
GGTTCCGGCTTGGGCGCGGGCGCAGGTTCCGGCTTGGGCGCGGGCGCGGGTTCCGGTTCGGGTTCCGGTTCAGATTCCGGTTCGGGCGCGGGTTCCGGTTCGGGTTGCGGCGCGGGTTCCGGGGCCGCGACCGGCTGGGCTTCGGCTGCGGGTTCGGCGGCCGGGGCGGTCGGCTCAGGCGTCGGGGCGGCCGGCACGGCCCGCAGTTTCGGCAGTGCGGCGGCGATCATGTCGGCCAGGATGGAGCATTCCTGGCGCAGCATGTCCAGGAGCAACTCAAAGGGCAGCCCCTGCTTGCGGCCCTGGTCCACGAGTCCGGCGGTGCGTTCGGCCACGACCTTGAGGTCGGACAGGCCCATGTAGCCGGAAGAATTCTGGATGGTGACCAAGGCCCGGTACAGGCCGTCGATCATGTCCTTGGAGTCGGGATTATCGGCCAGGCCGGCCAGGGCCTGGGTCATGTAGGTGATCTGCTGCTCGATGGTGGACTCGAAAACGGCCACGTCCTCGGGGTCATAGGCGGCGCTGGCGGCCGGCGCGTCCTTGGCCGGCGCGGGCTGGGGAACCGGGGCAGGCTCGGGCGCGGGCGCGGGTTCCGGCGCGGGTTCAGGTTCCGGCTCGGGCTCGGGTTCGGGCTCGGGTTCCGGCTCCTCAGGCTGGGCCGGGGCGTCGGGATCGGCCACGTAGCCGTCCTCGCTGGCCTGCTTGAGGCGGGCGACCAGGGGGCGGATGTCCAGCGGCGTGGCCACGGAGGTGCCCACGTCGATGGTGGAGACCAGGGCCTCGACCTGATCGACCACGGCCAAAAGGAGGTCGACCATGGCCGGGGTGGCGATCATCTCGCCCTTGCGCACGCGGTTGAGCAGGGTTTCGGCTTCGTGGGTCAGGCCGTTTAATTCCTTGTGCCCGATGATGCCGCTGTTGCCCTTGAGATTGTGGAAATAGCGGAAAATGTCGTTGATGCTTTCATTGGGGCCGTCGCCGGTGGCTTCGAGTTCGAGCAGGGCGGCGTTTAAGCGCTCGATGATCTCCCGGGCTTCCTCCATGAAATCGGCCATGTGGCCTTCGCCGATGGAGGTGAGCTGGTAGGCGTCGGGCACAAACGGCGGCAGGTCTTCGATGCGGATGACGGTCTTGGCCGGCATGGCGGCGGCCGGCGCGGGCGCGGGTTCGGCCCTGGGTTCGGGCTCGGGGTCGGGCGTGGGTTCGGGCGCGGGGCTCACGGCGCCCCCGCCGGGCGCGGGCGCGTCCTCGGCCGGGAAGTCGCCGGCGGCGGCGGCCGGGACCCCGGGAGTCGGCAGGGGGCCGCCTTCGAGAAGGGCGGCGATGCGGGCGATGGTGGGCGCGGTTTCCACGTCGCCCTCGGCCCCGGTCTGTTCGAGGTTCTCGATCATGGTGCGCAGGATGTCCGTGGCCGAGAGGATGACGTCCATGATCTCGGGGGAGACCGGGATGTTGCCCTTGCGCAGTTCGTCGAGAATGTTCTCGGCTTTGTGGGCCAGGCCGTTGATGGCGTTTAGGCCCAGAAAGCCCGAGGCCCCCTTGAGGGAGTGCATGGGCCGGAAGATGTCGTTTAACAGGCTTAAGTTGCCGGGATTTCGTTCCAGCTCAAGGAGATTGGGCTCGATGGTTTCGAGGTGCTCCCGGGCTTCGACGATGAAGTCGGCAAACAGTTCCGGATCCATGAAATCCTGGCTCATCAAGGCACCTCGCGGCGTTTTTTCGGTCTGGTCGCCGTCTTAACCCAAAAGCATCTTGACGTTGCGCACCATGATCTCGGGCTGGGCGGGCTTGACCATATAGAGGTTGGCCCCGATGGACAGCCCGACATGGATGTCACGTTCCTCGCCTTCGGTGGACAACACCACGATGGGGATGTCGCGGTAGAGGTCCTGCTCACGGACGGTTTTGATAAAGGTAATGCCATCCATGCGCGGCATGTTGATGTCGGTAATGATGAGATCGACCTGCTGGTCGGTGTAGAGCTTCTCCAGCCCGTCGAGGCCGTCCTCGGCCGCCGTGACCTTGAAGCCCTCCTTGCGCATGATAAACGCCACAAGGTTGCGCACCGTCTTGGAATCGTCCACAATCAGGATATGCTTCGGCATCTCTGCCCTCCTCAACTCTTCAAAACCTTTTGGAACAGGCTGTCAACGGAGAGGATTTTCACCAGGCGCTCGCCGACCTTGAGCAGCCCCAGCACCATGTCCGAGGCCACGCCCACACGGGCCTCGACGCCCCACTCCACATCGTCCCCCGAAGCCTGGTGCATGGTGCTGATGGCTTCCACCAACAGTCCCACAAGCATCCCCCGGCAGCGGCAGACGATGACGAACCGCTGCTCGACGCAATCGCCGCACAGGTCCATGATGCGCGCCAGATCGACCATGGGGGCCACCCGGCCCCGCAGGTTGGTCACGCCGGCGATATGGGCCGGCGCGGCCGGCAGGCGGGTCAGCGGCATGGCCCGCAGCACCTCCTGGACCTGGGCGATGGGCACGGCCAGTTCCTGGCCGGCCACGGTGAACCCGACGAGCTTGAGCTCCCGGGCCTCGGCCAGGGCGGCTTCCAGGGCGGCGGCGTCCTCGACGTCAGCCGATTCCCGGACCTCGGCCGGCTCGGGGTCAGGCGCGGGCTCCCCGGTTACGGTCACCACCGCCGCCGGCCGGGACAACCCGGTCCGGGCCAGGGCGGCCTCGAAGTCGTCTCCCATGTAGCGGGAGAGAAAGGCCCGTTCGGCCTCGGAAAACGTGCCGCCGCCCTGCTCGGGCAACAGCACGGACTGCTCGAAATACTGCTCCAGGCTCGGACTCACAGGGCCGCGACCTCCTCGGCAAGACGGGCGTATTCGCCGGCGCCCCGGCAATCCGGGGCCAGTTCCTGGACCACCTTGCCGGCGGCGCTGGCCTCCCGGAACTTGGTGTCGAGGCCGATGACCGTTTGAAACATGCGTTCTCCGAATTTGTCGCGAAGTAGCGCCAGCACCCGCAGGCAGGCCTTGGCCCGCCGGTCGAACATGGTGGCCAGGGCCCGGTAGGCGATGGGCCGTGGCAGCACACGGTTGAGCGCCCGCATGGTGTCGAACAGATGGCGCACGCCGTGCAGGGCCAGAAAATCCGTCTGGATCGGGATGATGAGCAAATCGGCCGCCACCAGGGCGTTGACCAGCACCACGCCGGTGTGCGGCGGACAGTCCAGCAGCACGTGGTCGTAGCCCGGTCCCGAATCCAGCGCTTGTCGCAGCACGATGCCCTTGCCCTTGCGGTCCTTGAGGTCCAGATCCAGGTCCGCCAGCCGGGGGCAGCTCGGGGCCAGGTCGAACAGGCCGCTGCCCGGTTGCCGGATCACCTTGTCCCAGGGGGTCTGCCCGGCTTCCTGGGCCAGGAACAGGTCCGCCGCCGATGCGGTCAGCCCCTCGGGAAACACGCCCAGATGGGCCGAAGCGCAACCGTGCGGGTCCAGGTCCATGACCAGCACCCGCCGGCCGGCCAGGGCCAGGGCCCCGGCCAGGGACAAGGCCGTCGTGGTCTTGCCGACCCCGCCCTTCTGGTTGGCTATCGCCAGTATCCGGGCCACCGCGACTCCCGCGACCGCGCGGCCGCCCATAACGTCATGTGCCCACTACTCCTCTT
Source organism: Pseudomonadota bacterium (assembly GCA_023435825.1). Lineage (GTDB taxonomy): Bacteria > Desulfobacterota > Desulfovibrionia > Desulfovibrionales > Desulfovibrionaceae > Solidesulfovibrio. The sequence goes on along the minus strand of JAEZMB010000084.1, from coordinate 22,810 downwards.
TGCTGTAGATGATCGCCCCGGGGTAGTGCTTGGGGCGAAAAGCCCGGGAAATGTTGTGCAGCGACTCGGAGTGGCCGATAAGCAGCTGGCCGCCGGGCAACAGGTTATCGTAGAAGGCGTTGATGACGTTCTTTTTCATCTCGTCATCGAAGTAGATGATGACGTTGCGGCAAAAAACGATGTGGGAACGCTCCACGCGCTTGAGCTGCGCCCGGTCGCTCAGATTGATCTGCCCGAAGCTCACCAGCCGTTTGACCTCGGGCTTGAGCTTGAAGTTCGCGCCGTCCGGGGTGAAGTACCGGGCCACGATTTCTTTTGGCGTGGTGCGCAGGCTGTAGTCGCTGTAGACCGCCTCCCGGGCCTGGGCCAGCACGGCTTCCGAGAGGTCGTTGGCCGTGATGCGGATGTCCCAAGTGGGAAGCTCCGAGCGCAGCACCTCGTGGAGGATAATCGCGATAGTGTAGGGCTCCTCGCCGGTGGAGCAGCCGGCCGACCAGATGCGCAGGCGCTTTTGGCGCTGGGCCTTGAGCTTGTCCAGCACATCCTTAAGCACCATGTCCTGGAAGACCTTGAGCTGCGGCGGGTTGCGGTAGAAGCTCGTCTCGTTGGTGGTGATCACCTCGAAGAGCCGGTTGAGCTCCTGACGCCGTCCCGCGTCGTACTGCAGGAAGGCATGGTACTCGGCGAAGCTCTTGAGGTTGAGCTCCTTGATCCGGGTAGCCAGGCGGTTTTCCACCAGGTATTTGCGGTTGTCGGCGACATAAATGCCGGACTGGGCGTAGATGAAATCCCGCAGCTGGGCGAACTCCGCGTCGGAGATCTTGAGTTCCTTGCGCAGGGAAATCGTCTTGGAAAAAAGCGAGGTCATGGACTAGCGCTCCCCTTGCTCGTCCTGGAGGCGGGCTATGGCCGCTTCCGCCGCCCCGGCCAGTTCCGGGTCGTCGCCGCCGACAAGGCCGAGCAAGGCCTGAAAGGCCTCGGGGCCGCCGATCTCGCCGAGGGTTTCCACGGCTTTGATAGCTACAAGCTTGCTTGGGTCTCCGGCCAGTTCAAGCAGGCGCGGCACAGCCTCGCGCTCGCCCCTGGCCCCCAGGGCCTCCACGGCCCGGATGCGCACCCAGTCGTCCTCGTCGTCAAGGGCCTGCTCCAGGTAGGTGTATACCTTGTCGCTGTCGCAGCCGCCGAGCACTTCCACCACGGCCAGCCGCACATCGCGGTTCTCGTCGCCCAGCCGGCTGACGATAAGCGACAGGCTGCCCTCGTCGTGGCCGCAGGAATCGGCCAGGGCCTCCAGGGCGATCTTGCGGATGTCGGGAATCTCGTCGGCCAGGGCCTCGCGGATGATGTCCATGTGTTCGCCCACGCCCATGCGGCCCAGGGCATAGACGGCCATGAGCCGGTCCATGGGCTCTTCGCTGCGGGCAAGCTCCCGGAAGCGGGCGTCGAGTTCGGCCCCGCCGATGGCCACGCAGGCGTCCAGGGCGGCCTCCTTGACGGCGTCGGAGGGATGGCCGAGCAGGGCGAAAAGCGCCGGACCGGCCGAAGCCACCCGCATCACGCCGCCCAGGAAGGCCACGGCCTCCAGCAGCACGGCCTCGTTGTCGGCCCCGAGCTGTTCCAGGAAAAATTCCACCGCCCCCTCGCCGCCGATGGCGGCCAGGGCCTTGGCCGCGGCCGGCTGGAACGAGGCCGGCAGCTCGGCGAAGGCGTCCATGAGCAGGGCCGGGCACTGGGGACAGGGCAAGGCGGCCAGCACGTCCAGGGCCACGGCCCGCTGCGCCGCTTCGCCCTGGCGCAGGGCGTCGCCCAGGGCCTCGGTGAGGCCCATGTCGCGCAGGGCCGCGATGGCATGTTCGTAGCGCTCGGGCAGATGGTCGCGGTCCAGGCGGGCGGCGTGGGCCAGCACGGCCTGGGCCGCCTCCTCCCCGCCCACCGACCCCAGGCCCGACACGGCGGCGTCCTGGATGTCGTCCTCGTCGTCGGACAGCGCCCCAAGCAGGTAGCCGCGAAAACGGTCGCGCTCGGCCGGGGAGAGAAGCGACAGGGCCTTGCCGCCCAGGATGCGCACCACCGCCTTGACGATCTTGTTGCGCAGCACATCGGGCGAGGCGTCCATGCGTTTGAGAAGCATGGTCACGGCCTTGATGTTGCCGATCTCGCCCAGGGCGTCGACGATCATGGAGGCCACCAGGTCGGTGCTTTTGTCCAGGGCCTTGACCAGGGCGCCGACCGAGGAGGCGTCGCGGATCTTGGACAGGGCCTCGATGACCGCGAACTGCACCCATTCGTCGTCGCCCAGGGCCTGGCCCAGGCTCGGCGCGGCCTCGGCAAAGGCCAGTTCGCCAAGGCTCACCGCCGCCTGGTAGCGCACGTTGACCTCGGGGTCCTTGAGCAGCGCCTCGCACAGCGGCCCCACGGCCAGCCGGCTGTCGGTGGAGCCAAGGATGTCCGAGGCGAAAATGCGGATATCCGGGTCGCCGTCGTGGAGCAGTTCGAGCAGGGTCGGAAAATCCTGGCCGCCGACGTCGCGCAGGATGTCCATGGCGGCGTTTCTGGCCGGGGCGTCGTCGGAGCGCAAAAGCGGCTTGACCGCGGCCACCACGTCCTTGCCGCCCAGGCGCCGCAACGCCCGGTCGGCCGCTTCCTGCACGCCGAGGTTGTGCGAGCACAGCAAATGGGCCAGGAGCGGAACGGCCGCCAGGCACCCGCTCTCGCCGGCATCATAGGCGGCGTCCCGAAGCACGTCGGGATCGTCGCCGCCAAGCCGCTGGCAAAGCTCGTTGCAGTCCACCATGCCGGTTCCTTGGCCGCCCCGCGCCGGGACGGTCATTTGTAAAGGTTTTGCAGGATCGCTTCGCCCATGTCGTCGATGTCCACGATCTCGTCGGCCAACCCCGCGTCGACAATGGCCTTGGGCATCCCGTAGACCACGCAGGTGGAGTCGGACTGGGCCAGGGCGCGGCCGCCCTTGGCCTTGAGCACCTTCATGCCTTCCAGGCCGTCGGACCCCATGCCGGTCAGGACCACGCCGAGCCCGCGCCGGCCGACCCCGGCCGCCACGGAATCGAAAAGCACCGTGGCCGAGGGCTTGTACAGGGCCTCACGCGGCTCCTCCACCACCCGCACGTCGATGCGGCTCACCTTCTGGTCCAGGCGCAGGTGCTTGCCGCCCGGGGCCACGTAGGCCACGCCGTGCTGGAGGCGTTCGCCGTCCTCGGCCTCCTTGACCGTAATCTGGCACACGCTGTCCAGCCGTTTGGCAAAGGGACCGGTAAAGGCGGCCGGCATGTGCTGGGCGATCAAAATGCCGGCCGGGAAATCCTTGGGCAACACCGACAGCACCTTCTGCACCGCCGGCGGCCCGCCCGTGGACACGCCGATGGCCACCAGGTCGCGGGTCTGGGAACCGCCGGGCCGGGCCGCCCGGGCCGGACGTTCGGCCGGAGCCGCGCCCGCCTGGGCCGCCCCGGCCTGAGCCGCCCCGGCCGCCACCGCGGCCCGGGCCCGGGCGGCCAGGGGCGAACGGGACAAATGGCTCATGCGCCGCTTGGCGATGAGCTTGACCTTGGCCCGCAAATCGTCCTCGATCTTGACGATGTCCAGCGACACCTTGGACAGCTGCTTGGGGATGAAATCCACGGCCCCAAGCTCCATGGCCTTAAGCGTCGCCTCAGCCCCCTCGGTGGTCAGCGAACTCACCATGAGCACGGGCCGGGGCATTTCCATCATAATATGGCGCAGGGCGGTCAGGCCGTCCATGCGGGGCATTTCAATATCCAGGGTGACCACGTCGGGCTGATGCCGACGGATCAATTCCAGGCCTTCCTCGCCGTCGCGGGCCGCGCCCACTACCTCGATCTCGGGGTCCTTGGACAGCATGGCGGCCAGCGCCTTGCGCATGAAAGCCGAATCGTCAATGACCACTACCTTGATCACGCATCTCTCCTGACAGCGGCATATCGGGGCTTTCGCCCAGGGCCGGCCGGACCGAAAACCGGACGGCGCGTCCCCTTGAACATGAGTAGATGACTCTTCGCGATATGACAACAAACTTTGTGCTTGCCAAACCCCGCGGGATACTCTAAAAGCCTTCTTCTCACGACGGGATGTGGCTCAGTCTGGCTAGAGCGCTGCGTTCGGGACGCAGAAGCCGGAGGTTCGAATCCTCTCATCCCGACCAGACAGTCCAAGGGGTTGCGGCAATATTGCCGTAACCCCTTTTTCTTGTGACATTCCGCCACACTGGCAAAGCGCCCGCCGCTTCACGCCTCTTCCCGCCGGCCGCATTGGCCCGACGCCAGTTCCCGGGCGCGCTGTTCGGCCAGGGCGGCCACGGCCCGAGACAAAATCTCCAGCAACGCGCCCACATGGTTGGCGCAACTGCGCTCCGCCGTCTCCGGGCCGTCGGCCTGGCCGTCTCCCAGCCAGTCCGGTTCGGGAAAAAGCGCCCCGGCTTCGTCCAGCCGCTGCTCCAGCTGCTCGATGAGGTCGTCCACCCCGGTCGGCCGAAGACCGGGGACATCCAGGACAAGACGCAGTTTTTCATAGATGTCGCGCAACCGGTCCCACCGGTCAGGTTCGCGATGCTGGCCGTCCCAGCTGGGGGCCAGGGGATCTCCCTGCATGTCCTGGGCTCCTTTGCGTTTGATCCCTTCCTATAGCCCGGCCCGGCAGCAATTGCCAGTCTTGCGATCCATCTTTCAAGACGTTCACACTTGCACTTTCCGGCTCCGGCTTTACTATGGGGCATGACGCAATCCCCACGAAAAACAGTGACGCTCCCGGTCGGCGGCATGCACTGCGCCGCCTGTTCCTCCCGCATCGAACGCGTTCTTGGCGGCGATTCCGGCATTGAAGAAGCCTCGGTCAATCTGGCCGATGCTTCCTTGCGTCTGACCTATGATCCCGCGATCGTCAATCTGGACGCCATCGCCGCCCGGGTGGCCGACCTGGGCTTTTCCCTGGGGCCGCCGCCGCCGGAACACGCCGTCTACGACACCGCCATCACCGGGATGCACTGCGCCGCCTGCTCCTCGCGCATCGAACGGGTCGTGGGCAAGCTGCCGGGAATCGTCGAGGCCTCGGTCAATCTGGCCGAGGGCACGGGCCGTTTCGCCTTCGACCCGACGGTCCTGACCCGCCGTCAGATCCGCCAGGCCATCGCCGATCTCGGGTTCGTCGCCGCCCCCCTGGCCGCCGGCCCGGACCGGCTGGCCCAGCGCCAGGCCGAGGCCCAGGCGGAGCTGGCCGCCAAACGCCGCGAACTTGTCCCGGCCCTGGGCCTGGCCGGGGTGCTGCTCGTCATTTCCATGGGCCACATGCTCGGCCTGCCCCTGCCCCATTTCCTGCATCCCGACGCCTCGCCCGCCGCCTTTGCCCTGGCCCAGCTGGCCCTTTGCGCCCCCATCGTCTGGATCGGCCGGCGCTTTTACGCCGACGGCCTGCCGGCGCTTTTGCGCGGCGGCCCCAACATGGACAGTCTGGTGGCCATCGGCACCGGCGCGGCCCTGGCCTACAGCCTGGCCGGCACGGCCCTGATCCTTGTCGGCTCGGACCCGGCCGCCCGGGCCATGGACCTCTACTACGAATCGGCCGGGGTGCTTTTGGCCATGATCAGCCTGGGCAAATACCTCGAAGCCTCGGCCAAGTTCAAAACTTCCGGGGCCATCGCGGCGCTTTTGCGCCTGGCCCCGGACACGGCCACCTTGGTGCGCGACGGCCAGGAAGAAGTTGTGCCCCTGGCCGAGGTCGAGCCCGGCGACGTGGTGCTGGTCCGGCCGGGCGAACGCCTTCCGGTGGACGGCGTGGTGGAGGACGGGGCCACCCGGGTGGACGAATCGATGCTGACCGGCGAACCCATGCCCGTGGCCAAGGGCCTGGGCGACGCCGTCTCGGCCGGCACGCAAAACACCGCCGGCGCGGTGCTCGTCCGGGCCACCCGCGTGGGCCAGGACACCACGCTGTCGCGCATCGTCGAACTCGTGCGCCGCGCCCAGGGTTCCAAGGCCCCCATCGCCAATCTGGCCGACACCGTGAGTTTTTATTTCGTGCCCACGGTCATGGCCGTGGCCCTGGTTTCGGGACTGGCCTGGTTTTTTCTCGGCGGGGCCGATCTGTCCTTTTCGCTGCGGATTTTTGTCGCGGTCATGGTCATCGCCTGCCCCTGCGCCATGGGGCTGGCCGTGCCCACCTCCATCATGGTGGGCACGGGGCGCGGGGCGCGCCTGGGCATCCTGGTCAAGTCCGGGGCGGCCCTGCAGGCGGCGGGAACCGTGGACACGGTGGTGTTCGACAAGACCGGGACGCTGACCGTGGGCGCGCCGCGCCTGACCGATCTGGTCCCGGCCGCCGGCCAGGACCCGGCCGCTTTGCTGGCCGGGGCCGGGGGGGCCGAGGCCCGCTCGGAACATCCCCTGGCCAAGGCCGTGGCCGACGCCGCCCGGGAGGGGACGCCCGCCCTGCCCGATCCCGAGGCCTTTACGGCCGTGCCCGGCCGGGGCGTGGCCGCCCGCATTGGCGGCAAGGACGTGCTCGTGGGCACGGCCGCGTTTTTGGCCGAACGGGGCGTCGCGGCCGATCCGGCCCTGGAGGCGGCCGACGCCGCCCTGGCCGGGGCCGGCAAGACCCCGGTGCGGCTGGCTGTTGCCGGCGTGGCGGCGGCCGTTTTGGCCGTGGCCGACGCTCCGCGTCCGGAAGCGGCCGCCGTGGTGGCGGCGCTCAAAAAGCGCGGCATTGGCGTGGTCATGCTGACCGGCGACCACGAAGCCACGGCCAAGGCCGTGGCCGGGAGCCTGGGGATCAGCGACGTGATCGCCCGGGTGCTGCCCGAGCGCAAGGAGGCCGAGGTCGCGGCCTTGCAGGCGGCCGGACGTCAGGTGGCCATGGTCGGCGACGGCATCAACGACGCCCCGGCCCTGGCCCGGGCCGATCTTGGCGTGGCCATGGGTTCGGGCATCGACGTGGCCGTGGAATCCTGCGACGTGGTGCTCATGCGAAACGATCTGGCCGGCGTGCCGGCGGCCCTGGAGCTGTCCCGGGCCGTTATCGCCAACATCAAGCAGAATCTCTTCTGGGCTTTCGCCTTCAACGTTATCGGCATCCCGGTGGCGGCCGGCGTACTGCATGTTTTCGGCGGCCCGACGTTAAACCCCATGATCGCCGGCACGGCCATGGCGCTCAGTTCCTTTACGGTCGTCACCAACGCCCTGCGCCTGCGTTTTTTCGCCCCCACCCCCATTCGCCCTTGACCGACGCCGGTTTTCAGGGGCATGGGACTTGCGTCCCCGGGGCCACCAGCCCCGGGGGCCAAGCATGACCATCCTTGGACAACCCATGCCCCGCCCCAGCAAAAAAAACCTTCTCGATCACGGCCGCCGCACGGTCATCGACTACGAGTCCGACACCGTGCGCCGCATCCTCGACGCCGCCGAATCCCTGTTTGCCGCCGACTGCTTCGCCGGAACCCGGATGGACGACATCGCGGCCAAGGCCGGGGTCAACAAGGCCACGCTCTATTACCACATCGGCGGTAAGGAGAAGATCTACGAAGTCGTGCTCTACCGGCACATCAAGGGCTTCGCCGACGTCTTGGAGAAACGGCTCGAAGGCCTCGACGATCCTGTTGAAGCGCTGCTGGAGATCGTGCGCCATCACACCGAAGCCGCCATCGCCGACAACCGGGCTTCCCGCACCGTCGCCCATGAACTGGCCGGCGGCTCGCCGCGCATGACCCCGGACATCGTCGCCCAGTACGCCCGCGTTTACGCGGCCACGGTCCGCGCCATGACCGCCGGAGCGGCCGCCGGCCGCCTGCGGGACATCAATCCGTCCCTGGCCCATCTCCTCATCGCCGGCCCGCTTTTCGTCAGCGCCATCAAACGTCGCCCCTCGCCGCTCCAGGCGGACGGGGCCACGCCTGCCCCGCGCTCCGAGCCGTCCCTGGAGGAGTTGGCCCCGCTTTTGGAGCAGCTTGTCCGGGACTTCCTGGCGCTGCCGCCCAAGCCCTGAAACCGCCGCCGGTTGCGGCCGCTTCGCCGCCCTTTTCCAAGCCTTTCCCCGTCGTCCTCGCCATGAAACGGTACGTACCGATCTTCCGGCTGTCCGTGGAAGCAACGTCCTTCCCCGATTCCCGTGACAGACGCCGCACGCCCTGCCGCCGCCGGGCGTCTTGATTGGCATCAAGCCCTCACGCGCCAGACGGCGCTTATTCGCCGGCAAGGAAGGGATACGACGGCCGATAGCTTTCCAGCCGTTGGCGTATGGAGGCCAAAACGGCCTCGTCGAGATGCACCCCTCCATCCCAGGCGACAGAAGCGGTTTGTCCGAGAAGCTGCCATTCCTCGACGTTGCCCAGGGCATATTCCACCACGGGAGCAAACGGCCGTGAAGGCGTCAACCCGAGTATGGCTCCGCAGTCGAGGAGGGACACCGGCTTTTCCATCTCGGAGGCGGGAAGGTTGAACGTCGCGAAAAGCACGTTCCAGTAGCGAGGGTTCCTGAATGTCCGAGGCTCCAACCCCAGTCTGTCCCCGTGGTCGGAAAAAAGCGTCAACTTGCCGCCTTGCTCCAGGAATCCGGTTTCCTCAATGCCCCGGACAACCGTTTCCTGAAGATGCCGCACCTTCCAGCGGCGCAACGGCAACGCATCGTCGGGGTGATCGAAATCCTGCCAGTCGAAGCTCCGGTCCTGGACCTGTGAGACCGCGGCAGCAAGAACGCGCCGCAGATCTCCCTCGGACAACTTGAACAGGCTCGGATAGCAAGGGACATGCAGATAGGTGACGTGCCCGAACACCATCGTCTTCCCGGCTGCGGACGACTGGGTAAAAATCTCGTTTATTTCGCGCCTGAGACTGTAGGCAAACGTGCCGGCCTGGTTGGGCGGCGTCGTCGACCAGGGCAACATCGGGAGCAACGGCCGGGCAAGCGGCAGCAGCAGGCTGTTGTTGGCATAGAGCGTTGTCGCCATCTGCCGCCAGCCCTTGGGTCCGCTGCGGTCCCTGTCGAACAGGCACTCGTTGCCGGTCCAACTGGTGAACTGGTCGGAAAACAACGCTACCGTGAAATAGCCCTGCTCCCGGGCCGAACGGACCAGGACGCACTGGCCCGGGTCCTTGATGCCTTGAAACGTATGAAAGACGCCGTGCTCCCGGACAGGCTTTTGCGTCACAAGGCTTGACCACACGGCATTGGTCAACAACCCCGGGCTCACGACATTGGTGTGCCACTCCCCTCCCCTGGCGACTGTCCAGTCCCGGAGATAAGAGACGTCGTCACCGAGGGAAATGGAATCAAGCCCCAACAGCACCGTCGGAGGCGGCCCGGAAAGAGACGGCGTCGATGCATTGCGCCCACAAGTCAGGCCAGGGAGGACAAATCCGGCGGCCAGGACGCACAAGCCAACCATGAGCCTTTTGCCGGGTCGTCCCCGACAGGCGCTCAACACCGCGACCAGCAACAACGCCAACGCCAACACCGCCCAGACCGGCAAGGATTGCACCGGAGCAAAAACGATGCAGGCCAGGGCGGACGGATAAAACAGCACGACCGCGAACACCTGGGAACCAACAAGCGAAGCCAGTTCCATTTCGAAAGCCTGCCTGGACTCCAGCTCGGCCAACGCCCCCGAAGCCGACAACGTTGAAAACAACAACAGGCTCCCGGCAAGGCACAGACTGGCCACGACCAACGAATCCCCGGCCATAAGCGCCGCGCCGCCGAGAATACCCATGGCGGCCTGGGCGAGCGACAGGCTATAATAGGGCAATTGCAACGACGATACCGTGGAAAAGACTATTGCCATCAGCGGCCAGACAACAAAGAAGCACACCGCGTATACGGCGATTCTTTTTCTGGCGGCGCGTATCAAGCGCATCCAGGAGTTCTCCACAACCGACCCCTCTCACCGTTTTCACACAAGTACGGCCGGCCAGCCCCACTGCGCACAAAGCTGACTCCCCTTAAATACCGCACGAATATCCACCCTTGAGAACGGCCAAATCACTCAGACATTACAGTGGACAACACTGTCAAAATGATATTTACTACTAAATATCTTAGAGCAGAAACAATGTCGAGAGGCCCGTAAGGAGCTATCAAGACACTGTATCGCCCTGCGGCTCCTCTTTTCGCCCCCGGCCATTCCCATCGTCACCATCTCTTCTCTTGACGCTAACCAACCAGTTAGTGTTAACATCATTTCATCCTCAAGCGCCCGCCATTTGGCGGGACAACCCGGCCCGCGCCGCAACCTGGAGTGCCGTCCATGACGCAACAACCCGCCGGTTACGACGATCTCGACGCCCAACTCGACAAACTGGCCGCCGCCGGCCTGCTCCACACCATCGACCGCCCCATCGACAAGGACCGGGAAATGCACCCGCTGGTGCGCTGGCAGTACCGGGGCGGCATCCCCGAACACCAACGCAAGGCCTTTCTCTTCACCAATCCCACCGACGCCAAGGGCCGCCGCTACCCCGACGCCCGGGTGGCCATCGGCGTTTTCGCCGCCACGCCCGAGGTCTACGCCCTAGGCCTTGGCCGCAAGCGCGAGGACATCGGCCAGGCCTGGCTCGACGCCATGGCCCATCCCGTCGCGCCCAAGGAAGTCGCCGACGCTGCCTGCCAGGAAGTGGTCCTCATCGGCGACGATCTGCTTGGCGAGGGCAAAGGCCTGGACGCCCTGCCCATCCCCATCTCCACCCCGGGCTACGACACCGCCCCCTACCTGACCGCCGCCCTGTGGGCCACCCGCGACCCGGAATCGGGCATCCAGAACCTGGGCCTGTACCGGGGCAACCTCAAGGCCTCCAACCGGCTCGTCGTCATGATGGAGCGCTCGACCCTGGCCGGCGGCGGCGTCCACTGGCGCAAATACAAGGCCAAGGGCGAAAAGATGCCCGTGGCCGTGGTCATCGGCGCGCCGCCGGTTGTCGCCTACACCGGGCCGCAGAAGCTGCCGCTGGACTGCGACGAGCTCACCATAGCCGGCGGGCTGGCCGGCTGCCCCATCGAGGTCGTGCGCGGCAAGACCGTCGATCTCCTCGTGCCGGCGGCCGCCCAGGTCATCATCGAAGGATTCATCGACACCGACGCCCTGGAGCCCGAAGGCCCCTTTGGCGAATCCCACGGCTACATGGCCCTGGAGGAATACAACTTCTCCATGACGGTCACGGCCATCACCCGGCGCAAGAACTACACCGTGGCCTCCATCATCTCCCAGGTGACGCCCTGCGAATCGAGCGTGATCAAAAAAGTCGCCTACGAGCCGCTCTACCTGAACCACCTGCGCGACACCCTCAACATCAAGGGCGTCACCCGGGTGACCATGCACGAGCCGCTGACCAACCTGCGGCGGTTTCTGTTCATCACCATCGCCAACGGCACGCCCAACACCGAGGTCTGGCGGGCGCTTAACGGCGCGGCCTCCTTCACCCCGGCCATCGGCAAGTTTTGCGTGGCCATCGACGAGGACATCGACCCGGCCAACACCGATCAGGTGCTGTGGGCCATGGCCTACCGCTCCAATCCCGTGGCCGACGTCGTCATCATCCCCCATCGCGGCAAGGGCCACGGCCCGGAACTGCCCGGCCACCAGATCGATTCCACCATGCTCGTCGATGCCACGGCCAAGGGCGTGTTCCCGCCGGTGGCCCTGCCCAAGGTCGAATTCATGGAGCGGGCCAGGGCCATCTGGGAAGAGTTGGGGCTCCCGGCCCTGACCCCGGAGACGCCCTGGAGCGGCTACAGCCTGGGCGACTGGTGCGCCGAATGGGATGCCTGCGCCAAGCGCGCCACCGACGGCGACTGGCTGGCCAACGGCCGCCGCTCGGCCGCCAACCGCAGCGCCACGGCCGAACCCCAGGACCCGGCCCGGGGCATTGTCCTGGCCGAAAAATAGCCCCTGCCCGGACGCCGCCCATGACGGGCAGCGTCCGGCCTTTGTCTTGACCAACCAGTGGTGCCAGCAATTCCAACCCCCGGTTCCGCTTGCCGGGGCGACCACGGAGTGCTCCATGCAGAAAGGTTTCCCGCGCCAGTATGACGACTTAAACGCCCATCTCGAAAAGCTCGACAAGGCCGGCCTGCTGTGGACCATAGACGATCCCATCAACAAGGATCGCCATCTGCATCCCTTCGTGCGCTGGGGCTATGTCGGCGACGTGGGCACGGTGGTGGCCAACAATCCCAAACGCGCCTTCCTGTTCACCAACGTCACCGACAGCAAGGGCCACAGCTACCAGGGCGACTGCGACGTGATGGTGGGCGGCACGGCCGGTTCGCCAGCCATCTACGCGGCCTCGCTGGGCATCGACGACGCCGGCGACGACCTCACCGCCCTGTCCCAGAAAATTTTCGCCAAATGGGTCCAGGCCTTCGAGAAACCGATTGCCGCCGTGGAGATTCCCTCCGAGGAAGCGCCGGTCCATGAAGTCGTCATCACCGGCGACGCCCTCAAGGGCGGCGAGGGCAAGGGCCTGGCCGGCCTGCCCGTGCCCAACAACACCCCGGGCTGGGACACCGCCCCGTATTTCTCAGCCGGGCTGTGGATCACCAAGGACCTGGACACGGGCGTGGAAAACGTCAGCCAGAACCGGTGCAGCCTCAAGGCCTCCGACCGCATGACCGCCATGTGGCTCATCCAGACCAACGGCGGGGCCCACAACAACTGGGTGAAATACAAGGCGCGCGGCGAGAAGATGCCGGTGGCGCTCATCGTCGGCGCGCCGCCCATGCTGCAGGTCATCGGACCCCAGAAGACGCCCGAGAACTTGAACGACCTCGACGTGGCCGGCGGCCTGGCCGGCGTGCCCTACCGCAAGGTGGCCTGCAAGACCGTGCCGCTCATGGCCCCGGCCGACGCCCAGATCATCATCGAGGGCTGGATCGACCCGACCAAGCTCGAAATGGAAGCGCCCTTCGGCGAATCCTACGGCAACATGAGCGTGGAGGAATACAACCACTCCGTCGAGGTCACGGCCATCACCCGGCGCAAGAAAGCCACCATCACCTCCATGATCTCGCAAATGGCCCCGTCGGAATCCGGCGTCATCAAGCAGCTCAATTACAGCGCGGTGATGCTCAATCACCTGAAAAACACGCTCTACGTGCGCCAGGTGAAAGACGTGGCCCTGCACGGCCCCATGATCGGCGTCTCGCGCCTGACGGTCATTGTGCTGGAGAAAAACACGCCGCGCACCGAGGTCTGGCGGGCGCTGACCGGGGCCAGTGCCTTCATGCGCTCGGTGGGCAAGATCACCGTGGCCGTCGATGAAGACATCAACCCCAACAACGTCGAGGAAGTGCTGTGGGCCATCGCCTACCGCACCGACCTCATGAAGTCGGTGAAAATCGAGGACTACCAGGCCAACGGCCACGCCCCCAAGCTGCGCGACCGGGAATGGGAGGCCAAGATCATGATCGACGCCACCATGCACTACGCCATGCCGCCGGTGGCCCTGCCCACCAAGGAGATCATGGAAGAGGCCCGGGAGCTGTGGGAAAAGGCCGGGCTGCCCAAAATCGCCCCGCGCTGGAAGTGGTATGGCTATAGCCTCGGCGACTGGTGCGAGGAATGGACCAAGTGCGCGGACCGGGCCGTGGCCGGCGATTGGCTCTTAAACGGCATCCGCACCGCCGTGCTGGTCGACACCGACGCCGTGGGCGGCCCCACCGCCGGCGTGCCGCGCAAGGGCGTGGTGCGCTACAACGAGCAGACCGGCCAGGTGGAGTATCCCGAAGGCTTCCCGCTGCGCGACAAGTTCAACACCGACGAATGATGCTTGGCGGGAGGGTCGCGGCAGCCAGCGAGTCGCTTGCAAAAAACATTTATGTTTTTTGCAAATAACAACAATAATTACGGGTTATTGTCACACCCCGTAGGGGCATGACATTTCCCGAACGCGACACGAGCCGCGACGCTCCCGTCGATGCCGGCGTCTTCCGGCCCGAAACCCTCCCGGGCCGGAAGCGACCGGCATGGTGACGCTCTCCCTCGCACACCCGGCCGGCCCGCCGACCGGAAACCGCAGCACGCGGAAAAAGGGTATAGCCATGAAACGCCTTATCGTCGGCATTTCCGGAGCCAGCGGCGTCGTTTACGGCATCCGGCTCCTGGAAGTCCTGCGCCACAGCCCGGACGTCGAAACCCATCTTATCCTCAGCAAGGGCGCGGCCGTGACCTTGGCCCTGGAAACCAAGCACACCCCTGAGTCCGTGGCCGCCCTGGCCGGCGTCAGCCACGCCCACGACAACCTGGCCGCCGCCATTTCCAGCGGCTCCTTTGCCGCCGACGGCATGGTCGTGGCCCCCTGCTCCATGAAAAGCCTGGCCCAGATCGCCCTGTCCCTCAACGACAACCTGCTCACGCGCGCCGCCGACGTGACGCTCAAGGAACGCCGCAAGCTCGTCCTCGTGCCCCGCGAAACGCCGTTGCATCTGGGGCACCTGCGCCACATGGTCGCCCTGGCCGAGATGGGGGCCGTCCTGCTGCCGCCCATGCCGTCCTTCTACCACGGCCCGCAGTCCATCATGGATGTGGTGGACCAGACGGTCGGCAAGATTCTCGACCAATTCGCCATCCCCCACGACCTATTCCGCCGCTGGTCCGGCAGCAATCACTAAGGTCCCAACGTCGCCACCTTTTCCCGCGCCGTCCTCGCCCGGCGGCGCGGCCGCGCCATGGAGGCCGCCATGCCCCAGCAGGATCTCGCGTCTTTTGTCGCCGAACTGGAGTCCATCGGCCAGCTTGTCCGCGTCCCCGACGAGAAGCGGGTGGACGAGCTGCCCGCCATCATGGAAGCCCACCCGGACAAGGCCGTGCTGGTGGAAAAGGTCAAGGACTGCGAGTTCCAGTTCCTGGCCGGGGCCTACTGCACCCGCGAGCAGTACGCCCACGCCATGCAGTGCGACCCGCGAAAGCTCGGCCAGACCATCGCCGGCCTGACTATCCGCCGGGAAAAACCGGTCATCGTGGACACAGCGCCCTGCAAGGAAGTCATTTTAAAGGGCGACGACGTGGACATCACCCGGTTTCCGCTCTTTCTCTACCACCCCTACGACGGCCACGCCTTTATTCAGGACACCAACGTGGTGTCGCGCGACCCGGACACGGGACTCATCAACTGGGGCATCTACCGGTTCATGTACCGATCCAAAAACGAAACCAACGTGGACATGCGCAACGATTCCCACAACGGCCGCATCCTGGCCAAGAAGTACCAGGCGCGCGGCCAGGACATGCCCGTGGCCGTGGTCATCGGCGGGCCGACCCTGGATAAGATCGCCTCCATGTACTCGTTCCCGAGCGTCGACGACTGGGATGTCCTCGGCGGCTTTTACGGGGAGCCGGCCAAGGTGGTGCGCTGCGAGACCAACGACCTTACCGTGCCGGCCAACGCCGAGATCGTCATCGAGGGCCGCATGATGACGTCCGAGGGCTGGGTCTACGATGAAGGCCCCTACGGCGAATACACCGGCACCTACGGCTCGGGCCTGCCGGCCAACTGCCGCTTCGTGGTGGACTGCATCACCTACCGCAAGAGCGGCATCTACCAGTACGCCACCATCGGCGGCCTGCATCCCGGCCGCACCGACCTTATGATCTTCGACCCCACCATCGAGGCCGACATTTATACGGCCCTGGTCAACGCCGGCATCCAGGTCCTCGACGTCCACGCGCCCTACGGCGGCAGCCACAACATCGTCTACGCCCGCATCAAGGTGCGCGGCGGCGGCGACGCCAAGCAGACGCTCGGGCTCATGCTCACCTGCTCGCGCCAGTGGTTTCCCAAGCTGGCCTACGTCTTTGACGAGGACATCGACATCTTCGACGACGACCAGGTCAAATGGGCCCAAGCTTGGCGCTACAATCCGCAAGTGGACACGGTCATCATCCCGGACCTCAACATCCTGCCGCTGGACCCCCTGGCCCAGACCAACCATCCGCCGGTGCATACGCCCAAGGCGGGATTCGACTGCACCATCCCCATCGTCGGCAACATCGACCTGTTCAGTTTCGAAAAATGCGCCGTGACCGACCCCTTGGGCGACCCCGGCCCGGTCGCGCCCCTGACCGAGGAGGCGCTCACCGAGGCCATGGCCGCCTTTATCAAGGAAGCGCCACGCATGTGGCGCGACATCCTCAAACACTTCCACGGCCAGCCCTATCCGCTTATCTACCGGGCCTTCGGCAACCTGCGCCCCAAACTCGGCCGGGTGGCCGACCGCCGGCCGGACTATCCCTACACCTTTGCCGACGCCTGTTTCGTCTACGAAAAGGGCAACGACGGGAAATAGCCCTGCCCGTCCGGGCCCAAACGCGGCGCACCGTCAAGCCGGGCCGTCCTCCAGACCGCCTGTCACGGCCGGAGAGCGGCCCGCCGCCGCGACATACCGCCCGGCGGCCCATGGCACGCCAGCGCCCAAGCTTGTGCATCCGGCCCGCGCCCCGTAAAGAACAAGCCATGAAACGCATCATCATCGGCATTTCCGGGGCTAGCGGCGTTATTTACGGCATCCGCCTGCTCGAAGTCCTGGGCGGCGTGGCGGAGGTGGAGACCCATCTCATCCTCTCGCCCGGCGCGGCCGTCACCCTGTCCCTGGAAACGGACAAGACCCCGGCCGACGTGGCCGGCCTGGCGAGCTTCAGCCACGATCCGGCCGATCTGGCCGCCGCCGTGTCCAGCGGCTCCTTTGCCGCCCACGGCATGGTCGTGGCCCCCTGCTCCATGAAAAGCCTGGCCCAGATCGCCCTGTCCTTAAACGACAACCTGCTCACGCGGGCCGCCGACGTGACGCTCAAGGAGCGCCGCAAGCTCGTCCTCGTGCCCCGCGAGACGCCCCTGCACCTGGGGCATCTGCGCCACATGGCCGCCCTGGCCGAGATGGGGGCGGTCATCCTGCCGCCCATGCCGTCGTTCTACCACGCCCCGCAGACCATCATGGACGTGGTGGACCAGACCGTGGGCAAGATCCTCGACCAATTCGCCATCCCCCATGAACTCTTCCGGCGCTGGGGCGGGCGGTGACCCCGGAAGCCTTCGAGGCCGCCGTCCGGGCGCTTTTCGATGACGTGGCGGCCATGACCCTGGCCACCTGCGCAGGCGGCCGCCCCTGGGCCAGCGATGTCTATTTCGTTGCCGATGGTTGGAAACTCGTCTTTTTCTCGTCCCCGGCCAGCCGCCATTGCCGCAACCTGGCCGCCAACCCGGCCTGCGCCGCGACCATCCACCCGGTGGTCGCCTCCTGGCGCGACATCCACGGCCTGCAACTGGAAGGCCGGGTCGAACCTGTCGAGGGGATTGTGGCCATGGCCCGGGCCGCAGC
Organism: Pseudomonadota bacterium; assembly: GCA_023435825.1. GTDB lineage: Bacteria > Desulfobacterota > Desulfovibrionia > Desulfovibrionales > Desulfovibrionaceae > Solidesulfovibrio. The sequence goes on along the minus strand of JAEZMB010000084.1, from coordinate 5,485 downwards.
CGTCTACTGCGCTAAATTTCCTTTTGCCCAGGCCTTGCTGCAGGCCCCCGGCGAAACCGCCGCCAAGATGGCCCGCGTGCGGCCCCATGCCTTCATCCCCGAGACCGTGCGCCTGACCGACAACCGCCAAGGCTTCGGCACGCGCTTTGTGCTGCGCCTGCAGGACGGCCGCCCTCTGGGGCCGCCCGAACGGGAAACGGGCAACTGAAAAACGCCGGGCCAGCTGCCGGACACGGCCAACCCCAAAAAAGAGAACCCGCTGTCCGAAGCGGACCCGCCCGCAGCCAGCCCTGCGGAAATCTTGCCAGGACAAGCCTTCCCCCCATTGCTGCCACGCACGCTTTGTCCTATGCTGGAAGTGGAGTGATCGAAAGCGACACCGCCAGCAATGCAAAACAAAAGCGCACTCATGTTCTCGCCCCGGCGAGCCGCTTTGGACCATTGGTCCGCCCCAACAGCAGGCAAACGGTTCCTGGCGGTACGCCCGTGACAAAGTCCCTGCCCTCCGCACGCGACACGGCCATGTCCCGCTTGGGCCTGCCGGCGCTCCTGGTGTTGCTGTGCGCCCTGCTGCTGTCGCCTGCCAACCGGGTGTCCCTGGCCGCCTCGGCCGGCACTCCGGCCCCGGCCACAGCCATCACCGTGGTCCTGGACCAGGACTATCCGCCCTACACCATCACCACGCCCGAGGGCGAAACCACGGGCATTCTCATCGACTATTGGAGGCTGTGGGAAAAAGTGACGGGCGTTCCCGTCAAATTGCGTCCCATGGACTGGAACAATGCCCAGAATGAAATGCTCCAGGGTCGCGCCGATGTTATCGACACGCTGTTCCGCAATCCCGAGCGGGATAAAATCTACAGTTTTTCCAAACCCTACGTCACCATCGAAGTGCCGATCTTCGTCCACAAGGACTTAAGCGGCATCAAGGACCTCGACACGTTGCGGGGATTTACCGTGGGCGTCAAACGCGGCGACGCCAGCGTGGACTACCTGTCCAGCCGGGGCATCCTGCCCCTGGCCGCCTTCGACGGCTACGAAGGCGTGGTCCAGGCCGCCCGCGACGCCCGGGTCAAGGTCTTTTGCGTCGACAAGCCCCCAGCCCTTTACTACCTCTACAAGTACGGCCTGGAGAACGACTTCCGACTGGCCTTCAACCTCTACCAGGGCGAGTTCCACCGGGCCGTGCGCAAGGGCGACGAAGCCCTGCTCCAACTCGTGGAAGACGGGTTTGCCCGCATAACCCCAGAACAGTACGAGGAAATCGACCGCAAATGGCGCGGTTCGGCCCTTTTTCCCTCCGCCACCATGCGCTACGCCCTGTGGGCCCTGGCCTTGGTGGCGGCGGCCGTGGCCGTGCTCGTGGCCATTAACGCCGTGCTGCGGCGCACCGTGCGCCGCCAGTCCTCGCGCCTCGACCAGCTTCTGGTGGCCGTTGGCCAAAGCGAGGAACGCCACCGCGAACTCGTCCAAAGCGCCGCCAGTGTCATCCTGCGCCTGGACCACCAGGGAAGGGTCGTCTTCTGCAACGCCTTTGGCCTGGAATTCTTCGGTTTTACTCTGGAGGAGATGATCGGCCGGGAGATCGGGCTCCTCATCGACGTGGTTGACGCCCCGGGAGCCGACGACGACGAAGACAGCGCCGCGCCCTGGCCGCAGACCCTGGCCGCCATCGCCCAATCCCCGGAAAGCACCGCTTCCCTGACCCGCCAGCACAGACGCAAAAGCGGCGAACTCGCCTGGATCGCCTGGTCGTTGCGGGGCCTTCGCGCCGCCACGGGAGGGGTGAGCGAAATCCTGTGCATCGGCAACGACATCACCGAGCGCAAGCGCATCGAAGAGGCCCTGCGCGCCAGCGAAGCCCGCTACACCCTGGTCGCCCGGGGAGCCAACGACGGCATCTGGGACTGGGACCTGCGCACCAACATCGTCTACTATTCTCCGAGATATCTCGAAATTCTCGGCTACAACCCCGACGAGGTGCAAAACCTCCTCGACGAATGGACCAAGCGCATCCATCCCGACGACGCCGAAAACGTCATCCGCGCCAACAAACGCTGCGCCGACGGCGAAGTGGACAACTTCGCCGTGGAATACCGCATGCGCCACAAGGACGGCGCCTACCGCTGGATTCTCGGCCGGGGAGCCAGCCTCAAGGACGAACGCGGCGTGGTCATCCGCATGGCCGGCACCCACACCGACGTCACCCGCCGCAAGCGCGACGAGGAAGCCCTGCGCGAAAGCCAGGACCAGCTCGCCAAGATCTTCCGCTTCACCCCCGTGGGCATCTCCATCACCACCCGGCGCGACGGCCGCATCGTGGACGTCAACGAGACCGGGGCCCGCATGTTCGGCCACGTCAAATCCGAGGTCCTCGGCCGCACCGCCCAGGAAATCGGCCTGTGGCGGCGGGGCGAGGAACGCGAGGCGCTGCTGGCCGAAATGGCCCGGGCCGGCTCCATTTTTGGCAAGGAACTCGACCTGCGCCATAAAAACGGCTCCACCGTCACCGTGCTGTATTCCGCCGTGGCCAACCACGCCTACGGCGAGCCCTGCATCCTGTCCGTGCTCGTGGACATCACCGAACGCAAGGCCATGGAACAGGCCCTGCGCCGCTCCAAGGAAGCCGCCGAGTCCGCCAACAGGGCCAAAAGCGAATTCCTCTCCACCATGAGCCACGAAATCCGCACGCCCATGAACACCATCCTCGGCATGGTCGACGTGCTCGCGGGCACCTCGCTGACCAGCGACCAGAACCATGCCGTCAAGTCCATCGAACTGGCCGGAGCCAGCCTGCTCGGCCTGCTCAACGACATCCTCGACCTGTCCCAGATCGAGGCCGGCGGCATGGTCATCGAGGAAAAATCCTGCGACATCGTCGAACTGGCCACCCAACTTGCCGACATGATGCGCCCCGACGCCGCCCGCAAGGGCCTGGAACTGCGTCTGGAAGTCCACGGCGACCTGCCGCCGCGCCTGTTCTGCTGCCCGGACCGCATCCGGCAGATCCTCGTCAACCTCCTGGGCAACGCCATCAAATTCACCCAGCAGGGCCATGTCGCCCTGGAAGTCGGCGCCATCCCCGTGCGCGAAGACGGCCCGCGCCTGCGCCTGGCCGTGCGCGACACCGGCATCGGCATCCCCGTCGACAAGCAGGCCGTCATCTTCGACCGTTTCACCCAGATAAACGCCTCGGCCAACCGCCAGTTCGGCGGCGTGGGCCTGGGGCTGGCCATCTGCAAAAAGCTCGCGGAACTCATGGGCGGGCGTATCACGGTGGAAAGCGCTCCGGACCAGGGTTCCACCTTCAGTCTCATCCTGCCCCTGCGTCCCGCCCCCCAGCCGCGCGAGGCCGCCCAGAAATCCGCCATCCCGGTCCAGAGCTCCGGCGGCGGCACGGTGCTTCTCGTCGAGGACAGCGCCACCAACGCCGAAGTCATGCGCCTCATGCTCGAAGACACGCCCTTCCGCCTCACCTGGGCCCCCAGCGGCCAGGCCGCCCTGGCCGCCCTGGCCGACGCGCCCTTCGACGTCATCCTCATGGACGTCGAAATGCCCGGCATGGACGGCTACCAGACCACCGAGGCCCTGCGCCGGCAGGAAAAGGAACTCGGCCGGCCGCGTACCCCGGTGGTGGCCCTGACCGCCCACGCCTTCGAGGAACACCGCCTGCGCAGCTTCCAGGCCGGCTGCGACGATTTCCAGGTCAAGCCCATCCCCAAGTCGCGCCTGGTGAGCACCCTGGAAACTTGGCTCGCCCTGCGCCCCTGACCCGCCCGCCACAAGCCAGGCGATGACCGCCGAGGCGGTTCCCTCTCGCCGCGCCCATTGTTGCCATGGCCGCCATAGTCGGACTCTCGATAAAGTCGGCCGCCATGCGGGCAACACGCCGCAAACGGGCCGCTCACCCGCCAAGACTCAAGGCAGCGCGCCCGGAAGGCTGCCGGCCGGATGCGTGGCCGCGTACCACAGCGCCCACAGCCCAAAAGCCGCCACCAGCCCGCCAAAGACCCTCCGGATGGCCGTCAGATGGGCCAGCAATCGACGCCGCAGCATCTTGCCGCCCAGGGCTAGCCCCACCCACCAGGCCATGGAGCCGCAAAACACACCGGCCGTCACCGCCGCCGCGTCACCGGCCCCGGCCTCGGCCCGGCCCAGCCCGAAGCCGGCGAAAATGGCGGCAAAGCCGGCCAGGGTCATGGGATTGGCCAACGTCAGCGCGAACATCGAGACAAACGCCCGGACATGACCGCCCCCGGCCCGGTCCTCGGGCCGCGCCGCCGGAGCCGAGCGCCAAAGCCGCCACCCCAGGGCGACCAGAAACAGCCCGCCCAATCCCTGGCACCACACGGCATGGGCGGACAGAAAATCCGACACCGCCGTCAGCCCATAGGCGGCCACGGCTCCGTACAAGGCGTCCGCCGCCGCCGCCCCCGACCCCGAAGCCAGCCCGGCCCGCAACCCCCGCGTCATGGCCCGCCCCAGACACAACATGCCCACCGGCCCAAACGGCATGGCGATGATCGCGCCAATGGTCGCGCCCTGGAAAAACAGTGCCCACATGGCCGTCCCAATACCCCGCCCGGACGTGACCAAGGCGGCAACAACGCGTCGATTGCGCGTCAGAGGGAGGAGTAGAGGAGTAATGGACAAAGAAAGAGGGAAGATGCCTCCGGCGGCCGGGGCCTGAGGCCCCCGGACCCCCCGAATGGAGAAAGGTTTAAAGGGGTTTAGACGGGGGTGGGCTTTCTGCCGGCTGGCAAGCCAAAGAGACCGTCTGGATGGCGTTTGCTCCGGCGGCCAAAGGGGCTGCGCCCCCTTGAACACCCCGCCTGAAAAACGGGGAAGGCGCTAGAGCAAATTGGCGTAGGCGCTGGTCTCGCGCTCGAAGCCCAGCAGGTCGATGTCGGCCGCCTTGATGCCGTGGCTGCCGAGCAGGCCGTGGATCTGCCCCCGGTGGTGGGTCTGGTGGTTGAAGAAGTGGTCAATGCACAGGGCCAGAGGCAAGGTCATGGGTGTGCCGTCGGTGGTGCGGTAGGCCAGCACCGATCCCAGGCGCTGGGGATCGAGCTTCTGGACAAAGGCGATGGCCCGGTCCTCTTCCACGTGGCGCGCGGCGGTGAGCGAGGCAAGCGTCGCATAGGGCACGGCGTCGACGGAGACCACCGGCTCGCCCTGGCCGGTGAAGCGATGGAGCCACAGCCGGTCGGCCAGGAGCAAATGGTTGGCGATGGCCAGGATGGAACCAAAATTGACGGCGCACGTCGCCGTCAACTGCTCGGGCGAAAGCTTGGCCATGTCGGCGGCCAAGCGGGCATTGGCCCAGCGGTTGTAAAGGGCTTTGACGAGGAAGAGCTTGGTCATGGGCGCGTACTCCTTCATCGGGTAGGGTCGTGTACGGCAAAAAGGCGTAGACCTCTTTTGTCTCCTGCCTTGGCCAATGTCCAGACCGCACGCAAAAGCGCCGCCGCCCGGAGTCCCCTTT
>JAEZMB010000262.1 GCA_023435825.1 Pseudomonadota bacterium | reverse complement strand
CCTTGTCGGCCTTGTCGGCCTTGTCGGCCTTGTCGGCCTTGTCGGCGGCCATTGCCGCCGACAAACAAAAACGCCCCGAGGCGCGCGCGGCGGGCCTGGCAAGGCGGCGTTGCCGGCAACGCTCAGGAAGTCATGTCGATAAGCGAATTCCAGTCTTCGGCGAACTTCTTGAGCCCCGCGTCGGTGAGGGGATGGCGGATGTCGTAGTCGCGCCAGTTCTTGTTCAGGGAAAGGGCTTCGGCCGGGATGGGGGCCAACCCCTTGGCGTTGTAGCCGTACTTGGGGCCGGGGATGGGCTTGCCGGCCTCGGCCCAGGCCAGGAGCACCTTGGCCGGAGCGGTGATGATGTCCGCGCCGTAGGCCAGGGAGCACAGGAAATGGTCCATGGTGCGCACGCTGGCCGAGAGCACTTCCACGTGCCCGTCGCTTTGGCCGTAGAGGCCCACGATGTTCTTGATCAGATCCATGCCGTTTTCGCCCCGGTCGTCCAGCCGGCCGACAAAGGGCGACAGGAACACGTCGCCGCGCCCGGCTCCCCGGGTGGCGGCATAGACGGCGGCGGCCTGGGCCTGGCTGAAGACCAGGGTCATGTTGACGCGCCGGCCCTCGCCGGTGAGCACGGCGGCGGCTTCCAGTCCGGCCGTGGTGGTGGGCAGCTTGATGTGGGCGTTGGGAATCCAGGCGTCGAACTCCCGGGCATGGGTCAGCATGTCGGCCACGGTGGTGTCGGCGTCGGCGTAGACCTCAATGGAGATGGACCCCTTGGGCAACAGCGCGGAGAGTTCCTGGCAAAGGGCCTTGTAGAAGTCGTAGATGGCCGTGCTGCTGAATTTGTTGCCGTCGACCTTGTGGGCCTCGGCCTCGGGATTCTTGGCCAAAAGGCTCGGGTTGGTGGTCTGGCCGTCGAGAAAACCCAGGGCGGCGAGGACCTGCCGGGTTTCCTGCGGATCGGCGCCGTCGAGAAAAATGCGCGTTTTGAGCGTGTCGGGTCGCATAGGGGCCTCGCAGCAAGGTTGGTTCGTCTGGCGGCAAAAAAGCATGGGCCGCCGGCCCGGGGCCAAAACTTGCCCCGGCACGAGATAATGACGGAAACTAAACACCTTTTGCGAACAAAAGGCAAACAGTCTGTTGACGCGGGGCGCTTGCGACAGGATATTCGACAAAAAAGGCGGCCGACGCCAGGCTCGTTGCGGCCGGCCCGGAGCCGGCCGCAAGGGACGCAGCAAGGCCTCGTGCCGCGTCCCTTGAAAAATACGATGGTATTTTTCAATAAAAATAAATGGATTTATGGTGTTAACAACAAAACACCAAATGCGCTTTTCGCGGACGCGACACTAGTTGCCGTTCATGAGCAAGACGGCGGCCACGGAGAACACCACCTTGCTTGGCGTGACGTCCGCGCCGACGAAGTAGGAGGTGTTCTCCTCCACCGCCGCCGTCACCGACCCCCCGCTCGCGCCGGCCACGCCGAGCAGGGTTCGGAAGACCGCGCCCGAAGCGCTGGTGTTGACGAGGAACACTTCCCCGTTGTTGAGATAGTAGCCGACGAAATGGTAAGGCGCCGTCCCGGAAGCCACGGGCACCTGCAGGCTGCCATCCAGGTGGCCGACCTGTTCGCCAAGGCCGCTGGACAAGGCCATGGTCATGGTGCCCGCGATCGACTTGGACAGCACCCTGGCGCTCCACCGTCCGGCCAGGGAATTCCGGGACAGGGCCTGGCCCGAAGCCGGGCTCTTGGTGATGGTCAGGCCGGACAAGGTGCTGATGGGCACGTAGGAATAGTTGTTGACCGTGAGGTTCCCGGTGATGCTGCTGCCGGACAGGGAGCCGACAAAGACCTTGTAGTTGCCCTGGGAGAAATGGTGCAGGACGACCGTGGAGCCGGAGTAACCGCCGCTGACGTGATAGAGGTCGCCGCCGGTCAGGATGTTGGGCACCTTGACGAGGCCGAACAGCACGCCGCCCTTGTCCACCAGACGCACCTCCAGTCCGGGATAGGCGCTGGAGGTCCACAGGCCGCTGAGCTGGCCGGCGGCGGCGGCCGGCGTCTGGCCGGCGGCGGCCACAATATCGCGGGAATGGACCTGTTCCAGGACGCTGTAAGCCGCATTTGCCTCAGCATCCTGAGCCATGGCCGATGTATTCACAAGAAACAACACCATTGCCAGACAGCAGACTTGAAACAAGAGAGGTCTCAACGCCAAAACAATGCCCATAATTATCCACCACACTTTCAGTGCCTAACAAGTTTTAACAGAAATAACGCAACCCCCCGGCGAACTGCAACGCCAAACCATAACAATGACGACCATGAACAACCTATCGGTCGTCATAGCATCATTCTCCAGGCAGTCAATCATGACGTGTCCGTGTAAAGAAAGCCTACAGCAGAGTTGCCTGTCACAGCTGCGTCAGCGTCAAGCCAGGCCGCCGGCCTGCCACTGTCCCTGTCCGACGGGACACGGGACAATGCGCCCGGCCGGAAGGGGCGGGACGCCACGCCGCAATCCGAGGCCGCGATACGACATGGGAGGAAACAGGTATGACAATCGCCGCAAGCATCGATGCCCGCAAACAGGCCGCCGCCGAGGCCGCCTCGCGTCTGGTCGGCCCGGGCATGGCCGTGGGCCTGGGGCACGGCTCCACCGCCGTGGCCGTGGTCCCGTATCTGGCCCAGCGCGCCCGGCGCGGGGAACTGGCCGGCACGGCCTTTGTGCCGGCGGCGCGCTACATGGCCGAGGCCCTGCGCGCCGC
>JAEZMB010000252.1 GCA_023435825.1 Pseudomonadota bacterium | reverse complement strand
GCCAGGCGTTGTGCCGGGGGGCGGCCAAGCGCCGGTTGGCGCGCCAGCGGCCGGACCACCAGGGGGCGGCGTCTGGCCGCCGGGACGGCAGGCGGCGTATTCCTCCTCGCTGACCCGGCCGTCATGGTCGGCGTCGCAGGAAAGATCGGTGCGGCAGTAATTGATCAGGGCCAGTTCGGTGAGCCGGCAGCCGGCCGGCGCGCCGGTCGCCGCGTCGCAGCCGTTTCGACGCCGCAGTTCCGTGATGGTGTCGCAGGGGCCGCGCCCTGGCGCGGGCTTCCAGGCCTCGATGGCCTTTATGGCCGACAGGGCGTGGGCCGTGCGCCAGGTGGGCAGCCAGGCATTGGCCGTGTCCGGATCGAGCAGGTCCACGGCATAGCCCATGACGCCGCCCAGGCTTTTGACCCCGCAGCCGATGGCGAGCAAGTAGTTGACCTGCTCCTTGCTCTCCCCGGCCCCGGGAGCCCGGCCCGGCTCGTGGCCGTTCTCGGAGGCCACCCAGGCCAGCTTGCCGGCGGCCACGATCCGCTCCACCGAGCGCAGGATCAGGTCGAGCTGATCGTTTTCAAAAAACAGCGGCTGGCCGAAACGCGGATTGGGATTGAAAAACACCCCGTCGATGTCGGGATTGGCCCTGGCCGAGGCCCTGGCCCGGGCGTTGATGAACAGCACATGCTTCTTGTCGAGGGATTTGAAGAGCCGGGCGAAATACTCGGTCTCGTCGTCCCTGGCCCAGTTGCGGAAGGCGTAGAAATCCATGCCCTTGGGCGTAAGCCATCGGGCCGGGTCGCCGTCGCGGTCGTTGGCCGCGTCGGGAAACGGCCGGCGGGAAAACTGGGCCGGATCGCGCACCAGCTCGGCCGGCGGCGGCACGCGGAAATCGGTCAGCGAAACCTTGGGATCGCCCCAGGCCTGGCGCAAGCCGGCGTCGGTCCCGTAGCGGGCCGTCAGCCAGGAACGGAAACGGGCGGTGAAATCCGGGGAATAGTCGGTGAACATCATGGGCCGCCGCCCAAGGCCTTTGCCGCCGCCCGGGGCATCGACCACGATGTAGTTGGGGCCGTAGCCGTCCTCGCCGGTGGGGCCAAGGCCGAAGGCCCAGCCGACCAGGGCCGGATGGGTCCGGTAGCGCCCGACCAGGGCTTCGATAAAGCCCCCGAAATCCCGCCGGGCCTCCGGGCTGCCCATGCTCGGGTTGGCGTAGGCCGTGCCGTAGGCGTCGGTCTCGCAGGACCGGCAGGCCGAGCGTTCCTGATAGCCCGCGCCCGGGGGAAAGCCCTGCTCGGCCAGCCACCAGCCGGGCAGGAAGTGGTTGGCCGAGGTCTTGAGCACCACCTGGGCCTTGCGCTTAACCGCATAGTCCATGACGGCGTCCAGGGGGGCGAAGTCGTAGCGGGCCGCTTGCTGTGTGGCCGGCCGGGCCGGGGAGCGGTCGATGTCGCTCCACCAGACGCTGGCCATGACCAGGCGCACGCCTTGAGCCAGGGCCGTGTCCACGGCCCGCTTCATGGCCTCGACCCAGCGGGGATCGCCGTATTCGGGCTGGCCGGGCATGGGATTGCCCCGGCCGGGATAGTAGTAGATTTCGACAAAGCCCGAGGTCGCCGGTTTGCCGTCGATAAGCAGGATCGGCCGGCCCCGCTCGCGGCCAACGGCGCTCATGGCGGCCAGGGCGTCACCCGGGCCGGCCAGGAAGGCGGCCAGGAGCAGACAGGCCAAAAGGATGCTTGGACGGGTGCGGATCATGGGCAGCTCCTGGGGCCGGCGGCCCCGGCCGGACTCAGACGGCCGCGAAAGCCAGGGTCGCGCCCGCTCCGGTCTGGCCGGCCACGGCCGAAGCCGTGGTCGAAGGGTCGGCGACAAGGAGATTGCCGCCAACGAGGTTCTTCCCGACAAAACCCTCGAAATCATAAGGATAGCGTGTAGCCCGGAACACGTTGTTGGCATAGCCCAAACCGGCGGCCTCGGCCGACTCGCCTTGTTGCAACAAGCCCTGGTCGGTGTCCGGGTTGACGTAGTTCCAGACCGTTTGCCCGGCCGGGGTGATTTCCAGCACGGCTCCGGTCGCGCCCAGGGTCACCAGGGTGTCGCCGTTCTCCAGCCGCTGGGCTCCGGAGACGTAGGCCGAATAGAAGCCGGACATGTTGCCGTCGGGATAGCTCCAGACCACCTCGGGTGCGGCAAAGGACCCGTCGAGGTTGCGGCGATACGTGCCGTCCTCGTCCACGGGCAAGACCAGTTCCTGGACGTGGGAATACTCGCCGTCAGGGCTTTGCCAGCCGTTGTTGAAGACCAGCACGTTGCCGGCTCCGGGCAGCCCGCCCGCAATCCACTGGGCGTCGTGCTGGCCGTACAGGGTCTGGTCGGCGATAGTGCCGGCGTCGTAGGCCCGGGGGTTGCCGAAACGGTAAAGGAGGTCGCCGCCGTGGCCGGCCTTGCCGCCGGTGGAGCCGGCCGCCTCGGCCGTGGTCGTGCCGTGGTCGATGATCCAGACCTCGCTTTGGGTGTGGACGCTCAACATGATCTGGTCGGTTTCGGCATTGTAATCGATGCCGTTTATATGGGTCCAGTCGGAATCGACCTTGCCGGTTTCCTTGACCAGAGCGCCGATGGAATTGATGTTGATGCGCTCGGGATGGCTCGACACCTGGCCGTAGTCGGGCAAGGCCGGATTCTCGTCCTGCACGAGATGGTCCCAGGCGTGCCATTCCCAGACGATCTGCCCCGAATTGGGCCCGGTCTTTTGGACCTCGACCACGGAATCGACCAACAGGCCCTTGGTGGGGATAAAGGCCGGGGAACGGCCGGCCAGGTAGGCTTCCTGGGGGCTTTTGTATTCCCAGGCCACCAGCAGCAGGTTGCCGTTGGGCATGACGCAGAAATCGTGGTGCTGGCTGTAGTCGTCGCCGATGTACTTGTAGCTCCACACGAGGTTGCCTTCCCAGTCGTACTCCTCGATAAGGCCGCCGGCCGGGGCGTTCATGATGCCGACGTGGGCGTTGCGGTAGGCGACGGCGGAGCGCACCAGGTCGCCGTTGTCCAGGAGATAGGCGGCTCCCGCGCCCACACGGTCGCTCGTCCAGGAGTTGACGACCTGGCCGGCGTTGTCGAGAAGCCAGGTGTCGTGGCCGAACAGGGTCGAGATCAGGGTCAGGCCGGGCTGGGCGGCGACGTCGGCCGAGAACAGGCCGACCGTTTGTTCCTGGGCGTTGGCGTAGGTCATGGACGCTTCCTGGGTCTGGCAGGCGAAATCATGCCCGGCCGGGCGCGGATGCCTCGGGCAGGCCGCTCAAGCTTCGCCTTTCCTGATGTTTCGCCAGGATGGGAGCGAACATCCCCTCTCCTGCCTCTCCGGTGGTAGACGCAACCCCTTGGCCCGTCAAGACGGCCGCTCCGGTTGCCGTTGGAACCGTTGCCGGCGTCATTGACAGGCTGTGTACACCATGGTCTATATTTCGACTCTATGCCCTGAAGAATGGCAAAAGACTTGTTTGCCGGTACGGAAAGAGGTCTGTCATCTTGCTTACTTCATTATTCAAGCCACGCCGTCGCGGTTCTCCCTCCAGGGATATTCCAATGCCTACAATCGCCACGCCAAAGCCGCCCCTATCCCGGGCCTACACGCTCAAGGCTTCCAAGATTCCAAACTACTTCAATGTGTTGCTTGACAACCCGGAGCCGGAAGTCTTTGACACGGCATTCCTGGCCAAGTCCGGCTTCCGCTACGCCATTGACCGGGCCTTCATCGACATCCTTACAAACCTGGGATTTTTGACCGAAGCCGGCCAGCCCACCCGGCGCTACCGGGATTTCCTCGATCACCGCCAGGCCGCGACGGCGCTGCGCCTGGGACTGTCCGAAGCCTACGCCGGCCTGCTGGCCGAATTGCCCCAGGCCGCCGCCTGTTCCGAAGTCCAGATCATGGAGACCGTGTCCCGGTATTTCGAAGGGGAGATCAACGACATGGCCGCCGGCGGCATCGCCGCCACCTTCCTGGCCCTGACACGCTACGCGGCCGGCCCCGACAGCGGCTCGGCCATGGCCGAGGCTGCGCTTCGCCCGGCCGTCGCCACGATTCCGGCGTCCGAGCCGGCCCAGCCAGCCCCTGTCGTCAGCGGCCCCGCAGCCGTGGCCGCCACCAAGCCCGCGCCCGAGCCGGTGGGCGTGCCTGAGC
>JAEZMB010000229.1 GCA_023435825.1 Pseudomonadota bacterium | reverse complement strand
TTCCTTGGTGGGGCGGCTCACCACCGCCGCGGGGGGCGGGGGGCCGGCGGCCCCCGGACCCCCCAAATGGTTAACGGGGGGGTGGCCGCTCTCGTGAAGCGCCCCTAAAAAATGCGATAGTATTTTTTAAGAAAAACTTATGGTTTTACAATGTTGCCTACGAAATACCATAAGCGCTTTTCTTGAACACGACACCAGTGGGCGGAAGTGCGCTCGGGGAGAAGCCTGCCGGGACCACGCCCGCGCTTCGGACGGTCTGGATCGGGGCATAGCGACGCGCAAAAGCCTTAATTGATGAAGACGTCCTTGAAGCGCTCCCGATCGACCATGGAACGGCCGGTGCCGCGCACCACCGTGGTGAGCGGGTCGTCGTCGAGAACCACCGTGAGATTGGTTTCCTGGCTGATGCGCTGGTCGAGCCCGGCCAGAAGCGCCCCGCCACCGGCCAGGAGCAGGCCGTTCTTGGCGATGTCGGCCACCAGTTCGGGCGGCGTTTTCTCCAGCGCCTTCATGGCGGCGCTGACAATGATGTTGACCGGCTCGCGGATGGCTTCGCGCACCTGCTCGTCGGTGATGGTCACCGTGGTCGGCGTGCCGTCGATGAGCGACTTGCCCGACACGTCCATGGAGCGCGGCTCGGGCAGGGGCATGGCCGAACCGATGCGGATCTTGATCTCCTCGGCCATGTTTTCGCCGATGAGCAGTTGGAATTCGTCCTGGACGAAACGCTGGATGGTCTCGTTGAGCTCGTCGCCGGCCACGCGCACGGATTCGGCGTAGGCGATGGCGGAAAGCGAGATGACGGCTACTTCGGTGGTGCCGCCGCCGATGTCCACCACCATGTTGCCCGAGGGGCGGTCGATGGGCAGGCCCGCGCCGATAGCCGCGGCCATGGGCTCCTCGACCAGCTTGACCTCGCGCGCGCCGGCCATTTGGGCCGATTCGACCACGGCGCGTTTCTCGACCTGGGTTATGCCGGTCGGCACGCAGATGACCATCTTGGGCTTGGCGTAACGAAAACCGGTCAGCACCTTGCGCACGAAAAAGGCGATCATGGCCCGGGTAACGTCGAAGTCGGCGATGACGCCGTCCTTCATGGGGCGGATGGCCCGGATGCGCTCCGGGGTGCGGCCAAGGTATTCCTTGGCCTCGGTGCCCACGGCAACGAGTTCATCGGTGCGGGTGTCGATGGCCACCACCGACGGCTCGGCCAGCACGATGCCGTCCTGGGCGGTATAGAGCAGCGTATTGGCCGTGCCGAGGTCCATGGCCAGGTCCTTGCCGAGGAACCGAAACAGTTTCGTAAAAAACATGCCCACACTCGCGTTGGCGTTCGAAAAAGAAGGGGACGGCCCATTGCCGGACAATTGGCCCATGGTAGATGGGCACGGCCGAAAAGTCTACGCCGAAGGGCTGCCGAGACGGGTGCGCAGGTGCAGGTTTTCCAGAAACAAGGCCAGGCTTTCCGAGACCATGCCGACAAAGGTCTTGAGATCCTCGGCCACGGGCAGGGGCCGGGGGTCGGCCAGGGTGAGCACGGCCCGGGTCTTTTTGGAAAAGGCGATGGGCAGGCAGATGACGCTTTTGCAATCCATGGTCGGCACGTCGAGGCCGAAAAGCGGCAACCGGCTGGCCTCGTCCTTTTCGCCGGTATAGACCGGGGTGTTGTTCTTGAACACCCAGCCGACCAGGCCCTGGCCCACGGAAAACCGGCCGGGCACGTCGCGGCCGCCCAGAAACGGGCTTTCGCTCACGCCTTCCAGGAAATACGAGCGCCCCGATTCGTCGCGCACGGCCAGGATGGCGTGGCGAAAGCCGGCCGCCTCGGCCAGGATCGACAGGAACGCCTCGCGAAAGGCAGCCCATTTGGGGTGGGTCTTGTGCAGCAGGGCGATGCGCTGGTGGGCCTTGTAAAAGCCGTGCTCGACCAGGCTTTGGGCCACTTCCCGGCTGCGGGCCAGGTGATTGCCGGCAAGCTCGGCGAACTGCGACAGGATCTTGAGGTCTTTCTCGACAAAGGCGTAGGTCTTGCGGGTGTCGATGCAAAGCGCCCCGCCGGTGGCCGGCACGGGATGGCCCATAAACGCCCGGATGCGCTCTTCCTCGCCGCCCCGATAATAGCCCAAAACGCCGCGTTGCTGGTCGAAGTTGCTGATTAAAAGCGGTTTTTTCTCGCGGATGATCCAGCCGACCAGCCCCTGTCCCGGCGCGATGGCGGCCTCGCGATTGAGCGCCTCGCCCAGGCTGAACGCGGCCGCCGCCCGGCACACCCCGGGCTCGGCCTGATCGGGCAAAAACAGCACGGCCGAATAGGCGTCGAAGACGTTGCCGACAATGTCGAGCAGTTGCTCGTAAAAGGCGGTCTGCTGCATGGCGGCCGGTGTCTCGCTTGCAAAAAGCCGGGGGCTTTTCCAACTACGGATTATAAATTCAGCTTGTTAAGCGGCATCATGGCAACTTTGGCCGGGCCTCAGGCAGCCCGGACATCGGCTGCCCCCAAAGGGGCTCCCGTCTTGGGCGCACCTTACGGAGACGGACCGCCTGCGTCAAATCGTTCACCCCGCGTAACCGCCACCACCTCTGCGGGGCTTTATTCCTAATGGATATTAGGCTAAGAAAGGGTTTTCGGCAGCGGCGGCCAGCCCGCCGGCGGCCGTCAACCGCCAACCCGCCCACGGAGCGGCCATGACTTTCGACTGGACGACCGCCTTTTCACAGGTTCCGGAAGCCCCTTTCCTCGACGGCCAGCACCGCGCCAGGGAAGGGGAAATCCTGCGCGTCCAGACCCTGCCCGACCTGCGCCGGTTCCTCGACTGGGTCCACATCAAGCAGTGCCTGCTCAAGCCCTATGCCGAGCATTCCAACTACCCGGTGGTGGATTTCCGCGAGCTGCTCCCCTCCTTCGAGGCCGACGCCTACGAATACAAGGAGCTGCCGGGATTCTCCATGGTCGCCCTGGCCCGGCCGCTCAAGTACTTCCAGGAAATCTTCCAGTACGACATCCTGCACTGCCTGCTCGACTACGCCGATGAAAAATACCGCGATCAGTGCCCGCTGGAATCCTCGATCTTCAGCCAGAACATCCGCACCTTCAACGCCCATCTGCCCAAGGCCAGCCAGGACGCCTTCCGCAACCGCTTCTCCGAAACCGACGTCACGAGCCTGGAAAACTACGCCGCCCTGCTCCCCACCATCCTCGACATGGACCGGGCCCATGTGCTGTCCATGGATAGCCAAAACGATTTCTACCTCTCCGGCGTCTACTGCTCGTTCCCGTCCTACCTCGACACCGAACTCAAACGGTTTGGCCTGAACATCAAGAAATTCGCCGTGGGCGATGACCGGCGCTACGAGCGCCATCGCGGCTTCGTCTACCAGTTCCTCATGGAGCTTTACGGCTTCCCCATCGTGTCCGAGCGGCGCACCTCGTCGGCGCTTTTCGCCCGCCGGCTGTTCCGCATGGGCGAAAAATTCCTGGTGCGCGTCCTGGGCCAGACCGACCGGGCCATCACCACGCTCTACTCCCATCCCGAAGCGCGGTTTTATCCGCGCGTGGAAAAAATCGCCCTGGTGGCCGTGGACAAATCCCAGACCGAGGCGGTCAAGGCCCTGGCCGAGGGCGGCTACTTCATCGACCCCGACCGTCGGGTGGTCATCACCCGGGTGGTCTACCGCCAGCACAAGTATGATCCCAACAACGTGCGCCAGGACCGCGCCCTGTCGGTGGCTTCCCAGGAGGTCATCCACCCCCTGACCGGCCGCAGCTACTACCGGCTCAACCTCGTCAAGGACACCTACAGCCTGTTCCTGCGCTTAAACGACATCGTGCGCGGCGAATATTCCGGCCGCATCGTCTACAAGCGCAACGAGATCGTGGAAAACACCGACACCCACGAAAAAAAGCTCAAGTTCCTTTACGCCTGGCTGTCCAAGCACCAACGCCGCATCATCGGCTACTCCGACGATTTCTATTCCAACGTGGTCAAGGTCCTCGACAACTACCTTTTAAGCGCCGACCACTACGACGACTTCAGCAATCTGCGCGACGTCTACCAGGAAGTCTGGAGCAAATACAGCTACATCCAGCAGGCCAGAAAAGTGAAGATGCTCGAAGACCTGCAAGACCGCAATTACAAGGGCGAACGGCTGACCTACGCCCGGATGCTGGCTATCTTCACCGAGGTCTTAAACGACCTCAAGTTCGAAATCGTCAACTATTTCGATGCCCTGGTCGAGCGGGTCCTGTCCCTTGGCGACATGATCCTAAACGACAGCTATCTGCTTCGGACCTACATCCGCAAAAAGGACCTGGATCTTTCGCCCTACGGCCTGTCCGTCAAAAAGACCTACGGCCGGCTGGTGGCCCTGCTCGACGAGTTCCGCATGATTCGCAAGGCCAAGAAAGAGCAGGGCATCGTCCTGCCGCTGGTGGCCCAGAGCTGATGCCTCCTTTAAGACACAACGACCGTTTTATTGTAAAATATACGACTATACCAGTATGCCAGTTGTTGTATTGTTTCACTTCGGAACTGCAATCGGAAGGAAACCCGACCGGCGGCCCGGCCGCCGTACACCCTTGACGTTGGAACGCTGTTTCCGACAGACCCGGAGCTAATTGCCGTGGAAAAGCCCACCCCCACTCCCCTGACCGACTGGAACCGTGAGAACGGAGCCAAGATGGTCCCCTTTGCCGGCTTCGACATGCCGGTGCAGTACACCTCCATCCTGGCCGAACACGAGCAGACCCGCAAAAAAGCCGCCGTCTTCGACATCTGCCACATGGGCGAATTCACCCTGTCCGGCGACGGCGCGGCCGAAGCCCTGGGCAAGGCCGTCACCCACGACCTGGCCACCCTGGCCCCGGGCAAATGCCGCTACGGCTTTCTCCTCAATGAAAATGGCGGCGTCATCGACGACCTCATCATCTACTGCCTGGGCGTGGACGACTACATGCTGGTGGTCAACGGCTCGCGCATCGTCGTGGATTTCGAGACCATCAAGGGCCGGCTGCCGGCTGGCTCGAACTTCCGCAACGTCTCGGCCGAGACGGCCAAGATCGACCTGCAAGGCCCCCTGGCCTTCGAAGTGCTGCGCGACCGCGTGCCCGGCGATTTCTCGGGCCTCAAATACTTCAACTTCGTCTGGACCGACTTCCAGGGCGCCAAAATGATGGTCAGCCGCACCGGCTACACCGGCGAACTCGGCTACGAGCTGTTCCTGCCGGCCAGCCACGCCGTGGCCTTGTGGAAAGCCATCACGGCCGATCCGCGCGTGGCCCCGGCCGGCCTTGGCGCGCGCGACACCATCCGCCTGGAGATGGGCTACCCCCTCTACGGCCAGGACCTCGATGAGGAGCACACCCCGGCCGAGGCCGGCTACGGCTGGCTGCTCACCTCCCCGGCCGACTACGTCGGCAAGGGCAAGGCCGCCGGCCTGCGCCAAAAGCTCATCGGCCTGGAGATTCCCGGCCGCCGCAGCGCCCGCCACGGCGACGCCGTCTGCGACAAGTCCGGCAAGACCGTCGGCGTGGTCACCAGCGCCTCGTTCGCCCCGAGCTTGGGCCACGCCGTGGCCCTGGCCTACGTGGACGCCTCGGCCGCCGAGGCCAAGGACTTCGTGGTCAAGGCCGCCCGGGTCGAACTGTCGGCCATGCGCCGCGATCTGCCGTTTTACAAGGACGGCACGGCCCGAAAGGCGATTACGGGGTAAGCGGGAAGAGGAAGATGCCTCCGGCGGCCGGGGGGATGATCCCCCCGGACCCCTGCGACAGAAGTCAGGGGTAGGATTTGAAGCATGATCGTGCGGCCGGGGGGCGTGCCTCTCGGCCGCTTTCATCACCAGACGTTGTTGCAACGCCAGCCAAGGACTTGTCTCGTGGGCCGACCCGACGCCTTTTTCATCCCGCCCGAGCAGTTCGCCGCGCCCTTTTTCCTCACCGGCGGCGAAGCCGGCCACTGCGCCAAGGTGCTGCGCAAACGCCCCGGCGAACTCGTGCGCGTCTTTGACGGCACGGGTCGCCACGGGCTTTTTCGCATCGAAACCGTCGGGCGCGACCGGGTGGAGCTTATCCCCGAAAGTCTCGAAGAAACGCCCCTGCCCGCGCGGCGGCTCCATATCGCGGCCGGCTTCTCGCGCTCGGCCCGGCGCGACATGTTTCTGGAAAAGGCGGTCGAGCTCGGCGCGGCCGGCATCCTCTTCTGGCAGGCCGAACGCACCCAGGGCAAAATGCCCGGCGACCCCAAGGAAGCCTGGACGGCCGGACTCATCGCCGCTGCCAAACAGTGCGGCGCGGCACTTTTGCCAACGCTCGCCTGCGTGCCCGGCGGCGCGGCCGGACTGGCCAAGGCCGGACAAGCCTACCCCCGCAGATTTCTCCTTTGGGAAGATCCGGCCGTGTCGCGCTCGCTCACGCCGGCCGATCTGACCGCAGAAGGCGACACCCTGTGCGTCGTCGGCCCGGAAGGCGGCTTCACCGACGCCGAGGCCGCGACGCTCACAGCCGCCGGGTTTGTTCCGGTCACCCTCGGCCCGCGCGTGCTGCGCTGGGAAACCGCCGCCCTGGCCGTGCTGGCCCTGGGCTTGACAGCCGAGGCGAGATAAGAGCCTCCGGCGGGGGGGGGGGGGGGGGGGGGGGGGGGGGGGGGGGGGGGGGGGGGGGGGGGGGGGGGGGGGGGGGGGGGGGGGGGGGGGGGGGGGGGGGGGGGGGGGGGGGGGGGGGGGGGGGG
>JAEZMB010000210.1 GCA_023435825.1 Pseudomonadota bacterium | reverse complement strand
CCCCCCCCCCCGGCCGCCGCCGCCGCGCGAGCGCTCTCGCGGCGTACGCGGTCCGGGCCGTCCCGGCAGGCAACGCGCTGTTCGGGGCCACGCGGGAACAGTCCCCGGCCGGCGCAAACCGGCTTGGCCGACGCGGCCATGCGCCCAGCGGCGACGACCTGCCCCGTCGCCCGGGCCATGGCCCGTCCGGCCAAGCCTCATCCAGCGGAGGGAGCCTCATGAGCCGCGTTGAAATGGAGAAAATCTTCTACGAAATGCAGTCTCCGGACCCCAAGGCCGATCCGGACAAGCTCTTCTTCATCAAGGTCGACGAGTCCAAATGCATCGGCTGCGACACCTGCATGGGCTATTGCCCCACCGGAGCCATCTACGGCGACACCGGCGAACCCCACAAGATCCCCAACGTCGAAGCCTGCATCAACTGCGGCCAGTGTCTCACCCACTGCCCGGTCTCGGCCATCTACGAAGAACAGTCCTGGGTTCCGGTCATCGAACAAAAGCTCAAGGATAAAAACGTCAAGGTCATCGCCATGCCGGCCCCGGCCGTGCGCTACGGCCTGGGCGACTGCTTCGGCATGCCCGTGGGTTCGGTGACCACGGACAAGATGCTCGGGGCCTTGCAAAAGCTCGGCTTCGACCACACCTGGGACAACGAGTGGACCGCCGACGTCACCATCTGGGAGGAAGGCTCGGAGTTCGTCGGCCGGCTCACCAAGAAGATCGACAAGCCCCTGCCCCAGTTCACCTCCTGCTGTCCCGGCTGGCACAAGTACGTCGAGACGTTCTACCCTGAGCTGTTCCCCAACATGTCCACCTGCAAGTCCCCCATCGGGATGCTCGGCTCCCTGGCCAAGACCTACGGCGCGGACACCATGAAGTACAAGCGCGCCGACGTCTTCACCGTCTCCATCATGCCCTGCACGGCCAAGAAATACGAAGGCATGCGCCCGGCCAACTGGTCCAGCGGCTACCAGGACATCGACGCCACCATCGACACCCGCGAACTGGCCTACCTGTTCAAGAAGGCCGGCATCGACCTCAACACCGTGGCCCCGGGCCAGCGCGACGCGCTCATGGGCGAGTCCACCGGCGGCGCCACCATCTTCGGCGTCACCGGCGGCGTCATGGAAGCGGCCCTGCGCTTCGCCTATCAGGCCGTCACCGGCAAGGCCCCGGAGAGCTGGGACTTCAAGGCCGTGCGTGGCCTTAAGGGCCTCAAGGAAGCCACGGTCAACGTGGGCGGCACGGAAGTGAAAGTGGCCGTGGTCCACGGGGCCAAACGGTTCGCCGAGGTCTGCGAAGTGGTCAAGGCCGGCAAGTCTCCCTGGCATTTCATCGAGTTCATGGCCTGCCCCGGCGGTTGCGTCATGGGCGGCGGCCAGCCCGTCATGCCCGGCGTGCTGCAGTCCATGGATCGCCGCACCACCAAGTTCTACGCCTCGCTCAAAAAGCGCCTGGCCCTGTACAACGAACAAAAAGCCTAAGGAGCAAGCCATGACTTTCATCGCTTCGACCCGTCGCGGCTTCCTCAAAGCCGCCTGCATCATGACCGGCGGCGCCCTCATCGGGCTTCGCCTGACCGGCAAGGCCGTGGCCGCCGCCAAGCAACTCAAAGACTTCATGATGGACCGCATCGACGGCGTGTACGGGGCCGACGCCAAGTTCCCCGAGCGGGCCTCCCAGCAAAACGGCCAGGTCCAGACCCTGTACAAGAACTTCCTGGAGCATCCCATGAGCCACAAGGCCGAGCAACTCCTGCACACCCATTGGGAAGACCGCTCCAAGAACATCAAGAAACTCCAGGCTGCCGGCACGTATCCCAACCCCCGGGCCAAGGAATTCGCCGGAACCACCTACCCCTACGAATAGCCCGCCCGCTTCCAGGACGGACCTGCGGCAAGGGCTTACGCCTGACCCAAGGGTCGCTTCCCCTCCGGCTTGCCGTTTCAAACACTTTCTCAGTGCAACAAAAATGGCAAGGTCATTTCCAGTCAACGCTGTTTGCCCAAAAACAGTGATTTACTCCTTCAGTTTTATTCTTTATCTCTTTTTTCCCAAGCGGGAAGGGAACGCTGAAACGTTGTCATAATTACCAATTATGGCGCAAGCGCCCTTCCTTCGCCGGCGTCCGCCTGTTGTTGCGTCGCCTGTCCGGCCGGACGGCTTCCTGCGCCGCTCCCGCCAAAATACGCAACACCGGCTGGTGAACGCTGCGGCCCGCGACGCATCGCGACGCCAGCGCCCGCCGACGCCTCGCTGGTTGTCCTTGGGACTCCCGCGCGCCTCCGACCTTGCCCGACACGCCGAAAGGCCCGCCGCGCCGCCTCGCCAGGGCGGCCCCGGCCGTCGCGGCCAAGGCCCGGACAACGCCGTTTCGCCGACGGCGCGGCCGGCGGGGTCCATGTCCGTCAATGTGTTACGAGAGGAAGGTGTTATGAAACGTTTGGCATCCTTGTTCCTGGCCCTGGCCCTGGTCGCCGCCGCTGTCGCCGCCCAGGCCGGCAGCACGGAAGTGCGCATCACCGGCGACTCCCGCGTCTACGGCGTGTATTTCACCGGCCACAACTTCACCGGTTGGAACGACCCCGCCTGGACCTCCAACACGCCCACCTGGAACAAGGCCGGCACCAAGACCGAGGACACCTTCGAGATCTGGGAGCGCATCCGGGTGCGCACCGACTTCATCGCCAACGACAACCTGCGCTTCCGCCTGGCCACCAAGGTGGACAACACCTGGGGCAACGGCACCTACACCGCCGCCAACCCGGAAGTGGCCATCCAGGTCTATCAGGCCTTCCTCCAGTTCAAGCTGCCCGACACCAACGTCGAGGTGTCGGCCGGCCTCCAGCCCATCGCCCTGCCCCAGAGCAAGCTTTTCAACGACAGCATCGTCTTCACCGACTGGGCCGCCGGGCTGGTGGTCAACGCCAACCTCATTCCCGACACCCTGGACATCAAGGCCGGTTTCGCGCGCCTCATCGACAGCAACCGGACCTACGACCCCACCACCACCCAGGTTGCCGACGAATTCGACATGTATTTCCTGACCCTGCCCATCACCGTCACCGGACTCAAGGCCACGCCCTGGGCCGCCGTGGCCGTGGCCGGCAACAACGCCAACTACTACACCACCTTCGCCTCCTCCTTCGGCGAAGCCACCGACGCCGAGGACCTGCTCTCGGCCGGCACCCTGATCGCCCCCACCAAGTGGAAAAACGCCCAGAATCCCTACTTCTGGGCCGGCAGCGCCTTTGAAGTCACGGCCGTTGATCCGATCAAGTTCTACGGCGACGTGATCTACGGCCAGGGAGCCGCCGACGACCGCCAGAAAAGCCGCCGCGCCGGCTGGTTTATCGACTTCGGCGCGGAATACGCCGGCTGGGATCTGCTCACCCCCCAGGTCTACGGCTGGTGGTCCACCGGCGAGGACAGCTCGACCCGAAACGGCTCCGAGCGTATGCCCCACACCCGCCCCAACTGGGGTCCGGGCGGCTCGTTCCTGTTTGACGACAGCCAGGTGTTTGCCCGCAACTCCAACATGGGCATCGACCCGGTCGGCGCCTGGGGCTTTGGCGCGGCCCTGGTCAACATCACCCCCATGCCCAAGCTCCAGCAGCGCGTGAACTTCACCTACCTCCACGGCAACAACTCGCCCCGGGCCATCCGCGACCTCAACGTCCTGCTCGGCTCCAACCCCTACTTTCAGATGGGCCGCGACCTGACCTGGAACGAGCAGGTCTTCGGGGCCAACCTCGACACCAGCTACGCCATCTACGAGGGCCTCGAAGCCCGCGTGGAAACCGGCTGGGCCCACGGCGACTTCCAGAAAAGCGTCTGGGGCCGCCGCCTGGTCAACAAGGCCGAGTCCGGCGACACCTGGAAGGTCGCCTTCGGTCTGACCTACCGCTTCTAGCCAAGCCGCCAATCGCTCGTCCAAACGGCCGGTTCCCCGTGGAACCGGCCGTTTTTGTTGCACCATCGTGTCCAAAATTTCATGGACCGCAAGCGGCCCGGCCGGTTGCAACCAGCCGCTCCAGTGACTAGAGGGTTACGGTCCGCCCCGGCGCGCCGGCGCGTACACCTCGCCCGAGGATCAGGCCGCCCGGGCGGCCAACCGCAACCAGGAGCCCCGCATGTCCGCAGCCAAACGCCGCTTCCTCGCTGATCTCTGGGCGCTCACCAAGCCCTACTGGAAAAGCGAGGAGCGCGTGAAATCCGGCCTGCTCCTTGCCGTCATCGTCGGCATGAGCCTTGGCATCGTCTATCTCAACGTGCTTTTCAACGAGTGGAACAACCTCTTCTACAATTCGCTGCAGGAAAAAAACCTCCCCGAATTCTTCCGCCTCTTCGGCCGGTTCGCCATCCTGGCCGCCATGTTCATCATCGTGGCTGTGTATCAGATCTACCTGCGCCAGATGCTGCAAATCCGCTGGCGGCGCTGGCTCACCGAACGCTACGCCGCCATGTGGCTCACCCACCGCAACTACTACCGCCTGCGCTTTTCCCAAAACGGGGCCGACAACCCCGACCAGCGCATCAGCGAGGACATCGGCGGTTTCGTCGAGCAAACGCTCTCCCTGACCCTGGGCTTTATTGAATCCGTGGTGTCCCTGGCTTCGTTTTCCGTCATCCTGTGGAACCTCTCGGGCGACATCCACATCCTCGACATCCAGCTGCCCGGCTCCATGCTCTGGGCCGCCGTGCTCTACGCCGGCTTCGGCTCGTTTCTCACCCACTACATCGGCCGGCCGCTCATCCGCCTCAACTTCCAACAGCAGCGCTACGAGGCCGATTACCGCTACAATCTCGTGCGCGTGCGCGAAAACGCCGAACCCATCGCCCTCTACGGCGGCGAGGCCCAGGAAGCCGGCAACCTGTCTGGCCGCTTCACCCACGTGGTGTCCAACTGGTGGTCCATCATGCGCCAGCAAAAGCGCCTGACCTGGTTTTCCGCCGGCTACTCCCAGGCCGCCGTGCTCTTCCCCTTCCTGGTGGCCGCGCCGCGCTACTTCTCCGGGGCCATCCAGCTCGGCGGCCTCATGCAGACCGCCTCGGCGTTTGGCCACGTCCAATCGGCCCTGTCCTGGTTCATCGACGCCTATACCCGCCTGGCCCAATGGCGCGCCACCGTGGATCGACTCACCGGCTTCGCCCACGCCCTGGCCGAACTCGAAGCGGCCAAGGACGCCGGATTTACCCGCGTGCCGGCCTCGGCCGGCGACGGCCTGTCGCTGACCGACGCCAGCCTGTCGCTGCCCGACGGCCGCACCCTGCTCACCGATGCCGGCCTGAACGTAGCTCCGGGCGAGCGCGTCATGATCGCCGGCCCGGCCGGCTGCGGCAAATCCACGCTGTTTCGGGCCATCGGCGGCCTGTGGCCCTACGCCGCCGGAACCCTGGCCCTGCCGGCCCAAGGCCGCAGCCTGTTCTTGCCCCAAAAACCCTACCTGCCCATCGCCACCCTGGCCGCCGCCGTGGCCTACCCCGACGCCCCGGAGACCTACGGCGAGGAGCGCATCGCCGCCGTGCTCACCGACTGCGGCCTGGGCCATCTGATCCCGCTGCTGGGCGAGGAGCGCCACTGGAGCCAGGAACTGTCCTCGGGCGAACAGCAACGCCTGGGTTTCGCCCGGGCCATCCTGCTGGCCCCGGACCGGCTTTTCTGCGACGAAGCCTCCTCGGCCCTGGACGAAGCCTCTCAAAAGGAACTCTACGGGCTGCTGGTGGCTCGCCTGCCCAAGACCACCATTGTGAGCATCGCCCACCGACCGTCCCTGGCCGCCTTCCACCACCGCGTCGTGCGCTTTGTCCCGGATGACCCGGCCGCCGCCGAACCCGTCTACCGCCTGGAAGCCGCCGCCGCATGAACGCCCTGCACAATCTCGATCTTTTCGCCCAGGCTACGCTCTCCATCGTGCTGGAAGCCGTACCGTTTCTGCTGCTCGGGTCCGTGGCCTCGGGGTTGGTCGAAGCCTACGTGCCCCGCGACCGCCTGACGCGGCTTTTGCCCAAGGGCCGGCTGGCCTCCACCCTGGTCGGGCTCGGCATCGGCGCACTCACCCCGTGCTGCGAATGCGGCGTGGTCTTTCTGGCCCGCCGGCTCATCGGCAAAGGCGTGCCGCCCGGCGCGGCCGTCGCCTTCATGCTGGCCGCGCCGGTCATCAATCCCGTGTCGCTTTTAGCAACCCTGGTGGCCTTTCGGGGCGACCCGACCATGGCCATCTGGCGCTGCGCGCTGGTCATCGCGGCCGGCCTGGTCGTAGGCTACTGGGCCGGAGGCCGCGACGCCCTGTCGCTTTTGCGCGATCCCGCCGCCGCCTCCCCGGCCTGCGGCTGCGGCCATGACCACGATCCCGAGGACCATGCCCACCACCACGGGCCGGCCACCATTCCGGGCACGCCCTTCGGGTCGCTCGCCGACGCCGTGCCCCTGGCCGCCGCCGTCCCCAGCCGGCGCGACAAGGTCGCCTCGGCCATGCGCCACGCCATGGCCGACTTCCTGGACATGGCCAAGGTGCTGATCCTGGGCTCCATGGTGGCGGCGGCGTTCAAGGCCTACGTGCCGGTTTCCGTGGTCATGGCCCTGGAAAACGACCTCGTTTTGGCCATTCCGGGCATGATGGCCCTGGCCGTGGTGCTCTCGCTGTGCTCCCAGGCCGACGCCTTCGTGGCCGCCTCGTTTTCCACCTTCCCGGCCGCGGCCAAGCTCGCCTTTCTGGCCCTTGGCCCCATGCTCGACCTCAAGCTCCTGCTCATGTGGCGGCAGGTGTTCACCCCGCGCCTAACCCGGGTGCTCGCCATTGTCCCGGCCGCCATCGTCTTTATCGCCTGCGCCATTTACGGCATCCTCACCGGAGGCGCGTCATGAAAGGGCTTCTCGCTTCCCTGGCCGCCCGCTGCGACGGCCTGGCCATGCTGGCCCTGGCCGGCTTCATGGGCTGGCTGGCAACCATCGGCAATTACTGGATGTACTTAAATCCTAAGTTCAAGCCGGTGACGATCTGCGCCGCCGTGGTCCTGGCCGTGCTCGGGGCCTACGCGACCCTGCGCCCCGTGGCCAAGGCCAGCCTCGGCCGGGGGCTTTGCTACCTTGCCCTGGCCTGCCTCGTGTGGTTTGCCGAGGGCGGCCTGCAAACGCTCTCGGCCAACGACGACAGCGACGTCTTCAGCGTCGCCCCCAGCCTGCCCGCCCCGGAAATCGCCCCGGTCCCGAGCCGCCTTGCCATGAACGGGAAAGATTACGTGCCCATCAACACCGGCGAACTCTACGACATCGCCGCCAAAGGCCCCGGCCCCGCCTTCGACCGCCCCTATGCCGTGCGCGGCTTCGTCCACCGCAGCCCGGAACTCGACGCCAAGGGACAGTTCGTTCTCTACCGGCTGGCCGTCTGGTGCTGCTTCGCCGACGGCACGGCCGTGGGCTTTCGCGTCAAAACGCCGCCCGGCCAACAGCCGCCGGCCGACAAAAGCTGGGCCGTCGCCTACGGCCATCTGGCCGTCATCCCGGAGAACGACCGCCAGGACATCTTCCTGCCCGGCATGAGCTTCTCGTCAGTGTCGGCAGCGGCGCTGCTGGCGGCGGATGCGGTGGAGAACAAGGAACTCATCCCGGAAGAGACCTACATGTTCGAATGGCGTCAGGCCGAGCCTTACGCGTTTTGAGTGAAGGGAGATGGGAGAGAGAAAAGGCAGAAGATTGGGGCGCTGCCCCAAGCCCCGCCGGGGGGCTCACCCCCCCGGACCCCCGACCTGGGGTTGGACGGACGGGCGGGGGTAATGTCGGTGGGCGGCGGCCCGAGTGAATATGGTGGCCGGAATTGGGGTTGGG
>JAEZMB010000206.1 GCA_023435825.1 Pseudomonadota bacterium | reverse complement strand
TTACAAAAAGCCCCGCGGGGGGCGGGGGGCCTGGGCCCCCGGCACCCCCCAAATGGGTAAGGGGGGACGGCGGGAGCGCGGCGAGGGGCGGGAAGGCGGAGAAAAAAGAGCCGACTGGCGTCGGTTAGACGAGCGGGTCCATGGGCAGGACGAAGAAGAAATTGTTGCCCAGGGCCGTGGCCTCGTAGCCTTCCACGCCACCGTGCAGCCGCACCACCTCGCGGATGAAATACAGGCCGTGGCCGGTGCCGTACTCGCCCGAGGCGTTCTCGCCCCGCACGCCCTCCTCGAACAGATGGGCGGCGGTCTCGGGCGGAATGGCCGGGCCGGAGGTGAAGACGTTGAGCTTGATGCCGTCCTTGCCCGGGCCGAAGAAATTTTCCTTGCGCTCCCAGCCAAAGGAAATGAAGCGCCGCCGCTGGCCCGTGGCCGGGTCCGTCACCTCGCGGGTGTACTTGACCGCGTTGGAAAAAAGGTTGGCGTAGACCTGGCTGACCAGCCCGATGTCCACCACCACTTCGATTTCCTGGTCCGGCACGCCGCCAAGGGACGTATCGATCTCGATGCCGCGCTCCTCGAAACGCGGCCGGTAACGCTCCATCTGCAGGTCGATGACCTGCTTTTTGAAGTTGCAAGCCCGCTTTTCCAGCACGTAGCGGCCTTCCTCGAAGTGCGAACGCCGCAGCAGCGTCTCCAGAAACAGGCTCGTCTGCTCGTAATGGGTCAGTATCTGGCGATACTGGTCCATGAGGCCTTCGTGGATGTAGCCAAGGTCGCGCAGCAGCTTTTCCCGGGTGGCCGGCAGGTCTTCTTCCAGGGCGGCCGCGGCGGCCGGCTCGGCCTCACCCTCGAAAAACTGCTTGAGCTTCCATTCGAAAAACTTGAGCAGATCGATCTTGGAGCGCAACCGCTTGTAATAGAGCTTGAAATAGATGTTGGGGACAATGACGTTGTGGCCGATGTCCTTGACCAGGCTGCGGATGAACTGGAGATGTTCCTTGTTCTTGGTGGCCAGGATGCGGTTGTGCAGCTGGTAGCCGAAGCGGTTGGCGTAGCGCTCGAAAAACAGCCGGTCGTGCTCGGAGAGCCGGCTGACCGGATAGATTTCCAACATGCCGAAGACGTCTTCGCGCGGGGTGAAGGGCAGCTGGGAAATCAGCTCATGGTTGCCCTTGATGGGAATAAAGAGCCGATCGTCGCGAATGGTGGTCTTGCGGGCAAAGGGCAGATCAGCCAGTTCCCCGGCGTCGGCGTCGGAACAGCTGTAGGCGCAACGCCGGATCGCCCCACTCTTGCTGTCCAGGACATAGAGGTTGCACTCGATGTCGAAAAACATCTTGGGGATGAGCAGGCACACGGCATAGAGATGCTCGACGTGGGGAAATTCCTGGGCCAGATCGAAAAAGACGTTGAGCGAGATGCTCTGCTTGGTCGAGAAGTTGTAGGCCTCGTAGTCGTCCATCTTCTGATGGATGCGCCGGGCCACGGCGTCGATAACCTGGCGGTCCAGAATGGCCGGGTCCCCGGCCGGGCCGGGATCGAACCCCATGCCGGCGACGTCGTCGTCCCAGGCGCTGGTCATCGCGAACCCTCCAGGTAGCGGTTTATTTCACAATACGCCCGAAGCCGGCCAAAGACAATATGATCCCGGCGTGACGGCCACAAAACCGCCCCGCGACGATTGCATGGAGCCGGGCCGGACGCGACCGCCCGGCCCGCTGGCGTCACGCCCTGAAACGATGCGATAGTATTATTTACGAAAAATCAACCATTTTATACAGCCTCCCGAGTCGGGGCATAGGCGCTTTTCGTGGACGCGACATGCGCTCAGTCGATGCGGATCTCGACAGCCCCCGGCCCGAACCCCTTGAGTTCGGAGACAAGCCCCCGGATGCCCGAGGCCAGGATGCGCTCCACGAAGGGGTTGAGCGTCAGGCGTCTGCCGCCCACGCTGACGGCCATGGCCACCTGGGTGGTGGCGCAGTCGCCCGGCGTGGCCCGGCCGGCCATGATGTCGGCGGCCAGGCTGGCGCAGTCGTCCCGGCCGCAGGCGGCGCAGTCCAGGGCCGGCAGGACAAATCCCCGCTCAAGGGCCAGATCGGCCAGGGCGGCAACGGATTCGATATGGGGCAGCCCCGGGGCGCGCACCTCGCCGAACGTCCCCAGCACCAGCCCCGGGTCGGACAGCTGGGCCGCCTCGGCCGGTTCGCGCAGCACCAGCACGCGCGGAGCCACGGCATGTTCCCGCCCGCCTTCCATGACCAGCACTTCGCCGTCGAGCATGGCCAGCATGTCCGAGAGCTTGCGCGGGGTATTGAAAAACAGCGCGCTCTCGGCGCCGGCCACGGCCCCCACGGTGCGGCAGTGGGCCATGAACCGGTCGGTGTCGGTGTCCTGCTTGTCGATGCCCGGGTTGTGCGTGCACTTGAGCGCGCACGGAGCCACGCCCCGGCCGGCCAATTCGGCCAGCAACGCCTCGCACAGGGTGGTCTTGCCGGATTTCTTGAATCCCAGAATCTGAACGCCCTTCATGGCGTTTTCTCCTTGCAGGGGTTGTCGTCAGGCCAGGACGCCGCCGTGGCGCTGGCTGTTCAAGGGAAAGCTGCTCCGGCCCGGCCCGGGCGGCGTCAGGCGGCCGGCTGCGGCCATTCGACGTGTCCGACCTCGCGAGCGGGCGCGGCGAGCCGGCCGTCGCGTATCCACAACATGTCGTCGCAGATGGCTTTGAGCCACTCGTGGTCGTGGCCGCTGATGACCAGGGTCGTGCCATGGCGCTCCCGGGCGGTGGCCACGGCCCGACGCACCAGTTCGGCGCTGTCGCGGTCGAGGTTGGCCGTGGGCTCGTCCAGCAGCAGCGCCCGGGGCCGCAAGGCCAGCCGGGCGGCCAGGGCCACGCGCTTGACCTCGCCGCCGGAAAGCTGATGCCACATGCGCCCGGCGAACCGGGCCGGATCAAGGCCCACCAGGGCCAGAGCCGAGGCCACCCGCTCGGCCACGTCCGTCGCGCCGCGCGCCTCAAGGCCAAAGGCCACGTTGGCCCGCACCGACCGCTTGAGCAGATACGGTTCCTGGGGAAAGCAGGTGACCTCGCCGCGAAGGGCGTACTCCCGCCCGGCGGTCGGTTCGCCCCGGTAGAGGATCGTGCCTTCGGCCGGGGCCTCCAGGAAGGCCAGCAGCCGCAGCAAGGTGGACTTGCCGCCGCCGTTGGGTCCCACAAGCCCGATGATCGCGCCCTCGGGCACGGCCAGGGCGTCCATGTGCAGCACCTCGCGCTCGCCGTAGCGCTGGACCACATGGTGAAGTTCGTACAGGGCGTTCATGCGGCCGACCGGCGGCGGAAGGCCGAGGCGGCCAGGTTGACGGCAAAGGCGATGATCATGAGCACGATCCCCAGGGCGATGCCGGTGGCGAATTCCCCCTTGCCGGTCTCCAGGGCGATGGCCGTGGTGATGGTGCGGGTGGACCATTTGATGTTGCCGCCAAGCATCATGGAAATGCCGATTTCGGAAAAGATGCGGCCAAAGGCGGCGGTGGCGGCCAGAAGCAGGCCGAAACGGGCTTCGCCCAGGGTGGCGAAAAAGACCTGCCTGGGGCCGGCCCCGAGGGTGAGCAAGGTGGGCCGCAGCCGGGGGTCGAGGTTCTCCACGGCCTGGGCCGTCAGCGCGATGACGATGGGCAGCCCCAGGATGGTCAGGCCCATGGCCATGCCCGGCACGGTGAAAAGCAGGCCCAGTTCGCCAAATGGGCCGCGCCGGGAGATGAAGGCATAGACCACTAGGCCGATGACCACTGTCGGGAAGGAAAGGAAGGTTTCGACGGCCAGCCGGACGGCCCGCTTGCCCGGAAAATCGGTGTAGCCCAGGAGAAAGCCGGCCGGCGCGCCCAGCGCAAGGGTGGCGGCCATGGCCTCCAGGGTGACGAGCACCGTGGTCCAGACGGCGGAAAAGGTGGCGGGGTCGCCGCCCAGGAGCAATTCCAGCGCCTGGCGCAAGCCGTCGAGGATGTAGTTCATGTGGTCGTTGTGGCAGTCGGGCGCGCCGGCGTCAACGGCCGGCGCGCCTGCTTGCCGTTTCGCTGTCGCCTTACTTGGCGGCGTTGGGGGTAAAGAGCTTCTTGCCCTTGACCGTGAAGTCGCCGACCACCTTCTGGCCCTTGGGCGAGGCCAGCCAGTCGGAGAAGATCTGGGCTTCCTTGATCTTCACCTTCTCGCACTTGGCCGGATTGACCGGAATGACGCTGTACTGGTTGAGCAGCGGCTTGTCGCCCTCGACCAGCACCACCAGGGCCGGCTTGCCCTTGGCCTGATCCTCGTAGGAGATGTAGGTGCCGCGATCGACCAGGGTGTAGCCCTTGCGTTCGCCGGCCATGTTGAGGGTGGCCATCATGCCCTGGCCGGCCGAGACGTACCAGGTCTCCTTGTCGGGCAGGGCGATCTCCGCCCCCTTCCACAGGGACTGTTCCATCTTGTGGGTGCCGGAATCATCGCCACGGCTGATAAAGGGAGCCTTGGCGGCGGCGATGGCGGCCAGGGCTTCGCCGGCCTTCTTGCCCTTGATCTTGGCCGGGTCCTCGGCCGGACCGACGACGATGAAGTCGTTGTACATGACTTCCGTGCGTTTGGTGCCGTTGCCCTCTTCCACGAATTTCTTCTCGGCCGCCGGGGCGTGGACGAGCAGCACGTCCACGTCGCAGTTCTTGCCGTGCTCCAGGGCCTTGCCGGTGCCCACGGCCACCCACTTTAGTTCTATGCCGGTGTCCTTCTTGAAGGCCTCGCCCAACACCGGCAAAAGCCCGGTGTCGTCGGTGCTCGTGGTGGTGGCCATCATGAGCGTCTCGCCGGCAGCCAGGGCCGAGCCAGAGAACAGCAGGGTCAGGGCCAGGGCCAGTACCAAACGGCCAAACATGGTTGTACGCATCGCGTTCTCCTCTGTTAGATTTGACTTAACATAATAACTACAGTGACATAGAATTGTTCGCCGGGCAAGCCGACACTCAGGCCGCCGCCCGCCCAGTCTGATTCGTTGCGGCTCCCCCCTCAGGTGGGGCACGTCCCTGCCGCCTTGTCGGGGCAGCCCCGACAAAAGCAACGTCCACCGTGCCCTTGGGACAACGCCCTACCAACGAGCATCAAAATTTCTCAAAAAAAATGTCCTTGCCGCCTAATGGGATCATTAAAGCATCCGATAGGAGGCGTGAACAACCTGCATTCTGGCCTTCCTCCGCAACTCCTCCACAGTACCAAGCCAACCCACTGAAATCCCGTGCATCGCGCCACAGCTGTCCTTCCCAGTTGTGCGCGACGGTCAATTTCTCGACCTTCCTTGGGCGCTATTTTTCTCTTTTACGAAAAAATTTGTGGCTAAAGGGTTTTTCAGAGCCGCCGATAGGTGAGTCAAGCAGCCGCCACTGAAGGCAACGCCGCTTGAAAGATTTCCTGGTAAAGGAGGCTCACCATACAGGATCAACCTTCGGGAGCAACCCGGCGCAAGCCGTAGTCGTCTAAAACACCCCATGCCGCCGGCGATGCTCTCGCCTTCATGGGAAAACAGCTGGATGCACACACTTTTCAAGGAGGAAAAGCCATGTCGCTCGTTATCAATCACAACATGATGGCCGCCAACGCCTCGCGTAACCTGTCCAACTCGTACGGCGCGCTGGCCACTTCGACCCAGAGGCTGTCTTCGGGCCTTCGCATCAACACCGCCGCCGACGACGCCGCCGGCCTCGCCATCCGCGAGCTTATGCGGTCCGACATTTCCGCCATCAACCAGGGCGTGCGCAACGCCAATGACGCCATCTCCATGATCCAGACGGCGGACGGCGCGCTCCAGGTCATCGATGAAAAGCTCATCCGCATGAAGGAACTGGCGGAACAGGCTTCCACCGGTACCTACACCTCGGACCAGCGTCTCATCATCGACTCGGAATACCAGGCCATGGCTTCGGAAATCACCCGAATCGCCAACGCCACGGACTTCAACGGCATCTACTTGCTCAACGGCAACCTGTCCGGCGTCAACCACAGCGGCGCGGGGCTCAATTCCACCGGCAAGATGAAGGTGCATTTCGGCTCCGGCAACGAATCGGCGGAAGATTACTACTACGTCCAGATCGGCACCTCCACCGCTTCGGCCTTCGGCCTGGGCATCGGCGCCGCGTCGGGCCACGACGGCCGCAGCATCTCCACCCAGGAGATGGCGCAGAAGGCCCTTGTTGCTATCACACACGCCATCGTGTCCAAGGACAAGATCCGCGCCAACCTGGGCGCCCTGCAGAACCGGCTGTCAAACACCATCTCCAACCTGCAGATCCAGTCCGAAAACCTCCAGGCCGCCGAGTCGCAGATCTCCGACGTCGACGTGGCCACGGAAATGACCCAGTTCGTTCGCAACCAGATCCTGACCCAGTCGGCCGTGGCCATGCTGTCCCAGGCCAACTCCATGCCGAAGATGGCCATGCAGCTCATCGGCGGTTAATAGGCCAACCGGCCTTCAGATGCACGAAAGCGGCCCCCCCCGGGCACCCCGGGGGGCGCGTGGGG
>JAEZMB010000165.1 GCA_023435825.1 Pseudomonadota bacterium | reverse complement strand
CCCCCCCCCCCCCCCCCCCCCCCCCCCCCCCCCCCCCCCCCCCCCCCCCCCCCCCCCCCCCCCCCCCCCCCCCCCCCCCCCCCCCCCCCCCCCCCCCCCCCCCCCGCCGGAGGCATCTTCTCTTCTCTTCGCTCTTTTCAACTAAATGGACGTGCGCACGATGGCGCCGAGGCCGGTGTCGAGGAAGTGGGTGGTGATGGCTTTGGGGTCGGCGGTGTCCGGCACGTTGGAACCCATGCGCGGGGACAGGCGTTCGATGGCGTAGTGGTCCGCGCCAAGGGCGGCCACCATGTCGGCGGTGGAGGTTCCGTCGAAGCGGGTGAGGAACAGGGCGCGGTCCCACATGCGGTCGGAGATGGACATGGCGGACTCCTGGTCGGCTTGTCCGTAAGATAGTGCGGCCGGGCATGGCCGGCAAGGGATTTGGGGATATTTCGGCGAATTGGCAGAGGCCGGACAGCGGCGGGGAGGGCCGGGATCCCCGGTGGCGGGCGGCTTGGCGGCTTGGCACGCTTCTGGCTCATGGGAGGGCAAACGCCTCATCACGGGGAGGAACATTGCCATGCGACGCACGCTTTTCATACTGGCCGTTCTGTGTTTGCTGACCGCCTTGCTCACGGCCCAGGCGGACGCCTTCACCATCGTCACGCCCGGGTTCGCCGTGAGCGTGCCGCTTTATGCCGCCGTCCCGCCTCCGGTCTATGTCGCGCCGCCGCCGCCTCCGGTGTACGTGGCTCCGGCCTATGCCCCGCCGGTGGTTGTCGCGCCGGCCTATCCCGGGCCGGTCTATGTGGGACCGGGCTATCCGCTGCCGCCGCCGCCGCCGCCGCGCTGGTAGCGCGCCGGCCGCCGCGCCAAAGGAAACGGCCCGGCCATCCTTCGGATGGCCGGGCCGTTTGGCGTCCGGCGCTCGTGACACGTTTACGAAGAGCGCATCCGGCGTTTCTCGGACGACTGACGAAGCGGCTGAGTGCTCCTGAAAAATACGCTCGTACTCTCCAGGGACGCGACCCTAGGCGTCGAGTTGCTGGATGGCGTCGAGCTTCCAGGCGTCGCCGGGCACGGTTTCCTTGCGCGTGAAGTGCCAGACCTCGCGCACCTGTTCGGGCTGCCCGGCCTTGGGGTCCTCGCGCATGAGCACGTCGAAGTAGGCCGAGGCGATGGTGACGCCGTTTTGGCTGCGCACTTCCAGGAGCTTGGCGTCGACCAGGAGCACGTCGGTGGGCGTCGGGGTCGGGTCCTCGGCGGCCTGCTTGCGCACGTCGGCCATGAACGCCGGGGTGGAAAAGGCCTCGATGTCGGCCAGGTCGCGCTTGCTCCAGGACTGCTGCATCCGGGCGAACAGGGTCTTGGCCCCGGCCAGGAAGTCGGCGGCGTCAAAGCCCGGCGGCAGGTTGGGGCCGGCCGGCGCGGCCGGTTCGGCCGACGCGCCGAGGTTGCTCCAGCCGCCGGCCGCCGCTTGGCGGACCTGGGATTGGGGCTCGGCCTCGTAGGTTCGGGACATGGGCTGGCCGTAGTCCGGCCCCTGGGCCGTGGCCGTGCGGCGCGAGCGCAGGAATTTGAACAGCAGGAACAGCCCGCCGCCGATCAGCAGCATGTCGATCAGGCTGGGACCGCCCCAGCCGTGTCCGCCGCCAAAGAGCATGGAGCCGACCAACCCGCCCACGAGCAGGCCGCCGAGCATTCCGCCGATACCGGGACGCGAGAACATGCCGCCGCCGGGATTGGCCGCCGTGGGGTTGGGCCGGGCCTGCTGGGAGGAAAAGCTCCCGGAAGGGGAGCCCATGTCGGGCCGGGGGGTGGTGGACGTGCTGAAGGACTGCCGGTTGCCGATGGAACCGCCGCCGCCCAGCCGTTTGGCCAGGCCCAGTTCCACGCTTGCAAAAAGCAAAGCAAAAACAGCCAGCAAGACGCATGCGGTACGACCCACGAAAGACCTCCTTGTTGCGTGTTCCGGCATTTGCGCCGAACACTGTGTCGCCCCCGGCCTCCCATCGCGGCGTGGCGGCGTAAAGCCGTGCACGCCCCGGCGGCAGCAGGGGCCATCGCGCCAGCCCGGCCGTCCAACAGCGGCAGCCGGGAGCGTCGGTTCTTGATGGTCTTTTATATCAGTCGCGAAGGGGGCGTCGTCAAGGAAAACCGGCCTACATGGAACATTGTTTAGGAACAAAGGACACGGCAAAGGCCGAAACGAAGGGCTTGGCCGTAAAATGCGCGCCGGCCCGGGGGATGACCGCGAAGGGTTTGGCGGCGCCGTGGGCGGCGGCCACGGCGTCCGGGGAAAAGGTCAGGACCAGGGGGGTGAGCTCGTGGTCGCCGTCGCCGCAGATGCTGTCGCGCACCTTGGGGGCGAGTTCGCGGCGGGAGCCGTCGGGCAGGCGGACCGCCACGGCCGTGCGCACGGTGGCCAGCCGGGCTGTTTGGCCGTCCGGGGCAAAGGCCAGGGAGTTGTCGTCGCCGGCGATGCCCACGGCGTCGGGGTCAAAGGCCCAGACCGGCCCGGCCGGAGTGGGCGCTTCCACGGGGCGGGCCGGCTCGATGGAGCGCAGGGTTCCGCCGGGATGGAAACTGAGTCCCAGGCGGGTGGGCAGCTGGCCGCAGGGGGTGGGCACGAGAAGTTCCTCGCCGGGCCACAGGGTGAGGCTGCGAAGACGGCCTTGGGGGTCGAAGGCCACGGCCAGCCATTTGGCGGTAAGCTTCCCCACCGGCGTGGCCAGGGGCAGGGTCTCGGCCAGTCCGGCCTCGTCGGCCTCGGTCCAGTAGCCGGAGAGCTTGCCGTTTAGGGGGAACACCCGGGCCACGGCCCCGTTGTCGTGGAAGGTGACCAGTTCCGCCGGCAGCGGCCCGGCCGGGGTTTCCACCACGGTGCGGGTTTCCAGCGGCAGGCTGCGGACCTGGCCGTTGTCGTGAAAGGTGACGGGCGGCTTGGTCATGCGCCGGGCGTCGTCGATGGTGTGCTGGGGCACAAGCCGGCCAAGGGACGTGGCCAGGGCGGCCGGGGCGGCGAGAAAGGCCGCGCGTGCGCCGCCGTCCGGGCGGCGTTCCACGAGGCCTTCGATGGGCAGGGGACCGTAGCGGGTGTCGATGGTGTCCATGTCCGGGGAAAAGCAAATACCGGTCCAGATCGATTTTATAAGCATTGTCAGAGTGTTGCTTTCTTCAGGCCACGCCAGACAGACAAAAGCGTGGTTGTTTGCCACAAAAGCGTAGGATGGGCCGCGTCATACGGCCGTAACGCCTCTGGCCCATGGTGCGGACACGTTCCACCCTTGCCAGCCGGGGCCGCCATGCTCACCTTTGCCCATTCGACCTACTTCCACGATCTGCTGGAAAGTTTTTCGGCCGGCGTGGTCATCTGCAACATCCGGGGGCTGGTCTACGCCGCCAACGAAGCCGCCTGCCGGCTGCTCGGGGTCAGCCGCCGGGAACTGGCCGATCCGGCCGCATCGGCCGCCCTCATTGCCCGGGCCGACGCCCCGCGCCAATTGGCCCGGTTCCTGGCCGCGGCCATCAAGCACGGCCAAAAGCCCGAGCCCCTGGCCATCGCTTACGCCCATCCCGATGGCCAGTTGCGGCGCTATCGCCTGTCGGGGTCGCTGCTGCTGGAAAACGGGAAAATCTTCGGCATCCTTATCGAGATCACCGACGTCACCGAGATCTACCGCCTCCACGAACGCGACCGGGACCGGCTCCTTGGCGTCCAGGCCGCCCAGAGGCAACGCATCGAGGGGCTTGTCCGGTTTTCCCTGGCCGTGGCCCACCAGATCCGCAATCCGCTCATGGTCATCGGCGGGTTCACGGGCCGGCTGCTGCGCGGCAAGGGGGAGGGCGATCCCGAGGCCGAGGCCCTGTCCATGATCCTGGACGGGGCCAGGCGGCTGGAGGCCGTGGTGCGGGCGGTCTCGGACTACGCCCGGCGGGAGGAGCCGGCCATGGTCCCGTGCGACCTGGCCGGGCTGGCCGACCGGGCCTTTGCCGAAGCCCTGGCGGCCACGGGCGGCGCGGGCCGGCTGGAAACGGCGGGTCTGGACGGCCCACAAGGGAACGTGCCGGCCGACGCGGCCATGTTGACCGCCATCCTCACGGCGCTTTGCGCCAACGCCCTGGAAGCCGCCCCGCAAGGCGGGGCGCGGGTGGCCCTGGTCTGCGCCCGCCAGGACGAGCGCGTGACGCTGACCGTGGCCGACAACGGCCCCGGGCCGGCCGACGACGTGCTGCCCTTCGCCTTTGACCCCTTTTTTACCACCAAGGCCGTGGGCGTGGGCATGGGGCTGACCATCGCCCGGCGGCGGGCCGAGGAGATGGGCGGCGCGCTTACCCTGGAGCGCGGCCCGGCCGGCGGCGGGCTGGCCCGGCTCACCCTTCCCGGCCGGAAATGAAAAGGCCGGCGAAGGCCGGCCTATTCTTCGAGAAACGCGGACTCGCCCCGTCCGGCCTGCATGTAGGGCCGGCCCATGTCTTCGAGCAGCGACTTGCAGTGGACGCACAGGGTGGCCGTGGGCTGGACGCGAAGCCGGGCCAGGCCGATCTCCTCGCCGCACTCCTGGCAGATGCCGTATTCCCCGTCCTTGACCCGGGCCAGGGCCTCGTGGATTTCGCTGATGAGTTGGCGGTCGCGCTCGCCCATGATCAGCGCCATGTGGCGGTCGGACTCGGCCGCCGCCCGGTCCACGGCGTCGGGGCAGGCCGTTTCTTCCCGGGCCATGAGGCCCAGGGAGTCCCGGGACTTGCCCTTGAGGGTTTCCAGCATGTCGCGCAGCACTTCACTGATCCGGTCCACGTCGAGATGTCCCATGGCGTCGCTCCGTTGGCGTCGGTTGGTGGAGTTCCCCGGGACGCTCCCGGGAACCGCATGGTCGCCTTTTGCCCGGGACATTTGAAAGCCGCGTGTCGGCTGTGTGGAGACTCGGTGACGCCGACGGCCGCACGGCCGGCCGGCCGGCAAATTCTGCCGCCCGTCAAATTGAGCTTTGCATGAAATATTGAGGGATTGTGTAAAAAAGCCGGATGGCAGGGGAATTGCTCAATAGGAGGCCAAAGGGTCCTCTCCCGGTGGAGAAGGGCCGAACTTGCCGCCCGGAGGCTTCCCCATGGCCACATCAGCCGCCACCAACGACGTCGTCAATTGGGCGTACCAGTACAGCCTGGCCAGCGCCAAGCTGAGTTCCGCCCAGGCCAACGCGAGTTCCTCGGCCACGCGCAGCAAGGACATCGCCACGGCCCAGGCGAGCTTCAACGCCACCATGAAGAGTCTGGTGCCGTCCGACGTCCAATCCAGCGTGCAGTTCCAATACTTCGACGCCTATACGAGTTATAATACGGCCCTGGCCGGAGCGAGCACGGAAAAGGAGCGCCAGGCGGCCCTGGATGGTCTTTACACGACGTTAAGCGGCCTCACCCTGCCCACGGCCACCTCGACCACCCTCGACAGTCTGGCCTCGGATACGCTGTCCGCGCAAAAGACCAACATCTCCAACGCGGCCGCCAGCATCAATTCCATGTTGGCCAGCGCCGCGTCCATGGCCACCAACGCCTCGGCTTCCTGGATGTCGGCCATCACCAGCGGGGCCAATGCGCTCAATGCCAAGGCGGCCAGCCTGACCGATTCGATGAAGACCCTCATGACCTCGCTTGGCCTGGACACCTCGGGCGTCACCACGCCCACGGTCTCGACCACGCCGACCTCGGCCTTTGCCGCCGGCTCGGCCACGGCCGCGGCCAACGGCACGCCGGGGAGCATCCTCAATTCGGCGCTCATCGGCTATCTCGTGGCCAACCAGGCCACGACCAACAACACGTCCTGATGCGTCCGGGGCCGCCCCGGCCCCGATGCTCTTGGGGCTTTACATTCGGGTCGGACTTCTGAATGATGCAGGGAGCAGCAGTCTCACCGTCCCTTTGTCAGGAGCCGCCCCATGGCCGACGCCAAAGACACCACCTGCTTCGCTCCATCCGAGCGGGCCTGCAGGGAAGAAATCGACCGGCAGTTCGCGGTGCTGTCCCAGCACGCCATTCCCTTGGTCCTAAACGCCATGCCCATCATCGCCATGGTGCTCAACCGGCATCGCCAGGTGGTGCACGGCAACCGCAAGTTCGCCGACGTGCTGGGCATCGCCGACATCCGGGAGGCCCTGGGCAAGCGGCCGGGCGAGGCCTTCCGTTGCGTCCACGCCGACGAGCATCCGGGCGGCTGCGGCACCAGCGAATTTTGCGCCCACTGCGGCGCGGTGCGCTCCATCCTGCTTGGCCTTGCCGGCACGGACAACGTCCAGGAGTGCGCCATCAACCGCGACAACGGCTCGGGCATCGAGGCGCTGGATCTGCGCGTGTCCTCGGCCTCGGTCCATCTGGACGCCGAACCCTACCTCATTTTTTCCATCAACGACGTGAGCCACGAAAAGCGCCGCCGCACCCTGGAGCGCCTGTTCTTCCACGACATGCTCAACACCGTGGGCGGCGTCCAGGGGCTTTTGGAGTTTCTGGCCGAGGAAGTTCCGGAGGAATTGCAGTCCGACGCGAGGCTGATCCACCGGGCCGTGTCCCAGCTCACCGACGAGATCATCTATCAAAAGCAGCTGCTGGCCGCCGAAACCAACGAACTGGAGACCAACTGCACGCCGCTTCGCAGCGACGACATCCTCGACGTGGTGGCGGCCACCTTCCAGGGCGGCGAACAGGCCCGGGACCGGCGTATCGTGGTGGAAAACGTCTGTTCCGATATCGTCTTCCATTCCGACCCGGTGCTGCTGCGGCGGGTGGTCGGCAACATGGTGAAAAATGCCCTGGAGGCCACGTCGGCCGGCGGCGAGATCCGTCTGGGCTGCCGCCCCCTGGCCGACGCCGTGGAATTTTCCGTGCAAAACGCCGGAGTCATTCCGCGCAGCGTGCAGATGCGGATTTTCAGCCGGTCGTTTTCCACCAAGGGCGTGGGCCGGGGCCTTGGCACCTATTCCATCAAGCTCTTGACCGAGCGCTATCTGGGCGGCCGGGCGGATTTCGTCTCCAACCGC
This sequence comes from Pseudomonadota bacterium, assembly GCA_023435825.1. Taxonomy (GTDB): domain Bacteria; phylum Desulfobacterota; class Desulfovibrionia; order Desulfovibrionales; family Desulfovibrionaceae; genus Solidesulfovibrio. The sequence continues at coordinate 1,368 of JAEZMB010000165.1, read as the reverse complement.
GAGGTCGGCACGATCTTCCGGGTGCGCCTGCCCCTGACCCTGCCGCCGGACCTGGCCTAATTTCCTCTCCCGTCAGGGGAGCCGGGGGGATTATCCCCCCGGCCGCCGGAGGCACTCTTCCTTCTTCTCTTTTCCCTACTCCCTCACCGCGCCGCCACGGCCACGTCCACCCGGGCCGCGCCGGCCCGGCGCAGGGCCAGGGCGACGGTTTCCACCGTGGCTCCGGTGGTCATGACGTCGTCGATGAGCAGCACGCGGCGTCCGGCCACCTGGGCCGGGTCGGCGGCGAAGGCGCCGGTTAAGTTGGTGCGCCGCTCCCGGCCCGGCAGCGAGCTTTGGGGCACTGTGTCGCGCAGGCGGACAAGGGCCTGGGGAGCCAGGGGCGCGCCGATTTCCCGGCCGAGCAGCCGGGCCAGTTCCAGGCTCTGGTTGAAGCCGCGCCAAGCCAGGCGGCGGGGATGCAGCGGCGTGGGCACGAGGAGGTCGGGCGTCCCGTCCGGGCTGCCAGGACCATTGCTGGCGGCGGACCGCCGCCAGGCGGCGGCCAGGAAACCGGCCAGCAGCCGGCCCTGGCCCAGGCGGCCGTGGAATTTGAACCCCAGCACGAGTTCGCGCAACAGTCCCTCGTAGCGGCCGTGGAAGGCGAACCCGTCCCAGGGCCGGCCGCCCTGCCGGCAGTCCAGGCATAGTCCGGGCGTGGCCTCGGCGTTCTCGCCCATGGCCCCGCAGCGCGGGCAAAACCCGCCCAGGCGCGGGGCCAGGCGCTCCCGGCAGGCCGGGCACAGGGGCAGGGATGCGTTGGCGGGCAACAACCCCTGGCAGGCCTGGCAGCGGTCGCAGGCGGCCAGGAGACGCCGGCCGAGGCGGGCGAGCCAGGCGGTCAGACCGGGCATCGGGCCGGTCCCGTCGGTCACGGCTGGTCGCCGAGGAAGACGGTCGCGGCTTCGCCGGCCGCTTCTCCGGCCGCCTCGATGGCGGCCAGGGCCTCGGCGTCGCCGGCCAGGTCGCCCGGGGCGTCCAGCCCCCGCAGCAGGGTGGCCGGGCCGGGCAGAAAGCCGAAGGGCCACAGGAAGTATTTGAGCGTGATGAGCGCGCCCTCGAAAAGCCGCTCGCCGCGCGGCCGGCCGGCCACCAGCAGGGGATAGGCCAGCCGATCCGGGGTTTCGCCCGCGCCCTGGGCCTGTCGGATCTCGTAGCGGCGCTGGGCCCGGTCGATGAAGGCCTTGAAAAGCGCCGGCACATGGTAAAAGTAGATGGGCGCGGCAAAGGCGGCCACGGGCGCGGCGTCCAGGGCGGCGAACAGCTCGGCGGCGGCGTCGCCGGGCCGGTCCAGGACGCAGCGATGGGCCGGCCCGGCGCAGGCTCCGC
>JAEZMB010000092.1 GCA_023435825.1 Pseudomonadota bacterium | reverse complement strand
TTTTACAACTCCACTACGCCCGCGGGGGGGGGGGGGCCGGCGCCCCCGGGACCCCCCATATGGGGAAAGATGAGGAGCAATACATGACACCGCTTGGCGCGCTGTTTTATCTGTTCGCCGCCCTGGGCCTGGGCGCGGCCGTCTTGACCGCCACCCGGCGCAATCCCGTCCATGCCGTGTGCTGCGCCGTGGCCGTGTTTTTGTCGGTGGGGGCCATGCTGGCCGTGCTCGGCGCGCCGCTGCCGGGCGTGCTGACCGTCGTGGTCTACGCCGGAGCCATCATGGTGCTCTTTCTCTTCGTCATCATGCTGCTTGGCCTGCCGGCCGGCGACGGAACCCTGCCCCCGGGCCGGTTCCTCGTCCCGGCCACCCTGGCCGCCGCCACCCTGGTGGCCCTGTTTGCCCTGATCGGGGCCGATCCCTCGGCCAAAACCCTGCTGCCGGCGGCCATGGCCGGCCCGGCCGCCGTGGGGACCATCCTTTTTGACAAATACTGGCTGGCCGTGGAGGCCGTCTCCATCCTGCTGTTCGCCGCCCTGGCCGCCGTCATGCTCCTGGGCCGGGGCAAGACCGGCCGCAAAATCGTCGCCGGAGGTCGGGCCGCATGAACGTGCCCCTTTCCCATGTGCTGGCCGTGGCCGCCCTGCTCTTCGCCATCGGCGGCGTCATGGCCGCCGCCCGGCGCTCGATTCTTTTGATCCTCATCGGCGTGGAATTCATGCTGGCCGCCGCCGGACTGGCCTTTGCCGGCGCGGCCCTGGCCTGGGGCAGCCTCGACGGCCAGGCCGCCGTCATCATCGTCATGGGCCTGGCCTCCGCCGAAGCCGGCCTCGGCTTGGCGCTCCTCGTCCACGGCCGACGCGGCGGCGGCACGGACCGCGCCGACAGCTACCACCGCCTCGGGGAGGAGTCATGACCACCGCCCTCGCCTGCCTGCTCCTCTTCCCCCTGGCCGGAGCCGTGCTCCAGGCCGCCCTGCGCCCCAGGCTCTCCCGGGCCGCCTCCGGGGGGCTCGCCGCCCTGGCCATGGCCGCCGCCCTGGCCGCCGCCCTGGCCGCCGTCTGGAACCTTGGCCCCCAGCCCGTAACCGTTTCTTTCGGCAAATGGATCGCCTTCGACGGCTTTTCCGCCGAATTCTCCCTGCTCTACAACCGGTTGGCCGGGCTCATGTGCGTCACCGTCACCTTTGTCGCCCTGCTCATCCACCTCTACTCAGCGATCTACATGCGCGAAGACAAATCCTTCGCCCGCTATTTCTGCTACTTGAATCTCTTTGTGTTCTTCATGCTGGTCATCGCCCTGGCCGACGACCTCGTCCTGCTCTTCCTGGGCTGGGAAGGCGTGGGCTTTTGCTCCTTTGCGCTCATCGGCTTCTGGCACGAGGAGCTGCCCAACGTGGACGCCGGCCGCAAGGCCTTCCTCATGACCCGCATCGGCGACCTCGGCTACGTGGCCGCCCTGGGGCTTCTCATCGCCGCCTACGGCTCGGCCTCGCTGACCGGCATAGCCGCCAACGCCGCCACCATGTCGCCGGAAACGGCCACCCTGCTCGGGCTGCTGTTCCTGTTCGCCGCCTGCGGCAAATCGGCCCAGCTGCCGCTTTCAGCCTGGCTGCCCGACGCCATGGCCGGCCCCACGCCGGTTTCGGCGCTCATCCATGCCGCCACCATGGTCACGGCCGGCGTGTATCTGCTCATGCGCTTGGCCCCTATGCTGGCCATGGCCCCGGTGGTCGGAGCCGCCGCCGCCTTTGTCGGCGCGGCCACGGCCCTGTACGGCGCGGCCTGCGCCCTGGCCCAGCGCGACGTCAAACGCATCCTGGCCTATTCCACCATCAGCCAGGTCGGCTACATGTTCCTGGCCGCCGGCTGCGGCGACGACGGCGGCGCGTTTTTCCACTTGCAGGCCCACGCCTTTTTCAAGTCGCTGCTGTTCATGACCGCCGGCGTCATGATCCAGGCCTTCCACGAGGAACACGACATCTTCCGCATGGGCGCGCGGCTGCGAAAAGCCTTGCCCGGCCTCTTTGTCCTCTTCGCCTGCGGCGCGGCCGCCCTGGCCGCCCTGCCCCTGACCTCGGGCTATTTCAGCAAGGGCCGCGCCCTGGCCGACGCCCTGGCCCACCCCGGCCCCATCTTCCTGCTGTCCTTCGTCATGGGCGCGGCCGCCGCCTTTTTGACCGCTCTCTACGTCTTCCGGATGCTCTTCGTGGCTTTTTACAGCGACCCGGCCGATCCGGCCAAGCTCGTGTCCGAACCAGCGCTTAGGCGCATGGAACGCCCCCTGTGGCCCCTGGCCATCCTGGCCGTGGTCTACGGCTTCGCCAATCCGCCCCATTTCCTGGGCATCCCGGCCCTGCTCGACAGCTATCTGGCCGGAACCGTCGCGCCCCTGCCGTCCGAAACCGAACATGCCGAACTGTTTGTGGAAATCCTCGACGCGCTCATTGCCCTGGCCGGCCTGTGGCTGGCCTGGGTGTTCTACAAGCCCGCCCGACATCCCGCGCCCGCCCCGGCCGGCGCGCTGACCGCCGGCCTTGGCCTCGACGCCTTTGGCCTGCGCGCCATCGCCCGGCCCTACCTGCGGCTGGCCGCCTGGCTGTGGCGCGGCCTGGACGAGGACGTCCTCGACGGCGCGGCCACGGCCACGGCCTCGGGC
>JAEZMB010000054.1 GCA_023435825.1 Pseudomonadota bacterium | reverse complement strand
GCCGCCGCCTGCCTGGGCCACGCGGCGGCGGCGGTCAGGCCCGGGCGTGCCGGCTGGCGATATGGCGTTGTCGGCCAAGCCTGGGACGCGCCGGCTGACGGCGCGCCCCGTCACATCCGTCAGGCCGTGGCTTGCTCCTCGTCCATATGCTGGGCGAGGAAGGCGGCGTGGGCTTGCCGGAGCTGCGCGATCTGGGCGTACTCCGGATCGGCCCGCATGGCCGCTTCATTGACCGTCGCCCTGGCCTGGGGCGTGGCCTCGAAGGCGCGCTGGGTCATGGCCGTGGACGCCTTGTCCACCTTGCCGCCCAGGGCCTTGGCGATTTCCTCGGCCCGGGCCTGGGCGAGAAGCGGTCCGCTGGCCCCGCCGGAGCGGTCGTCGGCCGCCTTGATGGCGTCGGCGCACTGGCCGCCCATGGCGTTGGAGGTCTCGACGAACCCGTGGTTGTCGATTTTCGCCACCACCTTCCCGTTGACCGTGACCGTGGCGTAGGGCGCGTAGGCCGGGTTTTTCGAAGTATCGGGGGGCGTGGAATAGCGTTGTTCGAGCATGTCCTGTTTCGCGGCCATCATCATCTGAAACAGGTCATCCGGCGCTTCGGCCAGGGGCACGGCCTTGAGGTTGGCGGTAATCGGCTTCACGGAAGCAAGATCGACTTGGTAAGCGGCGTCCGACATGGGCAAAAACCTCCATGTACGTGGTTATGCCCGGAATTCTTGCAAAATTGGTGCCGCATAGAGGTTTTGCTATGGATCTTTCGAGCGGCGTATTGCCTGAACGAACCGGCCCGGGAAGGCCACGACAGCGCAACAGGGCTACATCGTCAAGCTGACCAAGCGCTACTGGACGCGGGACTGTCGCAGGCCGTGGCGAAACGCAAGAACTCCGACGAGGCGTCATCATGCAACACTTCGACTATATCATCGCCGGGGCCGGCATCGTCGGCCTGACCACCGCCTACGAGATCCTGAGCCGTGAGCCGTCGGCCCGGGTGGCCGTGGTGGAAAAGGAAGCCACCACGGGATGCCATGCCAGCGGCCGCAACAGCGGCGTGCTGCACTGCGGCCTGTACTACGGCAGCGACACCTTAAAGGCCCAGGTCTGCGCCGTCGGCGGCCGGGCCATGAAGGATTTTGCCGACGCCCATGGCATCCCCTGGCAAAATACCGGCAAGGTGCTGGTGGCCACCGAGGCGAACCAGTTGCCGGCCGTGGACCGGCTGCTCCAAAACGCCGCCGACAACGCCATACGGGCCGAGCGCATCGACAACCGGACCCTGCTCGAACTGGAGCCGGCCGCGCCGCCCGACGCCGTGGCCGCCATCCACTGCCCGGACACCTCGGTCATCGACGCCAAGGCCGTGCTGGAGACCCTGCGCCGGCTGCTCGCCCAGCGCGGCGTGCGGTTTTACTTCCAACGGCGCATCCTCGGCCCGGCCGCCGACGGGTCGCTGCAAACCACCAGCGGCCCCATCCAGGGCGGTTTTCTCTTCAACTGCTGCGGCGCTTACGCCGACGTGCTGGCCAAGGCTTGCGGCTTTGCCCGGCAATACGTGCTCGTTCCGTTCAAGGGCATCTACTGGAAGCTCTCGCCCCGGAAGAATCCTCTGGTGCGCGGCAACATCTACCCGGTGCCCGACCCGGCCATGCCGTTTCTGGGCGTGCATTTCACGCGCGGCATAAGCGGCGAGGTCTACGTGGGGCCAACAGCCATCCCGGCCCTGGGCCGCGAGAACTACGGGCTGGTCTCCGGCGCGAAATGGGGCGAGGCCGCGACCATCCTCGGCCGCCTGGCCCTGCTCTACCTCGCCGACCAAAACAACTTCCGACTCCTGGCCCACACGGAGATACGCAAGTATTCCAAACGGTTCTTCCACCAGTGCGCCAAGCGCCTCTTTCCCGGGCTGGAAATGGACGATCTCGTGCCCACCCCCAAGGCGGGCATCCGGCCCCAGCTCGTCAATCTGGCCACCAAGCGCCTGGAAATGGACTACATCCTGGAAGGCGACGGCAAGTCCCTGCATGTGCTCAACGCCATTTCCCCGGCCTTCACCGGCAGCTTCGCCTTTGCCCGGATGATCGTTGACCGCAGCGGCGCGCTGTAGCAATTCTTGCCGGCAACACCCTCGTGTCGCCTCCGCGAACAAGCACAACGGGACGCGCCCCATGCGCCCGGGGCAAGCGGCCGTACAGACGCCAGGACGAAAGCCATGACGCAAAAAGGCCGGCCGGCCGTCTTTTTTGACCGCGACGGCGTGCTCAATCACGACGCCGGCTACGTCCACACGCCCGAGGCCTTTGTCTGGACCGACGAGGCCGTGGAAGCCGTCCGCCAGGTCAACGACGCCGGCTGGCTGGCCATCGTCGTCACCAACCAGTCCGGCATCGCCCGGGGCTACTACGGCCCCGAGGACGTCGCCCGCCTGCACCGGTGGATGCAGCACGAGCTGAGCCGCCACAGGGCGCACATCGACGCCTATTACTACTGCCCCCACCATGTGGACGGAGTAAAAGCCGAACTGGCCGTCGAATGCACCTGTCGCAAGCCCCAGCCGGGGATGCTGCTGGCGGCCATGGCCGACTGGGGGGTGGACCGGGAACGCAGCCTGCTCATCGGCGACAAGCCGTCCGACCTCGAAGCCGCCCGACGGGCCGGCATCCGGGGCTATCTGTATGCGGGCGGCAGCCTGCTGCGTCTGGTTCGGGAAGCCATTGAAGCGGCCGGGCCGCCGGCCGGCGAAAGCTGACGCCGGCCGCCTGGGGCCTCGTGTCGCACCACTTAAAAAATACGGGAGTATTTTTTAAGAAAAATTCATGGTTTTAGTCTCTTACCCGTGAAATGCACTTGTGCTTTTCGTGGACGCCACAACAGCTTCGGCCAGGCCGGGCTGGGCCGTCAGCGACAACGGCAAGGACATGCCCGGCGCGCCGGCCACCGCGCCTACACCACCACCTGCTCCAACACCAGCTCCACGCCGTAGCGCTCGCGCGCCGCGCGCCGCATGACCTCGATGACGGCCAGGATGTCGGCTCCGGTCGCGCCGCCGGCGTTGACGATGATGCCGGCGTGGCGCGGCGAGATCTGCGCCCCGCCGATCCGAAAACCCTTGAGTCCCGCCTCCTCCATGATCTGCCCCACCGGCGGCGCGCCGTCGGGGCGGCGAAACACGCTGCCGGCGCTGGGTAAATCGTAGGGCAGCCTGGAGCGCCGCAGCTTCCCGATGCGCCCCATCTCGGCCAGGACGGCGGCCGGATCGGCCGGCGCGAGCCTGAGGCCCACGCCCAGGATCACCGTGTCCGTGCCCTGGAAGGCCGTCATCCGATAGGCCGGCCGGCACTGCTCCCGGGACAGGCTCGCGCGGTCCCCGGTGTCTGGAGAAAAGACGTCCACCGATTCCACCACGTCGTAGAAGGATGCGCCGTAGGCTCCGGCGTTCATGTGGGCCGCGCCGCCGACGCTGCCGGGGATGTCCCACAGCCGCTCCAGCCCGGACAGGCCGGCCCGGGCGGCCAGCCGGCAGGCGTCGCGCAGCCGCGCCCCGGCCCCGGCCAGCAAGCGGTCTCCAGCAACGGCAAGGCCCGGCTCCAGCCGGGACGTGGCGATGAAACGGAAGGAACTGTCGTAATGATCCCGGGAGAGTATGACGTTGCAGCCATGGCCGAGCAGCACGGTGCGGACTCCAACGGACTGCCGCAAAGCCGCAACCAGATCGTCTGCTGTTTCGGGGAAAAAACAGGCCTCGGCCCAGGCGCGCACGCGATACGAATTGTCTTCGGTGAGCCAGGCCGGAGCGAAGACGGTTTTCATCTGCCGCACTGGCGGCGCAGCTCCTGATTCTCCCGGGTCAGTTCCAGGATGCGGCGTTCCAGGTCGCGCACCCGGGAGTTGACGCCGGCCAGGGCCGAGGCGGCCATGGCCAGATCGCGGCGCAGGGCGGCGGCGTCGAGGTTGGCCCGGGACAGGCGGTCGTGGACCACGTCGGTGATGAGTTCCTCGAACAGCCGGCTGGCCGCCCGGCGTTCGTCCGGGGGCAGGCGGTCGAGGATGGAAAGGTCGATGGCCAGACAGGACACGGGCGAGTCGGCCACCACCGAGGCATTGCGCGGCCGGCCCCGCAGCGGCCCCATCTCGCCGAAGATGTCGCCGTAGTCGGCCAATCGGGCCACTTGGGCCTCCTGGGCCAGCACCCGGGCCTGGCCCGAGATGAGGTAGTAGACCCAGCTGTCGTGGTCGCCCTCGCGGATGATGGTCTCGCCCGGGCGATACTCGCGGTAACGCAGCCCCTTGTCGGCGAAAAGGGCGATGATCTGGCCGTCGGACAGGTCGGCAAAGGCGGGCATCCGGCGCACAAGCCCCAGCACCCGTTCGGAGATGGTGATTTCGCGTTCTTCCATGCCGCCGTCCGCCCTCCCGCTAAACGTTACAGGTACGCCGTATCCTTGGGCCAGGGCGGCGCGACGTGTCAAGGCAAACCGCCGCGCGGACCACAGTCGCCACGGGTGCAACGTCCGGAGAAAACGCGTCTGGCGGACTTACGGACAACAGACCGCAACCCGCATTTTCTTTCCCGAACCTCGCGCTGTTTCAGGGAGACGCTAGAAATTCGGGCTGGGGCTGCCGGAAGCCGGCGTCTGGTCCGTGCCGGCCTTGTCCGGGGCGGCCGCGCCAGGGCCCTGGCGTCGCACCAGGCCTTGGGCCTGCAGCTTTTCCATGACGCCCGTCAGCATGGCGTAGGCTTCGATGAAGCCCTCGGTGGTCATGACGATGCGCTGGCGGCGCTCCTTGGCCGGCTGCCCCTTGGCGTCCGCGGCGTCGGCGGACAGGGCGAAGAAATCGATGCGCACGGCCCCCTTGCCAAAACCGACGCCCAGGATGCCGTCGGCGAAAACTTCCTCGCTCATGGGATTTGCTCCGTGATCCGGTATGGTTGCGCCCACCCTACAGCCATCGGCCGCCAAGCGGAAGAACCATCTGTGCTGTTTTGCCGCCGGCACAGTTGAAAAATCTGTCCATTGACCCGGGGCAAGGATTTCCCGAAACCATGGGCAACCTTGTCTCCGGAGGAATCCCCATGAAGACCCTTGGACTGCTGGGCGGCACGAGCTGGACCTCGACGGTGGAATATTACCGCTATCTCAACGAGGAGGTGGCCGCGCGCCTGGGCGGGCTGCACTCGGCCAAGCTGGTGCTCAGCAGCATCGACTTCGCCGAACTCGAACAGGCCATGCGCGCCGACGACCGGCCCGGGGCCGAGGCCATCCTGATCGGCGCGGCCCGGCAACTGGAGCGGGCCGGGGCGGACGGCGTCATGCTGTGCTCCAACCTCATCCACCGCTACCACAACGCCGTGGCCCAGGCGATTGGCGTGCCCATCCTGCACATCGGCGACGCCGTGGCCGGAGCGGTCAGGGACGCCGGCTACGCCGCCGTGGCCCTGCTCGGGGCCCGGCCGCTCATGGAAGAGGCCTTTTACCGCGACCGCATCCGGGAGAAGGCCGGCGTCGATGTCCTGACCCCGGACCAGGCCGAGCGGGAGTACATCAACGCCGCCATTTTCCAGCGCATGTGCCGCAACGTCTACACCGACGAGGACCGGGCGAAGTTCGTCGCCATCCTGGAAGGCCTCAAGGCCCGGGGCGCGCAGTGCGCGCTCTTGTGCTGCACCGAGCTGCCCATCCTGCTGCCGACGGGGCCGTTGCCGCTCTTAAGCAGCACCCTGGTCCACAGCCGCTACGGTACGGATTGGGCGCTTTCGGCCTGACCTGCCCCCTTGGCGACGCCAAACGCCACCAAGGCGAGCGGTCCAGGCTCAGGCGCAAGCGGCCCGACCCGTACCGGCCTCCCTGCTCGCCACCCTTGGGCCTGG
>JAEZMB010000222.1 GCA_023435825.1 Pseudomonadota bacterium | reverse complement strand
GGGGCCTGAGGCCCCCGGACCCCCCGAATGGGTTTTAAAGGGGGGGAACGTTGCTGTTGCGGTAGGCGGGGTGGCAAGAAGAAATTCGGCAGGAGACCGTGGTTGACTGAAGCGGAAGGCGCGCGACTTGGGCCGCCGTCAGAAGCGCAGGCGCTCCAGGATGAGGTTGCTGACCAGAAAACCGTTCTTGGTCAGCCGCAGATGCCCGGCGCTCAGGCGCACCAGCTCCTTTTGCCGCAAGGCGGTGATGAGCGCTTCGTTTTCCTTGAGAAAATCAATTCCGGTCAACCGCTTGTACAGTCCCAGCCGAAGCCCCTTGGCCGTTCGCAGCGACAGCATCACCAGTTCGCGGATGCGCTCCTCCCGCGTCAGCGCCACCCCGCCCGCGCCGCAGCGCCCGGCCTTGGCCTGGGCGGCCCAGTCGCGCACGTCGCGGGGATTCTCATGGCGTACCCCGGCCACGGTGGATACCGCCCCCGGTCCCAAGCCAAGATAGTCCCGGCCTTCCCAATAGCCCGAATTATGGCGGCTTTGGAAACCCATGCGGGCGTAATTCGAGATCTCGTATTGCAGGTAGCCCTGCTCCTCCAAAAACTCGGCTCCGTGCACGTACATGCGGCCCTGCTCGCCGTCGGGCGGCAGCTCCAGCTCGCCGGCCTCGGCCGAGGCGGCCAGGGGCGTGCCCGGCTCCAGGGTCAGCCCGTAGCAAGACAAATGCTCGGGTCGAAGCCGCACGGCCGCCTTGAGGTCCTCCATCCAGCTGGCCTCGCGCTGGCCGGGCAGGCCCCAGATGAGGTCCAGGCTGATGTTGGCGAATCCCGCCTTGCGGGCCGCCTCGAAGGCCAGCTGGGCCGTCCTGGCGTCGTGGGGCCGGCCCAGGGTCTTGAGCATGGCGTCGGAAAAGCTCTGCACCCCAAGGCTCAGGCGGTTGACTCCGGCCCCGGCCAGGATGCTCAGGTATTGCTGGTCCAGGGCCGAGTCGGGGTTGCCCTCGAACGTCCATTCCACGGCCGGGTGCACGTCGAAATGGCGGGTGATTTCCGGCAGGATGCGCGACAGCGCCCAGGGCGGCAACAGCGTGGGCGTGCCGCCGCCGAAATAGATGGTCTCGACCTTGGGCCGGCCGAGCTTCTTGCCGAAATGCCGGATTTCCAGCGGCAGGGCCGTGGCGTAGACCTCCACCTCGGCCATGTCGAGAGGGCGCGAGACAAAGGCGCAGTACCGGCACTTGCTCCGGCAAAAGGGCACGTGGATATACAGCAGCATAGGGAAATTTCCGGTGGCGGCGGGATTGCGCCGGCCAGGCGCTTATCTAGGCGCAATCCGGAGTTCGGGCAAGCCCGGCCGGCCCCGTGCATACCGTCAAGCGGCCTGAAGGAAACGCAGAAAGGGGACGAAGCCGGACAGCGTCGGCCCTACAGCCAAGCGGTGAAGAGAAAAAAGAACCCGGCCCCCAGCAACATGGCCGCCGGCAGGGTGAACACCCAGGCCATGGCGATGGAGCGCAGGGTGCGCATCTGCAAGCCGCTTTTGTGGGCGGCCATGGTTCCGGCCACGCCCGAGGACAGCACGTGGGTGGTGGACACCGGCAGCCCCAGGCCGTCGGCCAGGCCGATGGTGGCCATGGCCACGATCTGGGCCGACGCGCCCTGGGCGTAGCTGAGCCTGGTCTTGCCGATCTTCTCGCCGATGGTGACCACGATGCGCTTCCAGCCGACCATGGTGCCGATTCCCAGGGCCAGGGACACGGCCATGATGACCCAGCTTGGGGCATATTCCGTGGGCCGGCGCAGGGTCTGGCGCAGCTGCTCGATGTCGGCCCGCTCGGCGGCGTTGTCGGAAAGCCCCTGCATGATCCGAGCGGCGTCGTCCAGGCACAGGATTTCGGTGCGCAGCTCCCAGCGCTCCCCGGCCGGGATGGCGGCGATGGACTCGTACAGGGCCAGTTGGCGCTGGATGGCTTCCGAGGCGGCCACGGCTCCGCGCACGTCGCAGCTGACGGCCGAGGCCTTTTCGGGCAGCTCCCGGATCGCGCCCTTGGCATAGGCCTTGTCGATCTCCAGCCGATGGGCGTCGAAATAGTCGGTGAACCGGGCCGCCGCCTGGCGCACCGCTACTGTCTCCCGAGGCGACAGATCGGCGTCCAGGGAATAGACCCCGGGCAGGATGCCGATGAGGATGAGCATGATAAGGCCCACCCCCTTCTGGCCGTCGTTGGAGCCGTGGGCCAGGCTTACGCCCAGGCCCGAGAGAATGAGCGCCGCCCGCATGGCCGGGGGCGGCGGCGCGTCGCCCTGGGGCGGCCGGTGCAGGGCCGGATTTTTGAGCAGCCGTTGGAGCACAAGCAGCAGCCCGCCGGCCAGGACAAAGCCGATGATGGGCGAGATAAAAAGCGACAAGCCGACTTCGACGGCCTTGTGCCAGTTGACCCCGGCTCCGGCCGGCAGCCCTTCGCGCACGGCGTTGGCCAGCCCCACGCCCAGGATCGCGCCGATGAGCGTGTGCGAGCTCGACGCCGGCAGCCCCAGGTACCAGGTGCCGAAGTTCCACAGGATGGCCGAGACGAGCAGGGAAAAGACCATGGCCAGCCCGAGGTTGGAATTGACCGACACGAGCAGGTCCACCGGCAGCAGATGGACGATGGAATAGGCCACGGCGATGCCGCCAAGCAGCACGCCGAGAAAGTTGCAGATGCCGGAAAGCGCCACCGCCGTTCCGGCCCGCAGCGCCTTGGTGTAGATCACCGTGGCCACGGCGTTGGCCGTGTCGTGAAAACCGTTGACGAATTCGAAGGCCAGGGCGATGCCTAGGGACAGGCACAACAGGATCAGGGTATGGCCGTCAAGGCTGGCAAGGGACTGCAACATGCCGTACTCCGGTGCGGGTGGGGGAAAGCGGGTGCGAGCGGCGGCCAAACCGCCCCTCCCCGTGGCGTATCCTCGAAAAAAGCAGCGCGCGTTTTGCCGGCAACATGCGAAAAACCATTGCACTCCCCAAAAATACTTTCGTATTTTTGGGGGGCGCGATGCTAGGTGCCTTCCACCAGATGCACCAGGGCCTGCCTGGCCTTGAGTTCCTCCACGGTGAAAATGAAACCGTGGGCGGCGGCGTGGGCTACCAACTCGGCGAGCGGCAGGCCGCCGACCAAGAGCAGCCGGTCCTTGTCGGCCTGCAACCAGGCCAGAAATTGATCAATGGCTTCCTGACTCATGGCCTCCTCCGTGCCTGCCCCTCGTGTCGCTTCCCTTAAAAAATACGCGCGTATTTTTTAAGAAAAATTGGTGGTGTTCATCGTTGCCCGGGAAATGCCAGAGGCGCTTCTCGCGGACGCGACACTAGCCCAGTCGGGCCGGCCGCGTACAGGCCAAACCGGTGAAGGTTGCGTGAGTCTCCCATGACGAACGCGCGGCGCGGGAAAACCCGGCCGCTGTGCAAAAAAACAAGCCGGGCTTCACCTTTTCTTCATAATCGGGTGCTACAGCCAGGGACGCGCCCGGATCGTCTCCCCGGGCCGCCAAGGAGGAAGTGCGTGAACAAGCTTTTCAAATACGACGGATTGCAGCAGCCCGACGTCATCGCCGCCTATCTGGAGGCCGTGCGTGACGGGTTCGCCTCGGGCGAGATCACCCTGTCCCAGGGCGAGGACGTGCTGCGCCTTATCCCCAAGGGGCTGGTGGCCGTCACCGTGGAAGGCAAGGCCAAGGGCGAGGACCGCAAACTCAAGCTGACCTTCCGCTGGAAGGAGCGCGAACAGGAATGTTCCGCGCCCCTGCTCATCACCGCCCGGGACGAAGACGATGCTTGAGATCGAGCGCAATTTCAAATTCCTGCTCGTGGAGATCGAGCGACAGATCGCCGGGACCATCGAGGTGCTCAAGCATCGTGACGAAAAGGCCATCGCCAAGATCGAGGCCCGCGACGACTATATCGACAACTTGAAAAGCGTCATCGAAAACGCCTGTTTCGCCACCCTGCACGGCGAGACCCGGCCCACCGCCCCGGAAGTGGCCCGCATCCGGGCCTTTCACATCATCGGCAGCAACCTCGAACGGGTGGGCGACCACGCCGTCAACGTGGTGCGCCAAACACGACACTACGACGACCCCAGGTGCTTGCTGCGCTACGCCTACAAGCCGTTTTTCCAGGAAATCCAAAATGCCTTGGGCTGGATGCCCAAGGCGGTGCTGGAGCGCGACATGGCCGCGGCGCTGAAAATCTGCCGCTGTGAGCTGCATCTCGACCGGCTCTACAAGCAGGAGTTCGACCGCATCCGCGACGAACTGCGCACGGGCTTCAACACCGGCGACCTGCTCACCACCCTGTTTATCTTCCGCTACCTCGAACGCATGGGCGACGCCCTGCTCAACATCGGCGAGGCGGCAATCTTCGCCATCACCGGCGACAAATTCAAAATCCGCCAGTTCACCGCCTTAAACGACATCCTGACCGCCGCCGGCCACGAAAACCCGCTGTCCGACGTGGAATTCGCCTCCATCTGGGGCACCCGCTCGGGCTGCCGCATCGGCCGGATTCAGGAACGCGGCGGCGAGGGCGACTGCCACAAGGAAGTCATCTTCAAGGACGGCGACACGGGCAAGCTGCGCCAGGAAGCCGCCAACTTCGCCCGCTGGGAGTCCCTGATGCCCGGGCTGGCCCCGCACCTGGAGGCCTTTCGCGAAGGGGAAAAGACCAGCTCCATGCTCATTGAACTCTTGCCCGGCCAGACCATTCAGGATCTGTCCCTTTCCGGCGACCTCAAGCTGCTCTCCCGGGCCGTGGCCGCCCAGTGCGCCGCCGCCGGGGAACTCTGGGAAAAGACCCTGACCCCCGGCCCCCAGCCCATCGGCTACATCAAGCAACTGCGCGCCCGCCTGCCCGAGGTGCTCGCCGTGCATCCGGGCTTTCGGGTCAAGCCCAAGGCCATCGGCTCCTATCCCCTGCCGTCCCTGGACGAGATCATCGACGCCGCCGAGGCCGTGGAGCGCACCCTTGCCGCGCCCTACACCGTGCTGATCCACGGCGACTACAACACCAACAACATCCTCTACGATCCGGCCGAGAACCGCATCCACTACATCGACCTGCACCGCTCGGCCGATGCCGACCTCGTGCAGGACGTCTCGGTCTACATGGTCTCCAACTTCCGCCTGCCCATCTTCGACAAGGCCCGGCGAAGCGTCCTTTCCGCCGTCATCCTGGAAATGCGCCGCTTCGCCGCCGCCTTTGCCGCCCAGCACGGCGACACGACCTTCGACATCCGGCTGGCCCTGGGCCTTGGCCGGTCGCTTATCACCTCGACCCGATTCGAACTGAGCGAACGTTTCGCCCGGCTCATGTTTAACCGAGGCGTCTTCCTGCTGCAGCGCGTGGCCGCCCATACCGGCGACCCGGCCGAATTCAAGCTGCCCATCGACGCCCTGTGCTACTAGACAACCTGCCTGCAACCATGGAGAACAACATGAAAAAGATTGGCGTGGTGGGCATCCCCGGCGGCTGGTCCACCCTGCGTTTGCTGGACGCCCTGGAAGCCCGCACCGGCTATCGCCTGTGCATCGACATGGCCGAGGTGCGCCTGGACCTGGAAACGGGCAAGGCCTTTTACAAGGACAACGACCTGACGGAACTTGACGGCATCATCGTCAAGAAAATCGCCCCGTCCTATACCCCCGACGCCCTGGACCGCATGGAGATCCTGCGTTTTCTCCATTCCGGCGGGCTGCCGGTGTTTTCCAACCCGGACAGCATGTTTCGGCTCATTGACCGCTTAAGCGGCACGGCCGTGCTGCGCCGGGGCGGCATCCCCATGCCGCCGACCACCGTCACCGAGGACGTCAGCGAAGCCGCCGCCGCCGTCTCGGACTACGGACGGGCCGTGTTCAAGCCGCTGTACAGCTCCAAGGCCCGGGGCATGACCGTCATCGAGGAAGGCCCGGACATGCACGAGGAGATCGCCGACTACCAGGCCGCCGGCAACCGGGTCATGTACATCCAGCAGATGGTTGCCCACGCCGGGGGCCATCTCGATCTCGGCGTGTCGTTTTTGGGCGGCCAGTATCTGGCCACCTACGCCCGCCAGGGCAGCGGCAATTCCTGGGACACCACCACCCGCACCGGCGGCCGCTACGTGCCCCACAACCCGTCGGACGAGATCATCGAACTGGCCCGCAAGGCCCAGAACCTGTTCCCGGGCATGGCCTTCACCTGCGTGGACGTGGTGGAAACCCCGTCCGGCGCGGCCATCTACGAAGTCTCGGCCTTTGGCGGCTTCCGGGGACTGCTCGACGCCTGCGGCCTGGACGCGGCCGGAGCCTACGCCGACTTTGTGCTTAAGGAGATCGCATGAGCGCCCCGACCATCGCCGGGCTCATGGCCCCCATCCTCGACGCCGCGCCCCTGGCCCACCGCCTGGAAGTCACCTTCGACGACGTGACCGTGGCCGTGGCCACCAACTCCCAGGCCCTGTCGGAAAAGCTCGGGCGCTACTTCCGCGATTTCCTCGGCAGCGGCGGCACGACCATCATTGAGGTCACGGCCATCGAGGCCGGGCCGCCGGAGTTTGACCTGCCCTTTGCCGTTCACCCCCGCGAGCCGGGCAAGACCAAGCTCAAGGAAGCCTCCATTGACCTGGCCGACGGCCGGGTGGTCAAGAAGCTCCTCACCGGCCTGTTCTTCCTCTTCGGCCAGGGCAAGAACTACGCCGTGGGGCCGTGCCTGGAAAACGACAACCAGATCGTCAACTTCATCAACAACCGCTTCATCGAATGGCGCTTAAAGCGCGGGGCGCTGCTGTTTCACGCCGCCGGCGTCGCCAGTCAGGGCCAGGGCCTGGTCATCGCCGGTTTTTCCGGGGCCGGCAAATCGACCCTGGCCCTGGAAATCATGCGCCGCAGCACGGAGTTCATCAGCAACGACCGGGTCATGGTTTCCCGCGAGGGCCAGGGCCTTGTCATGCACGGCGTGGCCAAGATGCCCCGGGTCAACCCCGGCACGGTGCTCAACAACCCCAGCCTGGCCCCGGTCATGGACGCCGCCGACCGGGTCCGGTTCTCGGCCCTGCCCGCCGCCGAGCTGTGGGACCTGGAGCACAAATACGACGCCTTTATCGACGAATGCTTCGGCCCGGGCCGGTTCAAACTGGCCTGCCCCATGGCCGGGCTGGTCATCCTTCGCTGGAAGCGCGACGCCTCGCCCATGACCGCCGCCCGGGTGCGCCTGGCCGACCGGCGCGACCTCATGCCGGCCTTCATGAAGGACGTGGGGCTGTTCTACGAATTCGAGGACCCCTCCGAGCCGTCCATGGCCAGCCAGAACGCCTATCTGGAACTCTTGGGCGACCTGCCGGTGCTGGAGATCGACGGCGGCGTGGACTTCCACCAGGCGGCCCAGGCCAGTCTGGATTTTCTGGCTGCGGTGCGCGGGTAACGGCCATGGCCCAAGGTTGTGGCCCAAAAGCAGGCGGACACAGGACGCCAAACCGGCGCACAGCCGGCAAAATGCCAATTTAGTAAGGTGATTGTCCGTCTTGCTTCCGTCATGAGAAAGCCATCCCCGGCTTGTAGGGCCTGATGCGGCATCGGGGGAGTCCTTGCCGGTGCTTGGACCGGCCCCCCCCGCGCATCGAATCGAAGGAGGCGTCATGACGCAACCCCCGCAGCAAGCGACACCCCAGGCTCCCACCCACCCGGCCGCCCTCGGCCCCGAAGGCCTGCGCCTGGCCCCGGAAGCGGCCTTTGTCAAAACCCTGGAACACTTCGTCCAGAAGGCCAACGTCTTCGCGGCTCTGGCCGCCAAACAAAAAATCGAACCATTTGATGCCTTCCAGCATTTAAACGCCTTGTGGCGGGACGTGGCCGAGGCCGGCGAGCGTCTCACCGAACCCGTCCCGGTCGCCAAGCCCGCCGCCATGGGGCTTTCCGTCGCCGAAGCCCGGGAGCGGCTTACCAAGTACGGCCCCAACCAGGCCGCCGCCGCCAAGCGGATCACCCTGCTAAGCCGCCTGTTTGACGCGGTCAAAAACCCGCTGGTGCTCCTGCTGTTTGTGCTCGGCTCCATCTCCTACGCCACCAATGATATCCGCTCGGCCGTGGTCATCATCGGCATGGCTGTCCTGGGCGTGACCCTCAAGGTCATCCAGGAGGCCAAGGCCGACACCGCCGCCGAGGAACTGCGCAAGATGGTCCACACCACGGCCACGGTGCTGCGCGACGGGAAACAAACGGAAATTCCCATGGCCCAGGTGGTCCCGGGCGACATGGTGCTGCTCTCCGCTGGCGACATGGTTCCGGCCGACGTCCAACTCATTCGGGCCAAGGATCTCCACGTCAACCAGGCCATGCTGACCGGCGAGGCCCTGCCCGTGGAGAAAACCGCCCGCCCCATGGGCGAAGCCGCCCCCGAGGGCGAGACGGGCCTGAGCGATCCGGCCATGTGCTTCATGGGGGCCAACGTGGTCTCCGGCTCGGCCGCCGCCCTGGTCGTAGCCACCGGGGCGCGCACCTACTTCGGCGGCATCGCGGCCAAGCTTTCGGAAAAGCGTGTGGAGACGGATTTCGACAAGGGCATCAAGAATTTCACCATGCTCATGCTGCGCTTCATGATGGTCATGGTGCCCTTCGTCTTCATCATCAACGGCGCGACCAGCGGCGACTGGATGGGCGCGTTCATGTTCGCCCTGGCCGTGGCCGTGGGCCTGACCCCGGAAATGCTGCCCATGGTGGTGACGGTGTGTCTGTCCAAGGGGGCCTTGGCCATGTCCCGGCACAAGGTCATCGTCAAGCGCCTGGACGCCATCCAGAATTTCGGAGCCATCGACATCCTGTGCACGGACAAGACCGGCACCCTGACCCAGGACAAGATCATCCTGGAGAAATATCTCGACGTCACCGGCCGCGAAGATTGCTCGGTGCTGGAATACGCCTACGTCAACAGCAAGCTGCAAACGGGCCTGCGAAACGCCCTGGACCTGGCCGTCATCACCTCGGGCGACGACGCCGCCTCGGCCATCGACCCCAACCGTTACGAGCTGCTTGACGAGATCCCCTTCGACTTCATGCGCCGCCGTCTAAGCGTCATCGTGCGCGACAAGCAGACCGACAAGGCGGTGCTTATCTGCAAGGGCGCGGCCGAGGAAGTCTTCTCCAAAAGCCATGACTGCCTCCACGACGGCGTCACCTCGCCCCTGGACGCGGACCACCGCGAAACCATGCAGGAGCTGGTCCACGAACTCAACGACGACGGTTTCCGGGTGGTGGCCCTGGCTTATAAGGAAGTCGACGGCTCGCGCCACGACTTCGCCGTGGCTGACGAAGCCGACCTGACGCTCATGGGCTATCTGGCCTTCCTCGATCCGCCCAAGGACACCGCCGCCGACGCCCTGGCCACCATGCTGGCCCACGGCATCCAGCCCAAGATCGTCACTGGCGACAATGCCGTCATCACGGCCAAGATCTGCCGCGAAGTGCGCTTTGACGCCGGGGACCACATCATCACCGGCGACATGGTGGCGGCCATGAGCCCGGCCGAGCTGTCCGAAGCCGTGGAGAGCTGCCACGTGTTCGCCAAGCTCGACCCCATGCAAAAGGAAGCCATCGTGGCCGCGCTGCGCGCTCGGGGCCATGTGGTCGGGTTCATGGGCGACGGCATCAACGACGCCCCGGCCCTGCGGGCCGCCGACGTCGGCATCTCGGTGGATTCAGCCGTGGACGTGGCCAAGGAGTCGGCCGACATCATTTTGCTGGAAAAAAGCCTGCACGTGCTGGAGCACGGCGTGGTCGAGGGACGCAAGATCTTTTTCAACATCACCAAGTACATCCGCATGGGGGCCAGTTCCAACTTCGGCAACATGTTCAGCGTGCTCGGGGCCAGCGCGTTTTTGCCCTTCCTGCCCATGCTGCCCATCCAGATTCTGGTCAACAACCTCATGTACGACTTCTCCCAGACGGCCATTCCCACGGACAACGTGGACGACGACATCGTCAAGGCCCCCCGGCGCTGGCGCATTGACGACATCCGACGCTACATCGTCTGGCTTGGCCCGGTGAGTTCCATCTTCGACTACATCACCTTCTTCATTTTGTTGCGTGTTTTCCATGCCTGGGACAATGCTGCCTTGTTCCAGACCGGCTGGTTCATCGAGTCGCTGTTGTCCCAGACGCTCATTGTCCACGTCATCCGCACGGACAGGATTCCCTTCCTGCAAAGCCGTTCCAGCGTCCCCCTGGGCCTGACGACGCTGGCCATCTGCGCCGTGGGCGTGTGGCTGCCTTTCTCGCCCCTGGCCGCCTCGTTTGGGCTGGTCGTGCCGCCGACCCATTACTGGGGGCTCATTGCCCTGGTCATCTTCGCCTACATGTGCCTGGCCCAGATCGTCAAAACCTGGGTGGTGCGGCGCATCGCCGCGACCTGTTAGAATCCGGCCGGCACACCAACAACAAGCCCCGGTTCGCGCCTTCCAGGAAGCGAACCGGGGCTTGTCCATTCCGCGCTGGTAAAACCGGCGTAAAAAACGTTTTCGGATGTGTCGCTTCCAGTTACAGCGTCGCGGCGACCAGCGCAGCCATGGCTGCGTCGCGGTCGTCCTCGGCCAACCCGCGAGCCACGCCGCGCCGGTCGGTTGCCGACCGGTTCTGGCTGACCTTCCATTTGCCGATGATGGACTCGATGGGGATTTCCAGGCCGACTAGACCGCGAAGGGCGGCAGCCAGGTAGTCCTCGGGCGCGTTGGCCACACGCCAGGGATGCGGCCGGGCCTGTTCCTGGCTATCCGTGAAGTCGCCAAGTAACGCCAACAGCCACTGGCTGTCGGCGATGATCCGGGGCTGCCCCCGGACCTGGACCGTGGCGTAATTCCAGGTTGGGGCGACTTTCCCGTGCTCGGCCTTGGAAGGATACCAGCTCGGCGTCACATAGGCTTGCGGTCCGGAAAAGATGACCAGGGCATCGCAACCGGCGCGCAAATCCGCCACTTGCGGATTGCCCTTGGCCAGATGGGCCCGGAGCGTGCCCTTGTCCCCAGCCTCGGCCAGAAAAAAGGGGATGGGGTTGGCGGCCAGCCCTTGCGGGCCTGCCGTCACCAAGGTCGCCAAGGGATAATGCCGAATCAGATCGTGCAGCACCTCCAAGCGCTCTTCCCGGAACACATCAGGCAGATACATGCTCCCCTCCCATGGGGCGGCAAGCCCCCTTTCAGTTCGTTCCCGTACGAGAAGTCTACGAGCAACGTCCCCGACAGACAAGCCTGCGCGGCAAGCCCTTGTTGTCGATGGACTGTATGCCGTAAATTGTTCCCTCGTTTCCTCAAAAGCGTCCCCGCTGCGAAGCGGTGCACCATGTTGCGCGCCAGCGGCTTAACGCTGCCGCAAAGTTTTCCTGCCGGGCTCGCGCCAAGCAACATCCTTGAGAGGCTCCACAGGCTTTCGCTGGATGCAACACCCGAAATGTTTCAGGACGCCAAGAGGCAATGACGAAGTGCGCCGAGTCGAGGAGTCCGGGCCGCTTGCACTTATCTCGCAATGAGGCGAGATCTGCCTTGCCTGACGCAAAAGTTCGATCATTCCAAGCACGGCCTGCCGCACACACAACCAGCCGAACCACTGCTGGCTGACAACACGGCTGATCGAAAACACGGCAGGTCGAAAAAAAGCCCGGCCGCTTGCGCGGCCGGGCTTGGTCGTTTCGGGGGAAACGCGGTCCTACTTCTTGTTGAGCCCGACTTCCTGGGGGAAGATCGGCAGATAGCGGTAGGACAGGCTCATGATGATGAAGCCGTAGGCGATGACCATGAGCGAGGTGGCCCATTCCGCCCAGTTGGGAGTGTAGATCTCCCACTTGGTGAACGGCAGCACCGGCTGGGCCAGGGCCTGGACGGTGAAGACGTAGCGGTTGATGACCACGCCGGCGCAGGCCAGGATGGCGCCCGTGTACATGAAGAACGGCTTCTTGCGCAGGGGCGTGAGCAGGCAGATGACCGGGACGATCAGGCACAGCACCAGTTCGCAGAAGAACAGCCACTTGCCGTAGACCATGCCGTAGAACATCTGGTCAAAGGTCAGGCCGGCCCGGGGCAGGATGTCGTTGATCCAGGCCCAGGTGTCCAGGTACTTGAACACCGTGTAGATAAGCAGCATGGTGCCGCCGATCTTGCACATGAGCGACTTGACCCGGTAGGTGGTGAGCTTGCGGCCGGTGAGCTTTTCCATGAAGCCGCAGATCAGCACCGTCATGCACGGGCCCGAAGCGATGGCCGACAGGACGAACAGGAAGAACGTCCAGGGCCAGATGAAGAAGCCGTCGCGGAAGGCGTACGGGCGGGCGAACATGACGCCGTACATGCCGCCCAGCGATCCCTGGTGGAAGGTCGACAGGAACGCGCCGATGCCGGCGAACAGCGGCATGACCACGTGCATCTGGTGGGCCAGGTTGTGCAGGAACGGGATCTTGTTGATCTGCTTCTGCTCCAGGACCAGGGGCACGTACTCGATGATGAGCACCATCAGGTAACAGGTGATGCAGAAGATGACTTCCGTCAGCATCGAGTGGACGTTGGGGTGCCAGTAGCCGAACCACGACCGGATGGGCTGGCCGACGTCCAGGGACAGGATGAGCATGGCCCCGGAGTAGCAGATGAAGCCCTTGATGACGGTCAGGTTGATGATGTTTTTCAGCTCGTCGATGCGGATGATGTAGCGCAGAAGCCCGGTGAAAAAGGCTCCGGCGCCCAGGGCGATGACGGCCAGATCGAAGGTGATCCACAGGCCGAAACCGAAGTAGTTGTCAAGGCCCGTGACGCCAAGGCCGTAGGCGAAGCACACGAGCATGGCGAAGAAGCCGTAGAGCGCGACAACGCCCAGAACGCCCATCCACTTCATGAACTTCCCGAGGGAACAGCGTTCGACGCCCTCGGGATACCAGGTTTTTTCGATTTCAATAAAGCTCATTGCATCCCCCCCGATTACTCGCTTTTAAGGTAGTTGTCGCCGAGCTTGCGGACCCACTCACGCCGGCTGATGTAGTAGACCTGGGTTTCGGTGCCCAGGCGTTCCAGCAGGCGGAAGGCGTAGGGGCTTTTGACCAGCTCGTGCACCTTGTGCTTGGGGTTTTTGATGTCCCCGAAAGCGAGGGCCCCGGAAGGGCAATTCTGGACGCAAGAGGTGACGTAGGCCCCGTCATCGAGGTTCTCGGGATCCTTGCCGGCGACGCGGGCGGCGTCCTTGGCCTGGGTCCAGCGATGGTGGCAGAAGGTGCATTTCTCGACCACGCCGCGGGGGCGCACCGAGGTCATGGGAGACAGGGTCTTCTCCATGCCTTCCGGCCAAATGGGGTCGTACCAGCCGAAGTAACGGACGTGGTAGGGGCAGGCGGCCACGCAGTACCGGCATCCGATGCAGCGGGGGTAGACCTGGCTCACGATGCCGCCGTTCTCGTTCTTGTCCGTGGCGATGACCGGGCACACGGACACGCAGGGCGGATTGCCGCACTGCTGGCAGGGCCGGGGCAGATAGGCAATGTCGTGATTCGGGAAGGCTTTGTCGTTGGTGAGCTCATAGACGAGCATCCACGACGTGGCGCGCAGCTTGTTGGAAGCCTCGCGCTGGGGTTCGACGTTGTTTTCGGTCTGGCAGGAGGCCATGCAGGCTCCGCAGCCGGTGCATTTGTCAATATCGATCACCATGCCCCAGGTGATCGGGAATTCCTTTTTCTGTCCGGACATGACGGCTTCCCTTTCCCTTCGTTAGGCGATTTTGACTTCAGGGGCGATCCACATGGACAGGCCCGAGCCCGGCTCTTCGACCACGGCGGCAAGCGAGAGGTAGTTGGCTCCCTTGCCCTGGCTGTAGTAGTCGAAGGCGGTATGGCCGAAGCCCAGGGGGGCGGAGACCATGCCGGGCATGACGCTTTCGAAGATGTGGACCTTGGCCTGGCAGTCGACGCCGGCGCCGGACAGTTTGACCATCTGGCCTTTTTTCAGGCCCAGGGCCTTGGCCGTCTCGCTGTTGACGCGGATGAAGGTGGTGTCGCCCATGAGTTCGGTGTCCGGAACCATGGTCAAATCCTGGCAAGGCATGCCGGTGACCGGGGTGCCGGTGCGCAGCTGGGCGTAGGGAGCCAGCACCGTGGCCGTGGCGGGCTTGCCGGCCTTGACGGCCTTGGCCAGCACCTCGGCGGCAAATCCCATGGAGGTCTGGGCCGCCTGGCCGACCATGGTCCAGGCGTACCCGGCTTCCAGGGCCTTCCAGAGGTCGCCGCCGACCAGGGCGGGCGCGGGCTTACCGGCCGCGACCTGCCAGGGCATGACGTCCTTGGCCACGAAGCCGCCGCTGACCTTGGCGAGGCTGGCGACCTTCTCCTTGATGACCTGCTGGAAGTTGTCGAACTTCAGGTCGATGGAGAGCTTGCGGGCCAGGCCCAGCAGCACGTCGCCGGTGGTCTTGGTGTCGCACAGGGGCTTCTGGATGGGCCGCACCAGGCTGTAGACGCAAAAGCCGGAGCCGTAGGGCGTGGCCACGTCGTCATAGCGCTCCAGGGGCAGCGAGTTGGGCAGCACCAGATCACACAGGGCGGCGGTCTCGTCCATGAAGGAGGAGAAGCTCACCTTGAACGGGATCTTTTCCAGGGCCTTGGCCATGGCCCCCGCTTCGGGCAGGCCGTAGGCCGGGTTGGCGTCATAGATGAGCAGGGCTTTGGGAGCCGGGGTCTTGCCGGACTCCACGCCCTTCAAAAACGCGGGCAGATCGCCGTCAAGCATGGCCGCGCGGGTCAGCGCGCCCGGGACGACCGAGGGCAGTTCCGGCAGCATGTAGACGCCGCCGGGCTTGTTGATCCGGCCCAGGAGCATGTTGAGCGACATGCCGGCGATGACCGGAGCCGCGCCCAGGCCCTGCCCGAAGGGCGAGCCGGTGACCACCAGGGGAGCCTTGGCCGAAGCCAGGGCCTTGGCGATGGCGGCCAGGGTCTCGGGAGCAACGCCGGTGGCCCGCTTGACGTCTTCGGGACCGAAGCCGCCGTTGACCACGGCCTTGAAGGTGTCGAACCCGGGAGCGTTGCTGGTCGCGCCGGCCTTGAGCAGATGCCAGGCGATGCCCAGCGCCACCACGCCGAGATCGGCGGCGGCGGCCGGAACCCACTGGTCGCACACCGCAGCGGTGTTGTTGCGGGTGGGGCCGACGTAGACGTAGGTGTTGGCGGGCTTGGCCCCGGCCGGGCGGTTGGCTCCGAAGGCCTTGCGGTTCCTGGAGGACGTGCCCCAGGTCTCGAAGATGTCCGCGCCAAGGACCAGGACGGTATCGGCGTTTTCGAAGTCGTAGCCGGCCTGGCCCTGGGCTCCCATGAGCTTCATGGCCTTGGCGGCGGTGGTGGCTTCGGAGGGCATCATGAAGCTGCCGGCGCTGCCGAGCTTGGCCGTCAGGGCGGTCAGGACTTCATTGATGGTGCCGGTGTTGTCGCCGGAGATGGAGGCCACCGCGCCCTTGGCAGCGCCGAGCTTCTCGGCCATCTCGATAAGGGCCTGCTCCCAGGTGATGGGGGCAAAGCTCTTGCCGTTGCGTTTCATGGGCGATTTGATCCGGGCCGGGCTGTACAGCATGTAGACTTCGGACCGGGCCAGGGCGGAAACGCCGCCGCAGGACAACGGATGCGAAGCGTTGCCGCCGGCCAGGATCGGATTGCCGGCCACGCGCATGATCTTGAGGCCTTCGCCAGCCGGGCACAGCTTGCTGGTGGTGGCCACGTAGTCGATCTGGCCCTTGGGAACCCGGGGGATCCACGGCCAGTTTTGCGTCCAGATAGAAGCGTCGTCAATCAATTTCCACGGAATGGGGGTGAACATGGCGCCAACGGTACCACCCGCCACAAGACCGAGGAAAGCTCTGCGATCAAGTCCCATTTCTCCCCCCTTATTTATGACAGACGAAGCAGGCGTTGCTGGTGCCCATGGAAGCGTGGCAGCGTTCGCATTCCCACATCTTCATGGTGTCCTTGCTGTAACCGCTCAGACGGTTCTCGTAGTACGGCGGGGGAGTGTCCGTCTTGGCCACGTCGAGGTGGCACTTGGTGCACTCGAATCCCTTGTGGGCGGCGTGGGAGAAGAACACGTTGTCGGGCTGGTACTGGTACACAAGCCAGGGCACCTGCCGGCCAGTCTTGACATAGTCCTTGACGAACTTGTCGATTTCCTTGCCATTGGCAGAGGTGTCGCCGGTCTCTTCGCCATGGCATTCGGCGCAGGACTCGGTGGAAGGCAGGCCGGCGAAGCGGCCGTCAGGACCCAGATGGTGGCACTGCTCGCACTCAATGCCCAACTGGGAATGGACCGTGTGACTGAAACGAATAGGTTGCGTCTTTTGGCTGTACAGCATCTTCGGGAAGATGCCCCACCCCACCACCAGGGCGCCGACGAAGCCGATCAGGGCAAAAAGCGCCATGCCGCCCACACCGCCGGCCGAATTCGATCTTTTCTCCTCCATACGTCCCCTGCCCATGCCTTTGCTGGTTGTCCGCCGCGCGCAAAGACGCCCGACGGCCCCTTCCCCCCCACGGGGAAAGGCGGATGAAAGAAAGACGTGTCGCCACGTCACGAACCCCTCCGAGGATCTGTCCCCTCACCTCGGCGCGGATTGTCGCACCGCGCTTTTTACCCAGGCTGGTTCTTCCGTGTCAAGGTCTAATGAAAAAATTCACGAATCCCCGGCCTTTTGCTGACTCTATTTGGGGCTTTTGCCCTCGCGACCGTAGATGTCGTCGAAACGCACGATGTCGTCTTCTTCAAGATACGGGCCGGACTGGATTTCTATGATCTCCACCGGCACCTTTCCCGGGTTGGAAAGCCGGTGCAGGCTGGTCTTGGGAATGTCCACGGACTGATTGTCCGTGAGCAAAATTTCCCGTTCGCCCACCTGGACCAGGGCCGTGCCCGACACCACCACCCAATGTTCGGCCCGGTGATGGTGCATTTGGAGCGACAGCCGCGCCCCGGGCAACACCTCGATGCGCTTGATCTTGAAGTTCGGCCCCTCTTCCAGCACGGTGTAGCTGCCCCAGGGCCGGCGCACCGTCACGTGGGCCTCGACGAGCTTGCTGCCCTGCTTTTTCAGCGCCCCCACCACGTCCTTGACCCGCTGGGCCTCGGACACCGGGCACACCAGGGTGGCGTCCTTGGTCTGGATGACGATGAGGTCCTTGACCCCGGCCACGGCCAGGGCGCCGCCTTGTGAAAAGAAGAGCGAGTTCGAACAATCCAGGGCCAGCACGTCGCCCTGAATCACGCAGCCGTTCTCGTCTCGCCGGCCCAGTCGGTACAGCGCCTCCCAGCTTCCCAGGTCGTCCCAGTCGAAGCCCGCCTCCACCATGGCGATGCGGTCGAGCTTTTCCACCACGCCGTAGTCCACGGACACGTCGGGAATGCCGGCGTAGCCGGCGGCCAGGGGACGTTCGCCCCGGGCCTGCCACCAGTCGTACAGGACCGGCGCATGGGCGGCCACGGCATCGAGAAAAACGTCGGCCCGGAACACGAACATGCCGCTGTTCCAGGAATACTCGCCACTGGCCAGAAGCTTTTCGGCCGTCTCCCGGTCGGGCTTCTCGGTGAATCCCAGCACGGCGTAGCCGCCCTCGCCCAGGGATTCTCCCCGATGGATGTAGCCGTAGCCCGTCTCCGGGGCCTTGGGCGGGATGCCAAAGGTGACGAACCAGCCGTCCTGGGCCAGTTCGGCCGCCCGGTCCATGGCCCGGACCCAGGAGGCGACGTCGTCGATGCGGTGGTCGGCCGGAAACACGCCGACAACGGCCTGGGGATCGGCGGCCACGATGGGGGCCAGTCCGAGGAGGATGGCCGGCAGGGTGTTGCGGCCCACGGGCTCGGCCAAAACGGCGCTGTCCACGTCCGGGAGCTGGCCGCGCAACTGGGCGCGCACTTCGAAGACGTGCTCCTCGTTGGTCACCACCGCGATACCCGACGGCGCAAAGGCCTGGGCCACACGCTCGGCCGTGGACTGGAGCAGGGTCGCCTCTCCGCCCAGGGCCAGCAACTGCTTGGGCAGAAGCGTCCGGGAAAGGGGCCACAGCCGGGTGCCCGAGCCGCCGGCCAGAATCAGGGCATAACGTCCGCCAGGGGATGTCCCGACATCGGAATTGCTCATAGCGTCGAATTCTCCAGTCCGCACCGCGCCAAGCTTGCCAACGGCGGACATGCGGATGTTGACGGCAGAGTTCTCGAAACGGCGTATTTTCGAAGAGTATGGGCGCGTTTCAAGGTTCCCCCTAGGACTCGTAGACGAACGGCGAGCCCACGGCGGCCAGACGCGGCTGGATCGCGTCCTTCTCGGACAGGACAGGATCGGTGACCGGCCACGTGATGCCGATGTCCGGGTCGTCCCAGGCGATGCCGGCGTCCAGTTCGGGCGCGTAAGGGGCATCGACCTTGTACATGAATTCGGCGTCCTCGGTCAGGGTCACATAGCCGTGGGCAAAGCCACGGGGCACCATGAACCGCAGGAAATTGTCGGCGGAAAGCTCGATGCCGTACCACTTTTTATAGGTGGGCGACCCTTGGCGCAAATCGACCACGACGTCGTAGACCGCCCCCCGGGTCACCCAGACGAGCTTGGCCTGGGTTGCGGGCGGCAGCTGAAAATGCAGGCCCCGCAACACGCCCTTTGGGCCGGAGCGGGCGTGGTTGTCCTGCACGAAATCATAATTGAGACCGGCCTTGGCGTAAGCCTCCCGGCTGTAGGTCTCCAGAAAAAAACCCCGGTGATCGCCGAACACTTTCGGTTTGATCACGACAAGCCCCGGGATGCCGGTTTGCGACACCTCCACGCGGGACCTCCTTTGCTACGCTTGCCGACAGGCTCGGCCATGCGGAATGAATGGGCGCTTCTAACGTATTTCACGGCCTTGGACAACAACCGTCGCGGCCTTGCGACCGGGCCGCGCTCCCCTTTTCGGACAGCCTGGCCCGGTCGCCGCAACGAAACCTGCCGTCACCGGCCCCCTTGCCTGCGTCCGGGGGCAAGCCCGAAAAAACCAAATTCCCCCAGCGCCAAGGCGCAAACGGCGGTCAGTCCCGGCGCGAGCGAGGCGGCCGGCCCGGCTTGCCCGATCCCGAGGATTGGCCCTTGGAAGCCGGACGAGACGGCTTTCCCGTCGGAGCCTGACGCGACGGCCCGGACGAGCCGGCCGGACCGGACGCGCCGGGAGCGCCGCCCGGCCGAGGGCGTCGCTTGCCGCCCTTCTCCTCCCGGGAACCAGTTCCGGCCTTGGCCGAACCGGAACGCCGGTCCTGGCCACGAACCGCCTTGTCCGAGGGGGCAGGGTTACGGCCGGTCGCGGCCCTTGGTTGCGCCGGAAGTTCGCCGGACGGGTCCGGGGCGAGCATGACGCGGGGCGCGCCGCTTTTGGGGTCAAGGGGCGCGCCGGCCGGCACATCCACGGCCAGCAGATCGCCCGGGGCGGGCGGACGGCGGTCCGGGGCGCACAGCACCAGCAACCCGGAAGCCGAGCAGCCGTAGACGGCGCTGCCCGCCACGTCGGCCAGGGAAAAGGCCCCGGACACCACCCGGACCCCGCCGGCCATGGGGGCCGGCCGGGCCTTTCGGGCCAGCAGGAAGGACAGGCTCAGGCGCTCCTTGCCCAGGCCGGCCCGCTCGGAAAAGGCGGTCAGCCAGCGGGGCGCGCCCACCGGCGACATGGTAAAATGGCACCAGGCCCGGGTGCGCCCGGCCAGGAGCACGCACTCCTCGCGGTGGGGACAGGGCGCGGCAATATCCATGTCCATCTCGACAAAGGCTTGGCGCATGCCGAGCAGACAACGCCAGCCCAGGCGCGTGCCGGGTTCGACCACCAGCACCCGGCCGCCGGGCACGAGGCTTTCGGAAAGTTGGGCGGCCACCCGCTCCATGCGTTCGTCCAGCGGCTCGCGGACCTTGCCGGCCAGTTCGTTGGCCACGTTGACCATGGCCACGAGATCGGCCCCGTCGGTCAACCCCTGCCAGTATTCGCCTCGGGTGACGCGGATGCGCCAGGGCGCGTCCGGGTGGGTGGGATCAAAGCCTGCCAGTTCGGCAAAAAGCGCTAATCCCAGTTCCAGGGCCCGCTTGGAGCGGTCCACGCAGGTGATGCGCAGCCGCCGCTTGCGCAGATCGGGCCGCGACAGCCACAGGGCCTGGATGAAGGTCAGGGGGCCGCTGCCGAGGTCGCAGACCACCCCGCCGTCGGGGATGTCGAGGTCGAGGCCGGGAAGCAGACGCGACAGGCGCACGAGGTTCCAGGGCAGATAGTACCAAAGATAGGCCGAGAGCACGCGGGGGTCGCTGAGATAGCCCGGCCGGGGGCCGCCTTCGCGTTCGGCGGTCAGCGACAAGGACAGCTCGCGCACGACCTTGGGCAGTTCGCGCACCAGGCCCGGGCGCAGCGGCAGGGCCTTTCGCAGCAGTTCGGGATAGGCTTCGAGCCGGGCACGGACGTCCGGGGACAGAGGCGCAAGCAGGCGCTTGGCGCCGGGACGGGCCGGCGCGGCGGCGGCGTCAGGGGACATAGGAAAAAACCATCCTTTGGATGAAGGCCTTGCCGGAATCAGCGGCGTCGACCAGGGGAACGAGTGTGGTGTGGGCGACAAGTTCGGCCGCCTGACGGCGGCTTTGGGCATCGATCAGAAAAAGCGCCGCCCCGGCCAGGGACAGGTTGCCGGCCGCATGGGTGCGCCCGGCCAGTCCGGGCGGCAAAAAGCCAAGGGTTTCGAGGTCGGCCGGCGACACGGCCGCGCCGAACGCCCCGGCCAGATACACCGAGGCCAGATCGGCCGTAGCCAGGCCGGCAGCGGCCAGAAGCGCCGAAACGGCCAGATTGCAGGCCGCCTTGACCTTGAGCAGTTCCTCGACATCGCCCGCCGGCAGCCGGCAGCCGGCGGTTTCGAAATACGGTTCGCCGTGGGCGTGTCCGACCCGGGCGGCCAGACGCCGGCCAAGCGGAGTCGCGGCCGGGGTTGTAGCGAATCGGCCGTCCACGTCAAGGATTTGCTGCTCGACCAGGCGCGCGGTCAGGGACAGATAGCCCGGTCCGGCAATGCCGCGCGGCGCTCCGGAATGGCCGGGGTCGAAAAATTCCGGCAGGATGCCGGCGGGCGTCAGTTCGAAAGCCACGGCCACCCCCGGCCCGGCCATGGCCCCCTGGGATAGCCCCACGCCTTCCAGGGCCGGCCCCAGCGGAGCGCTGGCCGCCAGATAGCGGTCCGGGGCTAGGGCCAGCACCATCTCGGCGTTGGTGCCCAGATCGGCCAGCAGAAAGGGATAGGCCGGAGCGCGCCGCACCAGGGCCGTCAGGCCGGCGGTGATGTCGGCGCCGACAAAGGGACTGAAAAGCGGCGGCACATAGGCCGGCGGCAGGCCGGAATCAAGGCGTTCCAGGCTGTCGCCGCGCCACGAAAGCCCATAGGGAGCCCGGGCCAGGCCGTCCAAGGGCTTGTCGCATAAAATCGACATCATGACGGAATTGCCGGCCACGCACAGGGCGGCAAGCCTGGGGCCGGCCGGGGCGGCCAGTCGGCGCAATTCGTCCACAACCAGCCGGCGCAGATAGTCGCCGCCGCCGGGTTCCAGGGCGAAGGCCAGACGCGAGACCACCTCGGCCCCGGCCCCGAGCTGGGGATTGACCCCGCGCCCCTCGGCCGCGATAGTGCCGTCGGCCAGGGAGACCAGCCGCCAGGCCAGGCCGGTGGTGCCGAGGTCCACGGCCAGGCCGGTGGTGCCGAGGTCCACGGCCAGGCCCAGGGGGCCGTCGCCGACGGCGGCGGACCGCGGCGCGACAGGGGACGCGGCCGCAGCGTCCGCGTCTTGGGGCAATTCCACCTGTTCGCCGCCCCGGGCCGGATGCAGGCAGGCCAAGCGCCAGCCGCCGGCCAGTTCGTCCGGGGAAAGGCGACGCAACTCGGCCGGCAGAGGCGGTGGCGCATCGGCCACGAAGCGCGCCCGGCAGCGGCCGCAACGGCCAAGGCCGGCGCACAGGGGCACGCCCACGAAAAAGCCGGCCCGGAAAAGCGCCCGGGCCAACGTGTCGCCAGGGCGAGCCGTCACGGCCCGCTGTCCGCCCGGCCCGGCAAGGTAAAAAACGTTTGCCATTTCCGCCGAGTGTTCCCCATTTCCGCTTCCCGGACAAGGGCCGGAAAGCGCTCGAAAGGAGATTTCAGTTTATTAAATTGTCAAAATAACCTTGACGCGGATTTTTGAAGCTTTTAAACGGAAATCTACCTTTCGAAACTGTATCCGGCGATGCAAACGAAAATATCGTCCCGAGCGGGCCTGAATCCGGCCCACTTGTCGAGGCGATAAGCGGCCCCACGAAACCGAAAGGTTTATGCGGAAACGTGGAAGCGGCCCCGGCCGGCAACTCCAGCAAGGAGGAAACGTTTTGACCGACGCGCGCGCACACGCCAAAGGCCTAACCAAGCTCAAACCCTACGTCGTCATGGCGGTCCTGGCCCTCGCCCTGGCCGGGTGCACCTCGAAACCCAAAACCTACTCCTACAATTTCGAAGACTACCAGGGCTTTAACGCCCGCAACAACTTCCTGGTCGCCGGCGACCACGAAGCCCAGCTCATCGCCGCCGCCGAGAACAACCTCATCACCGGCAACCTGTTCGACCAGGGCGGCTCCACGCCGGCTCCCAACGCCGCGCCGGCCCCCCGTATGCAGGCCGCGGCCTCGCCGGACAAGCTCATCAGCGACAACCTTTTCGAGCTGACCTCGGTGCAGCGCAAAGGCGGCGTCTATGACCGCATGCTGCGCACCGCCCACACCCAGCTCGGCACGCGCTACCGTTCCGGCGGTTGCGACCCCAACTCCGGATTCGACTGTTCCGGTTTCACCACCTGGGTCTTCAACCGCTACGGCATCCATCTCCCCCGCTCCTCCCGGGAGCAGTATCAGGTGGGTTCCATGGTGGCCAAAAACAATCTGCGCAAGGGCGATCTCGTCTTCTTCCGCTCCAAACGGGGCGTCAATCACGTCGGTATCTATCTGGAAGACGGCAAGTTCATCCACAGCGCCAGCAGCGGCAAAAACGTCACCATCTCCCACCTCGAAGAAGATTACTGGAGAACGCATTATGCGGGAGGCCGCCGGGTCTTCTAGCGCCGTTTCCGGCGTGTCTCGCCCCAAGGCTCACGAAGCGGGTTTCCCTCGGACGGGAGGCCCGCTTTTTCGTCAGGCGATCGTTTTCCTGGCCGGCCCATTGGCCGTGGCCGGGCTTTTGGCCGTCCTGCTGACGTCCGCGCTGCCGGGCCTGGCCCTGGCGGCCAAGGACAAGCCGGCCGCCACGCCCACCGCCGCCGCGCCGGCCAAGGCCTCGCCCTTTTACGAGGCCGAAGCCGCCGCCGTGGCCGATGCCGCCGTGCGCCAGGAACTCCTTGAAGTCGGCCGGCAGTTCGCCGAGGCGGTCACGGCCCGGACCATGGCCCGGTTTTCCGGCAAGGCCGGCCAGCGCCATCTGGAGCTGCTGGCCGACCCCGGCCAAGCCTACCGCGACGCCGCCCGGGCCGACGCCCTGGCCCGGCTGCAAGCGGCCAACGCCGATCTCTCGGCCAGCCAGTATTTCGTCTACGCCGACCGCAACCCGGCCACCCAACTGCTGCTTCTGGCCTACTACGACGCGCAGGCCAAGCGCGTGGCCTTTGTCGGCGCGGATTTCATCTCCTCGGGCAAGCTGCGGCCCCGGGAAGACTCGTTTATTACGCCCGTGGGCGTGTTCGAGCATCTGCCCGAAAACTGGGGCTACCGGGCCGAGGGCACGAAAAACAGCAAGGGTTGGCGCGGCCTTGGCGCGCGCGGCAGCCGGGTGTGGGATTTCGGCTACCAGCAGGCCCCGCGCCAGTTCCGCCAGGGCGTCTACGACAGCCAGATGCGCCTTTTAATGCACGCCACCGACCCGGATCAGGGCGAACCGCGCCTGGGCGGCCCGGATTCCAAGGGCTGCGTGCGGGTGTCGGCGGCGGCCAACGCCTTTCTCGACAACCGTTCCATCCTCGACCGCCACTATGAGCAGATCGCGGCCACGGACAAGGAGCGCGACATGTGGCTGCTGCGCCGCGACCGCGCCCCGGTCTCCCATCCGGGCAGCTACCTCGTGGTCGGCGACTCGGCCCAGGGCAGCGCCTCGAACTAGCCGCACGCCCTTCTGTTGGGGCGTATCGCCGGGAATACGCCCTAGGAAGCTTCGAACACCTCCCCCGGCTCGGGCAGAAACGCCCGGATCGAGGCGTCGGTGAGCATCCGGCGGATGGCGTCGCCGCGCTCCCGGCGCACCTCACGCCGCACATGGACCACGGCCAAGGCCTCGACCCAGGCCGCTTCGGCCGCTTCCACGGCTTCCGGCACGCAACCATGGCCCGGCACGCCCGCTTCCAGGCCATACGCTTCCAGCACCGCCAAAGAACACCCCGAGGCCAACTCCAGCCCCTTGGCCGTCATCGGCCCGTCGCCGCCGTAATACAGCGCCCCAAGGCGCGTTTCGAGGCGCAGCCCCAGACACGGCGCGCCGTGCCCGGTCAGGGCCGTCCGGGCGCCAAAGCCGGCCAGTTCGAAAGCCTCGCCCGGCCGGGCCTCGATCCCGACAATCTCGAAAGCCAGCTTCTCCCGCAGGTTCGGATAGGCCAGATCCAATGCCGCCAACACCTTGGCCGCCACGCCCGTGCCGCTATGAACAACAAGCGGCCGCGCCCTACCCTGCTCGTGGAGCCGGGCGATCAACCAGGGCAGGCCCAGGAAATGGTCGCCGTGGAAATGGGATATCCAGACCGCGTCCGGCCCTTCCCGGCGATCGGCCGGGGCAATGGCCGGACAGGCGAAAAAGGCCGCAGCCGCCGTGAAGCCGCAGTCCAGCAAGACCGTGCGCCGCGACTCGCCGGCAAGGCCGGCCACGAAAAGGCTCGTGTTGGCCAGCCCCTCGTCAAACGCCTCGCCCACGCCCACAAAAACCACCCGCATGGCCGACAACCTCCGCAACCTTGCAATATTTTCCGCTTTTCGCCAAAGTCATGGGACTTTAACATCCCGCGCCGCAGGCCCGGCGCGCCCGTCGCACCCCAAACAGCAAAGGAAGCCCTCATGCAGCGCCGCGTCACCCAGATCGAAAGCATCCGGGTTCTGGCCATGTTCGCCATCTTCTTCTACCACGTCTGGACCGTGCTGCCCGACTGCGGCGCGCAAAATCCCTTCGGCCCCATCCTCGGCGACATCATGAGCCAAGGCTATCTCGGCGTCGTGGTCTTCAACGCCATCACCGGCTTCGTTCTCACCTTGCCCCACGCCAATCCGGGCGGCAAGCCGCCCATGGCCTACTTCGACTTCTTCCGCCGCCGCTTTGGCCGCATCACCCCGCAGTACTACCTGTCCCTGGCCCTGTGGAGCCTGGTGGCCCTGGTGGCCGGGGCCATGCCTCTGGCCGCGCTCGGAGCCTGCGTGGCCGAGAAGCTCTTTTTCGTCCAGACCTTCGACCCCACCCGCTTTTTCTGCCTGGAGCCGGCCCTGTGGTGGATGGGCCTGCTCGCCCAGTTCTACCTGACCTTCCCGCTTTTACTGAAGCTTTTCGAAAAGTATGGCCCGGCCAAGGCCGCCGCCGGCTGCGTCGGGGCCGGCTGGGGCCTGTGGCTGGTCCTGTCGCTGCTGGCCAAGGTCAGCGACACGGCCGCGCTTTTCGACTACATGCTCTACTTCAACCTGCCCTACCGCCTGCCGGAATTCGCCCTGGGCATGGCCTTCGCCATGGCCTGGAAGGCCCGGGCCGCCGCCCCGCGCCAGGGTGACCTGGAAACCGGCGTGCCCACGACCTGGCTCGTCGGCTTCCTGGCCGCCACCTACGCCGCCCTGCCCCTGGCCATCGTCTTCAAAAGCTCGCTGCCGGCCCTGCCCGCCCACATGCTGCTCACCGTCGCCTGCCTGGGCCTGGCCGGAACGCTTTTCGTCTGGCCGGCCATGGCCCGTATCGGAGCCAAGCCGGCGGTTGCCCTGGCCGCCGCCACCTCCTACAGCTTCTATCTGCTCCACCAGCCCATCCTGGGCTATGGGGCCGATCTGCTGCGCGGCCGCCTGCATCCCTTCGCCGCCATGTGCCTGCTGACCGTGGTCAGCCTGCCGCTGTCGTATTACCTGTCGCGCGTCCAGGACAACATCGTGGCGGGCTTCGACGCCAAGAAAAAGTAGACGAGAAGAGGAAGAACAAAGAGCGAAGAGCGGGGCTCCGC
>JAEZMB010000198.1 GCA_023435825.1 Pseudomonadota bacterium | reverse complement strand
GGAGGAACCTGGCGGCAAACGCGCCCCCAAACAGGAAGTTTCCAGGTAGAGCAGGCAAATACAGTCAATCGCCTTACGGCGAAGCCGCCCCCCTTTTTCTTCCAGATGGGGGGTCTGGGGGCCTCAGGCCCCCAGCCGCCGGAGGCCTCTTCATTCTTCATTGTCACATGGCGATAACGCGACAACGCGTCACGGAAACGTCGTTTGTCGCGGCGGGGTGGCGGCGGTAGACGGCGGGCATGAACCTTACTGTGTCACGGCGTCTGGGCGACGCTTTTTTCCGTTTTGT
Organism: Pseudomonadota bacterium; assembly: GCA_023435825.1. GTDB lineage: Bacteria > Desulfobacterota > Desulfovibrionia > Desulfovibrionales > Desulfovibrionaceae > Solidesulfovibrio. The sequence continues at coordinate 16,188 of JAEZMB010000198.1, read as the reverse complement.
CCATGGCAACCGCCTTGTCTACAACACCTGCTGGGAAGACCCGCGCCTGGATCGGCGGCTGTTGGCGCTGGGGGCCGGTTCGCGGGTGGTGGTCATCACCTCGGCCGGCGACAACGCGTTGGACTATTTGCTGGACGATCCGGCCGAGGTCGCCTGCGTGGACCTCAACTTCCGCCAGAACGCCTTGCTGGAGCTCAAGCGGGCGCTTTTCCGCCGGGCATCCTTCAAGGAACTCTTCACCTTTTTTGGTGAAGGCGGCGGGCCGTCCTGCGCCGCGACCTACGCCCGGCTGCGGGGGCATCTCCCGGCCTACGCGGCGGCCTATTGGGACAAGAACATCGCGTATTTCAAGGGCGGACGGTTGTCGCGTTCCTTTTACCATCACGGTGCGTCCGGGGCGGCGGCCTTTTTGTTCACGCGGCTTTTGGGGCTGCTCAAGCCCGGGCTGCGGCGCGAGCTGTCGCGTCTGCTGGCCGCCGGGGATCTGGCCGAGCAGCGCCGGGCGTTTGCGGCCGTGGAGCCGGTCTTTTGGGATCGCCTCAGCCGCTGGCTGGTGGCCCGGCCGGCGCTCATGGCCCTGCTTGGCGTCCCGCGTCCCCAGATCGCGCTCATCCGCGATTCCCATCCGGGCGGGTTGGAGGGCTTCGTGCGCGAGAAGGTGCGCCGGGTGTTCACCGAAACCGCCATGGCCGAGAACTATTTCTGGCGGGTGTACCTCACCGGCCGCTACGCCCCGGAATGTTGCCCGGAGTATTTGAAGGAACAACATTTCGAGACGATTCGGGAGCGTTTGGACCGGCTGACGACCCACACCGATTCCCTCAGCGGCTTTCTGGCCGATCATCCCGGCCCCTACAGCCATTTCGTGCTGCTGGACCACCAGGACTGGCTGGCCAACCACGATCCGGCGGCCCTGGCCGAGGAGTGGGAACGCATTTTCGTCGCCGCCGCGCCCGAGGCCAAGGTGCTCATGCGTTCGGCCGGGCTGGATGTCTCCTTCGTGCCCGAGGCGGCCCGACGTCGGTTGACCTTTTTTCCGGAAGTGACCGAGGCCCTGCACGCTGTCGACCGGGTCGGCACCTATGGCAGCCAGCATCTGGCGGTAGTGGCCTGATGGCGGCCGAGGCCTCGCCCCTGCCCGGCTATTACCGGTTCCACGCCCGCATCTACGACGCCACGCGCTGGAGTTTTCTTTTTGGCCGCGACCGGCTGGTGCGTCTGGCCGCCGAAATGGCGGTCCGGGACGGCCTGGAGCGGCCGGCGCGGGTGGCTGAGATCGGCTGCGGCACCGGGCGCAATCTCCTAGCCCTGTCCCGGGCGCTGCCCGACACGTCGATCACCGGCGTGGACCTGTGCCGGCCCATGCTGGAGCGTGCCCGCCGGACCGTGTCCCGGACGGCCTGCCCGGCGGCACTGCGCTGCGCGGCTTACGGCCACGACACGTTCGCGCCGGGTTCCCTGGACCTTGTCGTTTTTTCCTATGCCCTGACCATGTTCAATCCCGGCTGGGACGCGGCCCTGGACACGGCCCGGGAGCATCTGGCCCCGGGCGGCCGCATCGCCGTGGTCGACTTCCACGACACGCCGGCCGCCTGGTTTCGGGCCTGGATGGGCGTCAACCATGTGCGGCTGGCCGGCCACCTCATGCCCGAACTCCAGTCCCGCTTTATTACCTGCCGTCAGGAGCTGCGGCCGGCCTACGCCGGGCTGTGGCGCTATTTCCTGTTCCTCGGGCAAAAATAAAAGGCGCGGCGGCCGGTTGTCCGGTCCGTCGCGCCTTTTGCCGTAAAACACAACGACAGTTGTGTTCTACAATATGCTCTGCTGTTGTGCTTGGCTTCCCTTGAGCAATGCCGTCGGCATTACGCCGGCGAGGCGGCTTCGGCCGCTTCATAGCCTTCGATCAATTCCTTGAACAAGTCCGCCACCGACATGATGCGGTCCACCCGCCAGGCGTTCTGGCCGGCGAAGGCGAAGCCGTGGCGCAGTCGGCCCTTCTTGGCGTTGGCCAGGGCCAGGGTGATGCAGTAGGGGGCCTTGGTGTAGTCGCAGGTGTGGATGCAGCGGTAGGGGCAGCGGGCCGGCGTCTTGGAGCCCTCGGCGGCCAGATCGAGGAATTCGTTGTGGAGGGCCCGGCCGGGCATGCCCACAGGGCTTTTGATGATGACCACGTCTTTTTCCGTGGCCTCGACATAGCTTTGCTTGAAACGGTCGTCGGCGTCGCATTCGTTGGTGGCGACGAACCGGGTGCCCATCTGGACGCCGGCTGCGCCAAGCTCGATGAAGCGGCGGATGTCGGCCCCGGTGTAGACGCCGCCGGCGGCGATGACCGGAATGGGCGCGCCGTTGGGGGCGGTGTAGGGAGCGACTCCGGCCACCACCTCGCTGACAAGCTTTTCCAGAACGAAATCCGGGTCGTCGATCTGCTCGGCCTTGAATCCCAGATGCCCGCCGGCCATGGGGCCTTCGACCACGAAGGCGTCGGGGGTGCGGCCAAAGCGCGACAGCCACTTCTTGCAGAGGATCACGGCGGCCCGGGCTGAGGACACGATGGGCACGAGCTTGGTGCGCGCGCCTTCGGGCAGGTGACCCGGCAGATCCAGCGGCAGGCCGGCTCCGGAAAAGATGGCGTCCACGTTTTCGCGGATGGCGGTTTTGACCAGTTCCGCGAAGTTGGCCATGGCCATCATGATGTTGACGCCGATGGCGCCGCCTGGGGCGGCTTCCTTGGCGGCCCGGATTTCCCTGGCCAGCACCCGGTTGTTGGCTTCGATGTAGTTGGAGCCGAAATCCGGCTCGTTCATGCCGATGCCGGCCGCCGAGATGACGCCGAAGCCCCCGGCCGCGGCCACGGCCGAAGCCAAACCGGAAAGGGAGATGCCTACGCCCATCCCGCCCTGGATGATGGCCCTGGGGATGGTAAGGTCACCGATGGTTAAGGAAGGAAACGACAAAGGGGCTCCGAAGGTTGCAGGTGGAGGCGATATTGCTTGTCCTTCCTTGGGAAGGGGCTCTGTCATGGCGTCGCGGTCCCTGGCGTGATGCACCGCCGTTTCGCGACGCCTCATGGGATCAATTCATGCCGACGGACGTACTGCCGCCGACTTCCCCCAGGGGAAGGGCAGCAACAACGCAAAGCGTTTGGCGGTTACGCCGCCGTGTCGGGGCCATGCCCCGGGCTGGGGCGATGGACCCGGTGGGTGGTCCGGCCGTGCGGCCGGGCCGGGAGTCCGCCGACGCGCCCCTATACCGTTAGGAACGGCCTTCTGGCAATGAGGTGTTGAGGCCTTTCGCGCTCGTCGTCAGACGTTTTTTTTGTGAAGCCGCAGATTTTGCTCCTCACGCCTGTCGACAAGAATGCGGCCGGAAGCGTGATTCGGCGGCGAGGGGAGGGTCCGGGCCGGCTTTAGGGCGACGGGATTGGCCCGACACGGGCAAGACGCTCGGTATTTTCTCCCGTGCCGCTACGTTTGATTGTGAAGGAATTATCATGTCGCGAACTTTTTGGCGTCGTCGTTTTGCATCGCATCGTGAAGCAATTCCTGAATCCGCCCGGGGCCGCATCCAGGTCGTGGCGGCGGCGACATTTCATTTTTAGTAATTAATTTATTTATTTACATGTTCAACTCGGAGTGTAAATCGTGCTGGCAGGGAAGTTTTTTTCGGGTCCGTACTGGCGTCTGGCGGAAGTATCTGCTACGATTACGACAAATTATTGTCTCTTGACGACAGCCAAAGTTCGACGATATAAGCAACCCGCCTCGCGTGTTACCGTTCTTTGAAAGTTTCGCACGCAATGCGCGTCACGCTGCTCTAAGAATGGCGTGTTATACAGAGTCAGTCAGTATTTATCATGATTGTTTTTAGTATGACGAATGTAGTGTTGTCTAAAATATATTTTTAGTAGTCTAGTGAGATTGTGAAAAAAATGAGTATCGATGTAAAACTGTAAAGTAATCACATGCCACGATGGTTTTAATAGCGTTTTAACGTGCTCTGTGTTTCGAGAATACTAAATTGGTTGCAAGATATCTTATTTTAACACAAATTAAACGATTGAAATATAAATTTTACAAAGATCAAAAAAGTAAATTTAGTATTAAAATGAGTGTTTGATTTTTCAAATTTTAATATTTGCGTTGTGTTGATTTTGTTGCGCTGATTGGAATGTGCAACGTCGACTGGGGGGTTGTTCGGTATGGTCAGTTTGAAGAAGTCCATAAGCCTTACGAGGAGAACAGCGGGGCGCTTATGAATGAATTGTACCTTGGGCAGGCAGCCTTTGCCTTCTACAGCCTGATCGCCCTTGCCGGCGGCGTCCTCGCCGTGTCTGCGGCAAGCCTCGTTCGGGCCATGCTCGGCTTGGTCGTATCCCTTTTCGGCGTTGCCGGACTCTATCTGCTGCTCCTGGCCGACTTCGTCGCCCTCATGCAGATCCTTATCTACGTCGGCGCCGTCACCGTGCTCATCTTCTTCGCCATCATGCTCACCCGGGCCTCGGCCGACGGCGGCGAGGGCCAGGGGCCGGGACTGCGCGGCGGACTGCGCGGCGTGCTCGGGGCGCTGCTCCCGGCCGGCATCCTCGTGCCCTGCCTGGCCGTCTACGGCGTGGCCGGATTCCCCACCCCCAAAAACGTCAGCCCGGCCGAACTCGGCGCCGGACTGCTCGGTCCCTACACCATGGCCTTCGAGCTCATTTCGGTGGTGCTCCTGGCCGCCATGGCCGGCGCGGTGCTGCTGGCCTTTGAAAAGCGAGGAGCCGCCAAATGAATCCGCTTGTCTTCTACCAGACCGTGGCCCTGCTCCTGCTCGGCCTTGGCCTCTACGCCCTGGTCGCCCGGCGGACGCTGGTCGGCATGCTCATCGGCGTGGAGTTGATGCTTAACGGCGCGGGCCTGTCCATCGTGGCCGCCGCCCAGCTGACCTCGGCCGACGCCGTGCTCGGACAGCTCGGGGCGCTTCTGGTCATGGGACTGGCCGCCGCCGAGGCCACGCTGGTCCTGGCCATTGTCCTGGTTGTTTCCAAACGCTTCGGGGACGCCTCGGCGGACGCCCCCAGCGAACTCAAGGGGTAGTCCATGGCCGCCAGCGTGCATACTGTCGAGAGCGCCCGGGTGCTTGTGCCCCTGGTCATCACGTTCCTGGCTCCACTCGCCCTGTGGCGACTGCGCAAAAACATCAACCTCCGGGAAGGCGTCTCCTTTGCCGCCGCCGCCCTGGCCTTTTTCTCGGTCCTGTCCATGGTGCCGGGCGTCCTGGACGGCGTCATCTGGACCTACCACCTCGTCACCTTCTTCCCCGGCGTCTCCATCACTTTCGCCGTGGACGGCCTGTCGCTCATTTTCGCCATCGTGGCCACGTTCTTGTGGTTTTTCGCCACCAGCTACAACATCGGCTACATGCGCTCGCTCAATGAGCACGCCCAGACGCGCTATTACTTCTGCTTCGCCGTGGCCATCTTCGGGGCCGTGGGCGTGGCTTTTTCCGGCACCGTGGTCACCCTCTACCTCTTCTACGAGGTCATCACGGTCTTCACCTATCCCCTGGTCGCCCACCATCAGGACGAAGAGGGGTACAAGGGCGCGCGCAAGTACTTGGTGTACTTGATGGGCACATCCAAGCTGTTCCTGCTGCCGGCCATGATCCTCACCTATGTCCTGTGCGGCACGCTGGACTTCAACCTCGGCGACATCTCGCGCGGCATGTTCCCGCCGGGGGCCGATCCCAAGCTGGTGACCATCACCTACTTCCTGTTCCTCTACGGCCTGGGCAAGGCGGCGCTCATGCCCATCCACAACTGGCTGCCCTCGGCCATGGTCGCGCCCACCCCGGTCTCGGCCCTGCTGCACGCCGTGGCCGTGGTCAAGGCCGGCGTGTTCTCGGTGTCGCGCATCATGCTGTCCTGCTTCGGCGTGGACCTGCTGTCCAGCCTGGGCCTGGGACTCATCACCGCCTACCTGGCCGCCTTCACCATCGTCGTGGCCTCCATCATCGCGCTCACGAAAGACGACCTCAAGGCCCGGCTGGCCTATTCCACCGTCAGCCAGCTCTCCTACATCATCATCGGCGTGGCCATGCTTTCGCCCCTGGCCGTCAAGGGCGGGCTGCTCCACATTGCCCACCACGCCTTTGCCAAGATCACGCTCTTTTTTGCCGCCGGCGCGATCTACGTGGCCACCCACCTGAAAAAGATCCCGCTCATGGACGGCATCGGCCGCAAGATGCCGTTCACTTTCGGGGCCTTTGCCGTGGCCGCCCTGTCCATGATCGGCGTGCCGCCGGTCTCCGGCTTCGTCACCAAATGGTACCTGGCCAACGGGGCCGTGAGCATCCATCAATACATCCTGCTGCTGGCCCTGCTCGCCTCCACGCTCTTAAACGCCGGCTACTTCGTGCCGGTGGTCTACCGGGCCTTTTTCCGGCCCCCGGCCGAGGGCGTGGATCATTCCCACTTCAAGGAGGCCCCCATGGTCATGGTGGTGCCCCTTTGCCTGACGGCGCTGATCTCCGTGCTGCTCGGGCTTTTCCCGGGAACCTTCGGCTCGTTCACCGACGTGTTCGGAGGGTTCTAGGCAAGCCCCGCGGCAAAATACGATCGTGTTTTGCCGGCAAGGCGCGCCGACGCTTGCGGCCCGAAACGGGCCGGCGCGGCGCGAGGGCAGGGGAGTCGTGGCCATGACCGGCCGACCGGGTGAAGCCGGGCGGTTGGAGACCTCGGGGGAAAAAACCGGGGTCGCGTGAAACGAAAGTTGCCGGCGCGGAAAATGCGCCGTTTGGAAAGCAAGGGAGGACGTCATGCGGGAACCGCAACTGCTGGGGAGCTGGCTCGAAGCGGCCAGGGCCAGGGCAGACGCCTGGAAAAAGGCCTTGTTTATCGTGCTCGGGGCGCTTGTGGCCTTAAACCTCTTTATAACGCCCCATCATCCGCATTTTACCGGCGAAGGCCTGCCCGGCTTCTGGGCCGTGTTTTCCCTGGGCGCGGCCATAGCCATGGTCTACGTGCTCAAAAAGATCGTCTACCCCGTGTTGGCGCGTCCGGAGGATGACAATGGCCGGCCTTGATCAGCTCGCGGGGATCCATTTCCTCCATCCCTCCATCGGGTTTCTGGCCCTGGCCCTGGTCATGGCCTTTCTGTCCAACGAACGCTACATGACCTGGCGCTGGCTGCTCCTGGCTCCGCCGGTGCTGGCCATCTTCTCGGTCATGGCCCTGACCTTTGGCGGCGACGGCGCGCGTGAACTGGCCACCCTGCACTACCTTGGCCAGACCCTGTCCCTGGGCCGGGTGGACACGTTGGCTCTGGTGTTCGCCAACGTCTTCGCCATCCAGTCGCTGATCGGCTTCATCTACGCCCTGCACGTGGCTGACCGGGGCCAGCACATGGCCGCCTGCCTCTACATCGCCGGCGGGTTCGGCTGCGTGTTTGCCGGCGACTACATTACGCTGTTCATCTTCTGGGAAGTCATGAGCATCGGCTCGGTCTTCCTCATCTGGCTGCGCGGCACCCAAGCCGCCACGGCCGCCGGTTTCCGCTACTTCCTGTTCCACATCTTCGGCGGCCTGTTCCTGCTGGCCGGCCTGCTCCTGCGTTACTCGGAACTGGGCACCTTCGCCTTCACCGCCGTCTCCCCCGAGGCCGCGCGCTACTACGACTACATCATCCTCATCGGCTTCTTGGTTAACGCCGCCTGCGTGCCGCTGCATGCCTGGCTGCCCGACGCCTACCCCGAAGCCACGGTCACCGGCGCGGTCTTCATGAGCGCCTTCACCACCAAGACCGCCGTCTACGTCCTGGCCCGGGCCTACGCCGGCTTCGACATCCTGGCCGTGGCCGGCGTGGTCATGTGCCTCTACGGCGTCTTCTACGCCACCATCGAGAACAACGCCCGGCGCATCCTGTCCTACCACATCGTCTCCCAGGTCGGGTACATGGTGTGCGGCATCGGCATCGGCACGGCCATGACCCTCGACGGGGCCTGCGCCCACGCCTATGCCCACATCCTCTACAAGGGCCTGCTGTTTATGGGCACGGGCTGCCTGCTCTACGCCGCCGGCACGGCCAAGCTCACCGAGCTTGGCGGGCTGGCCTCCCGGCTGCCCCTGGTCATGATCTGCTACATGGTCGGCGCGGTCTCCATCTCGGGCATGCCGCTTTTCAACGGCTTCGTCTCCAAGACCATGACCATCACCGGCGCGGCCGAGGCCCATCGCACCTGGCTGGCCCTGGGCATGGAGCTGGCCGCCGTGGGCACGTTCCTTTCCGTCGGCATCAAGCTGCCGTACTTCGCCTTCTGGGCCAAGCCCAAGAGCACCATGGAATTAAAGCCCATCCCCTGGAACATGTACCTGGGCATGGCCGTCTCGTCGCTCTTGTGCCTGGGCACCGGTCTGTTCCCGGATCTGCTGTACGGGATCTTGCCGTACCCCACCGACTACCAGCCCTACACCGCCTGGCACGTGCTCCAGGCCTGCCTGATCCTGGGCTTCACCGGCCTTGGGTTCTACCTCATGCGGGCCATCATTCCGCCCCATGCCAGCCGCAACCTCGACTTCGACATCCTCTACCGCCTCATTGGCCGGTGGTTTGTGAAGCTCGTCAGCGTGCCGGCCGCCGCCATCGACAACATCTGGACCGACGTCTACGAGAAGATCGGGCTCAAGGCGCTTATCGAGGCCGGCTTTCTCACCAGCATCTTTGACGTCAAGGTCATAGACGGCGTCCTGGACGGTTCGGCCAAGGGGGTGCGCGAGGTCGGCGGGGCGACGGTCGCCCGCAGCCAGACCGGACGGTTGCAGGATTATCTGGCCGCCGCCGTGGCCATCGGCCTGGTCGTGTTCGTGGTCGTGTGGCTGCGGTAACGGGCTGGGAAGGGAGCGATACTCATGATGACCCAAAACGGATTCCCGGTAGTGACGGCGCTGATTGTCGTGCCGCTTGTCGCCGCCGTGGCGCTGCTGTTTATGCGCCGCGACTGGACGGTGCGGATGACGACCCTGGCCGTCGGCATCCTCGAATGCCTGCTTTCCTTGCCTCTGTTAGGCTATGTCCCTGACGGCCCGGCCTTCCAGTTCGTGGAAAAAGCCGACTGGCTGCCGGCCCTGGGCATGACCTACCACCTGGGCGTGGACGGCCTGAGCCTCTACATGATCCTTTTGACGGCGCTCATGCTGCCCTTGTGCGTGCTCGGGTCCTGGACCTACATCGCCAAGCGCGTCACCGAGTTCCACGTCTGCCTGCTGCTCATGACCGCCTCGTGCATCGGGGTGTTCGCGGCCCTGGACTTTGTCCTGTTCTACGTCTTCTGGGAGGCCATGCTGGTCCCCATGTACCTGCTCATCGCCGTCTGGGGCGGCCCCCGTCGGCGCTACGCCTCCATCAAGTTCTTCCTCTACACCCTGGCCGGCTCCACCTTGCTTTTGGCCGCCATCGTGGCTTTCCGGCAGGTGGGCGGCACCTTCTCCATCCCGGAACTGATGGAAAAGAGCTACGCCTTCAAGTTCCAGTTCTGGGCTTTCCTGGCCATGGCCCTGGCCTTTGCCATCAAGGTGCCCATGTTCCCGTTCCACACCTGGTTGCCTGCCGCCCACGTCGAGGCCCCGGCCGCCGGCAGCGTGCTCCTGGCCGCCATCCTCTTAAAGATGGGCACCTACGGCTTCCTGCGCTTCTGCCTGCCGCTCACCCCGGCCGCGTCCGAGACCTTCGCGCCGCTTTTGATCGCCGTGTCCATCGCCGGCATCATCTACGGCGGCTGCATAGCGCTGGGCCAGACGGACATCAAAAAGCTCATCGCCTACTCGTCGGTGGGGCACATGGGCTTTGTGACGCTTGGCATCTTCCTGTTTAGCGTCAAGGGCGTGTCCGGCGCGATCCTGCAGATGCTCAACCACGGCATCACCACCGGTGGCCTGTTCATGATGATCGGCCTGCTCTACGAGCGCAGCCACAGCCGCGAGATCGCCGACAACCAGGGGTTGGGCAAATTCATGCCGGCCTTCATGTTCCTGTTCGGCGTCTTCTCCCTGTCCTCCCTGGCCTTCCCCGGCACCAACAGCTTCATCGGCGAGGTGCTGGTCCTTATCGGGGCCTTCCAGGGCAATCCCTGGGTGGGCTTTGCCGCCGTGCCCGGAGCCATGCTGGCCGCCGCCTACATGCTGCGCCTGCTCCAGCGGGTGACCTGGGGCGAACCGGCCGCCTACAAGCCGTCCTGGGGCGACCTGGGGCTGCGCGAATGGGTGACCTTGGCTCCCCTGGGCGTCCTGGTCTTCTACATCGGCCTGGCCCCGGCCCTTTGCATCAAAACCATCGAGCCCTCCATCACGCGGGTGCTGTCCGCCATGGAGGCCAAGAACACGGCCATGGGACTGCACAAGGACATGTCCATGGCCGAGCGGTTTAACCTGGCCGCGCCCCTGGCCGTGGCCGAGGCCGCCGACGCCGTCTCCAAGGAGCATCCATGAGCATCTTCTCGCTTCTGCCCGAACTGTGGCTTTTGGGTCTGGTGTGCGCCCTTTTTGTCGCCAGCATCAGCGACAAGAAGCAGTCGGTGGCTTCCTGGCTGCCCGCCGCCGCCGGCCTGGGTGTCCTGGCCGCGCTGTTCGCCCTGGGCGAACGCGGCGAGTTCCTCTACGCCGCCTACAAGCTCGACGGCCTGTCGCAGTTCTTTAAACTGCTCATCGCCTTCGGGTTCGCCGTGGTGACGGGCATCGCCGCCGGCAACAAGGAAGGTCAGGATCTGACCCCGGACTACTTCATGCTCCTGGCTTTGTCGGCCTGGGGGCTGATGCTGCTCGCCTCGTGCGTGGAGCTCATCACCCTCTATCTGGCCCTGGAGCTGTCCTCCTACAGCCTCTATGCCCTGATTCCGCTGCGCGGCAAGGATCGCCGGGCGGCCGAGGCCGGCATCAAGTACATTCTGTTCGGCGCGGCCGTGACCGCCCTGGCGCTGTTCGGCCTGTCCTACATCATCGCGGCCAAGCACACGACCTACTTGTCGGGTCTGGCCGCCACGTCCTGGAGCTTTGCCGATGCGCCCATGGCCGTCATCGGTTTGACCCTGTTCCTGGCCGGCTTCTTCTACAAGCTGGCGCTGTTCCCGTTCCACTTCTGGTGCCCGGATGTCTATCAGGGAGCCAAGAACGAAACCGCCGCCTACGTGGCCACCATCCCCAAGCTCGGGGCCGTGGTGGTGCTGGTGCGGCTGGCCGCCTTCGTGGCCCCGCATCTTGAGGTCACCACCATCCTGGCCATCCTCGGCGCGGTGTCCATGACCGCCGGCAACCTGGCCGCCCTGGTCCAGCGCGACCTGAAGCGCTTGCTCGGGTTCTCCTCGGTGGCCCACGCCGGCTACGTGATGCTCGGCCTTGCCGCCGGCTCGGCCGCCGGCATGTCGGCCGCCGCCTTCTACAGCCTGGCCTACATCCTCATGAACCTGGCCGCCTTCTACGTCGTGTGCGCCATCGCCAAAAACGACGAGAACCCCAGCCTCGATGACCTCGACGGCCTGTACAAGCGCGCCCCGGCCCTGGCCATGATCCTGGCCGTGGCCGCCTTCTCCCTGGTTGGGCTGCCGCCTACCGCCGGTTTCGCCGGCAAGCTGTTTTTGCTCTCGGCCGCCTGGGACCAGGGCTACCACTGGCTGGTCATCGTGGCCGTGCTCAATACGGCCATCTCCATCTACTACTACCTGAGCATGGTGCGCCATGCCTACACCGGCGAATCCGACGCGCCGGCCATCGTCTGGCCGCGCGGCTACCTGATCTTTGGCGGGGCCTTGGCCGTGCTGGTGCTGCTGCTCGGCATCCTGCCCGCGCCCATGTACGATCTGGCCGCCCAGGCGGCCGGCCAGCTGCATCCGTAACCGTGCGTCCACACGCCTAGAGACACGGTTACCGCAACTTCGAAAGGAGGAGAGGACGCATGGTTTTCACTTGGCTGCAAGCGGCGATACTGCTCTTTTTCCTGGGCGGCATCCTTTTTGCCGCAGGCCCGCTGGTCGGCTCGCTGCTCATCGCCCCCAAGGCCCACGGCGGGGCCATGGGCGAATCCTACGAGTGCGGCGTGCCCACCCACGGCAACTCCTGGATCAAGTTCGGCATCAACTACTACTTCTACGCCCTGATCTTCTTGGCCTTCGAGGTGGACATCCTCTACCTCTTCCCGGTGGCGGCCGCCTACGCCTCGCCCCAGGGATGGGCCACGACGTTTAAGCTGTTGGTGTTTCTGGCGGTGCTGGCCGCCGCCGTCGTCTACTTCATGCGCAAGGGAGTGTTCACATGGCCCCGGAAAATCCAAGTCTCGCCCCGGCCGTAAATACGGTCGACCCGGCCCTGATCGCCCAGCCGGCGGTCCAGAAGCTGGTGGACGTGTGCCGGGCCATGTCCATCTGGCCCATGACCTTCGGCCTGGCCTGCTGCGCCATTGAAATGATGGCCGTGGGCATGGCCCGCTTCGACATCGCCCGCTACGGCGCGGAAGTCTTCCGTCCTTCGCCGCGCCAGTCCGATCTCATGATCGTGGCCGGCACGGTCAACAAGAAGATGGCCCCGGCCGTGGTGCGGCTCTACGAGCAGATGCCGGCCCCGCGCTACGTCATGGCCCTGGGCAACTGCGCCATCTCGGGCGGCCCGTTCAACATCGAAAACCAGTACAACGTCATCCAGGGCGTGGACACACTCATCCCGGTCGACGTGTACGTGCCCGGTTGCCCGCCCCGTCCCGAGGCGCTGCTGGAAGGCCTTTTCGCCATCCAGGAGAAGATGACCGGACGGCGCTGGTGGCAGGTGCCCCAGGGAGGCCAGTCATGATCCCGGCCTTTGTCGCCAAGATGGGGCCGGTGTGTTCCGCGCCCATGGACCATGCCAAAACCGGCATGACCTTGTCCGTCACCGTGGAGGTCGCCAAGGTCGTAGAAGCCATGGAAGTCCTCGACGCCGAAGGCTATCTGCTCGAAGACGTCATGGCTTCCGATCTCCAAGACGGCTTTGAGATCACCTATCACTTGAGCCTGCTGGACGGCGCCAACCGCCTCGTGGTGCGGGCCATGATCCCCCACGACGCCCCGAGCCTGCCGACCATAAGCGGCGTCTATCCGGGTGCGGACTGGCACGAACGCGAATGCTTCGATTTCTACGGCATCCGCTTCGAGGGCCACCCCAACCTGCACTATCTGCTGTTGCCCGAGGACTTCGAGGGACATCCGCTGGTCAAGGCCGACAAGGCCCGCAAGTCCCTGGCCGACCTCATGCCCCTTGGCTACCTCGTGGACTGCGGCCTGGCCGAACCCGAGGCGGAAAAGCCCAAACCCGCCGCCGTCAAGGCCGTCAAACCGGCCAAGACCGAAGACGCCTAAGGCGCGGAGGACGCATGCAAGCCTTTGACACCGCCCAATTGCCGCGCGACCCCTCGTCGGTGCGCTTCGAGCCGGGTCCCACCGAAGACAAGCTGATCCTGAGCATGGGGCCCCAGCACCCGTCCACCCACGGCGTGCTGCGCATCCTGCTCGAACTCGACGGCGAGTACATCGTGCGGGCCGAACCCGTGCTCGGCTACATCCACCGGATGCACGAGTGGATGGCCGAACAAAAGACCTACTTCCAGTTCATGCCCAACATGGGCCGGGTGGACTACCTCCACGCCATGGCCTGGAACTGGGCCTACGCCGGGGCCGTGGAACGCCTGGCCGGCATCGAGGTGCCCGAGCGCGGCGAACATATCCGCGTGGCCGTCACCGAACTCAACCGCATCAGCTCCCACCTGCTGTGGTGGGGGGCTTACCTCCTCGACCTTGGGGCATTCACCCCCATCATGTACGCCTTCGACGACCGGGAAATCCTCCTGGACATCCTGCAGGCCGTCACCGGTTCGCGCCTGACCTATTCCTACTTCACCTTCGGCGGCGTCTACAACGACGTGCCCGACGACTTCGCGCCGCGCTGCCTGGCCTTTACCAAGCATCTGCGCTCGCGGCTGCCCATGTATCGCGATCTGGTCACGGACAACGTGATCTTGCGCGGACGCTGCGAAGGCATCGGCGAGATGGATGTGGACCTGGCCCGCCGCTACGGGGCCACGGGACCGGTCATCCGGGGCTCGGGCGCGCCCGTGGACACCCGCCGGGCCGAACCCTACAGCGTCTACGGCAAGTTCGACTTCCGCATCCCGGCTTACAGCCAGGGCGACGCCATGGCCCGCTACATGGTGCGCATGGACGAGCTGGAGACGAGCTGCGACATCATCGACCAGGCTGTTGCCAACTTGCCCGACGGCCCCTGTTCGGCCAAGGCCCCCAAGACCCTGAAGCCCCCCAAGGGCGAGGCCTGCTACGCCGTGGAAGGCGCGCGCGGCAAGATCCTCGTCCACGTGCGCTCCGACGGCGGCCCCAAACCCTACCGCGTGAAGCTGCGCGCCCCGGGCTTCTCCAACCTGAGCGTCTTCTGCGAGCTGGCCAGGGGAACCCTTCTGGCCGACGCCGTGTCCATCCTGGGCAGCCTGGACCTCGTCATCCCGGAGATCGACCGATGAGCCCCGACCTTTTGAGCTTCGACCATCCCCTGACGCGTCTCGTCGTCGGGCTGTTGTGCGTGTTCGCCTTCGTGGGCTTAAACGGCCTCGTCCTCGTCTGGGTGGAGCGCAAGGTGGCCGGCCATGTGCAGTTGCGGCCCGGTCCCCTGCATGTCGGCCCCTACGGCCTGCTCCAGCCCATCGTGGACGCGGTCAAACTGGTGGGCAAGCAGCTGGCCATGCCGGCCGGCGCGGACAAGTACCTCTACTGGGCCGCACCGCTTCTGGCCTTCGCCCCGGTGACGGTGTGCTTTTTGCCGCTGCCCTTTGACCCCGACCTCGCGCCCATGCGCCTGAACATCGGCCTGGTGCTGATCCTGGCCTTCTCGGGCCTGGGCGTGCTGTCGCTGATTCTGGCCGGCTGGGGCTCCAACAACAAATGGGGCCTTCTTGGCGCGGCCCGGGCCGTGGCTCAGTCCGTGGCCTACGAAGTGCCGCTGCTGTTGGCCGTCATGTCTGTCGCCATCACCGCAGGGTCGCTGGATCTCTACGAGATCACGGGCAAGCAGGGCGGCTGGCCCTGGCAGTGGTACGGCGTGCAGAACCCGCTGGCCTTTTTCATCTTCCTGGTCTGCGCCGTGGCCGAGACCAACCGCGCGCCCTTCGACTTGCCCGAGGCCGAATCCGAGCTGACGGCCGGTTTCCACACGGAATATTCCGGCATGGGCTTTGGCCTGTTCTTCCTGGCCGAATACGCCAACATGATCGTGGTTTCCGGCGTTGCCGCCGCGCTGTTCCTTGGCGGCTGGCAGGGGCCGTTTCTGTCCGGCATCCTGTGGTTCCTGGTCAAGGTCTACGCTATCCTGCTGCTCATGATCTGGATGCGCTGGACCTATCCCCGCGTGCGTTTCGACCAGCTGCTCAATCTGAGCTGGAAGTGGCTTACGCCGCTGGCGATCATCGATCTGGCGCTGGTGGTCATCATCAAGGGCATCGGAGGCTGACATGTCGGTGAGTGAACTGTTCGAGGAAGCCTATACTGGCCTCAAGAGCCTGTTTGTGGGCCTTGGCATCACGGGCAAGGCCTTCTGCCAGCCCCAGGTGACGGTGATCTATCCCAAGCAAGAGGTGGACAACCTGTCGACCTTCCGGGGCCATGTCGAACTCGTGGGCAAGGAAGACGACCCCGCCGTGCCGCGCTGCGTGGCCTGCGGGGCTTGCGTCAAGGCTTGCCCGTCGGATTGCCTGACCATCCTGTGCCCGGTTCCGGCCAAGGAAGGCCAGGAAGACGCGCCGGTGGCCATGGGGCCGGCTCCGCAAAAGGGCAGCAAGACGCCCGGCGCGGTGATCGTGGATTTTTCCCTGTGCAGCCTGTGCGGCCAATGCGCCAAGACCTGCCCGGTGGATTCGCTACGGTTTTCCGACAACCCCTACATGGTGGCACTGGATCGCAAGGAGTTTCGCATCGACCTCATGGCCCGCCTCAAGCGCCAGGCCGAAGAGGCGTAGCAACTAAGCCACGCTGGGCCAGAAGCTAATATTCGGACAGGCAACCGAACTTTCCCTTCTGGTCAGCGGTAACGCCGCACCCTTTATACCCATTCAGGGGGGCCGGGGGGAATGATTCCCCCCGGCCGCCGGAGGCATCTTCCTCTGCTGCTTCTGCTTCGCATCATGCTGCCGTCTT
>JAEZMB010000052.1 GCA_023435825.1 Pseudomonadota bacterium | reverse complement strand
CCTCGATGCGTTCGCGCGGGATGCGGTGGCCGGGGATGCCGAACAGCATCAGCCCGCCGGGTTTGGGCATCTTGTCGTAGACCTCGACGGCGTGGCCCAGGCACGACAGGTAGCCGGCGGCGGGCCGGCCCGCCGGGGCGGCCCGGGCGGGCGGGGCCGCCGCCGGCTACCTGTCGTGCCTGGGCCACGCCGTCGAGGTCTACGACAAGATGCCCAAACCCGGCGGGCTGATGCTGTTCGGCATCCCCGGCCACCGCATCCCGCGCGAACGCATCGAGGCCGGCACCCTGCGCATGGCCCGCCAATACGGCGTGGTCTTCCATACCCATACCAAGATCTGCTGCAGCGCGCCGCTGTTCGAGGAAGAGGGCGACCATTTCTGCACCGAGGTCAAGGGCCTGGGCGAGATGATCACCAAGCACGAGGCCATCATGATCGCCACCGGCTCCTGGCGCTCGCGCAAGCTCGGTATCCCCGGCGAGGACCTGCCCGGGGTGTGCTCGGGCCTGGAATTTCTCTTCCCCATCCGGGCCGCCCACTACTGCGCCCCAGGGGTCAAGGCCCCGGACGTGGCCGGCAAGAAGGTCGTGGTCATCGGGGCCGGCCATTCGGCCGTGGACGTGGCCCACGGCGCGGCCGCCCTGGGCGCGGCCTCGGTGGACATGCTCTACCGCCGCACCCGGGCCGAAGCCCCCTGTGGCCGGTTGGAGATCGAACGCCTGGAAGCCGCCGGCGTGGTCTGGCACGAAGGCTGCCTGCCCGAGGCCGTCCTGGGCGAAACCGCCGCCACGGGCATCGTCTGCAAGCAAGGCGGCCTGGAGCGCGGCTTTGAGGCCGACCTCGTCGTCGCCGCTATCGGCGAGGTGGCCACGCCGCCCTTTGCCAAGGAACTTGGTCTCGAATCCGTGCGCAAGGGCGAAGTGCGCTGGCTCAACATGACCGCCATCGAAAACGTGTTCGTGGCCGGCGATGCCCTCACCGGCCCCAGCAAGATCGGCAAGGCCATCTATTCCGGGCTGCGCGCCGCCCGCTCCCTGGCCCAGTGGCTCGACCTCAAGGCCCAGAACCGCCAGACCGAATTCACCGGCGACGAACTCATCAGCCGCGAAGCCGAACGCTTCCCCGGCGGCGACTTCCGCGACGCGCCCAGGGTAAGGGGAAGATAGGAAGAGCAGGAAGATGCCTCCGGCGGCCGGGGGCCTGAGGCCCCCGGACCCCCCAAATGGGAAAAGGGGACGATTGCAGCGGGAGTGACAATGGAAGAACAGAAGACGTTGTATATTGATTACGGCAAGTGCATCGGCTGCGAGACGTGCGAGTACGTCTGCCGCTTCGTCCATGACATGCCGCGTATCCATATGATCCGCACGGCCACGGGCTTCATGGCCCCGCTGTATTGCCGCCATTGCGCCGAACCCAATTGCGCCAAGGTCTGCAAGCGCGGAGCCATCGTGCGCGACCGCGACGGGGCCATGGTGCTGGACCCCATGCTCTGCCGGGGCTGCCAGTCGCGCCAGTGCATGCTCGCTTGCCCCTACATGGCGATTTTCGAGACCGACAAGGGCGTCACCGTGGTCAAGTGCGACCTGTGCGCCGCCCGCCGCCAGCGCGGCCTGGAGCCGGCCTGCGCCGCCATGTGCCCCTGCGGGGCCATCGAATACGTGGACCGGGCCACGGCCGAAACCCTGCCCGACGAGGCGTCCAAGGCGGCCGAACAGCGGGTACTCGACTTCGTCAAACCCCCGAAAAGCAAGCCCGGCGAGTGAGTTGGCCCATAAAAAGCTTGACCCGGCGCGCCATGACGCGGCACCTCTTCGGTCAAACGCGACATGACCGACAATCCGGCCGGCGATCACACGGACCCCGGCCGACAAGGAGCTTGCCATGACCACCGCCGACTCCGACGCCCCGGACCTGTCCCCGGAAGCCGCCAAGGCCGAGGCCCTGCACCAAAGCGCCCTGGAAGCCCTGTCCCGCAAGGAAATTGAGACCGCCCGCGAAGGCTTCGCCAAAGCCCTGGAACACTTCGAGGCCCTTGGCGACGAAATCGGCGTGGCCATGACCAGCCACAACCTGGGCCTGACCTGCCAGGAAGCCGGCGAACTGGACGACGCCCGGGCTTGGCTGGAAAAATCCCTGGCCATCAGCGAACGCGAGGACCTCGACGGCGGCATGACCGTCACCTGCCACCAGCTCGGCGTGGTGGCCCAGCTGGCCGAGGACAACGACACGGCCATGGAATGGTACATCCGCGCCTTGGCCCTGGAGGAAAAGAGCGGCAACGTGGCCGGCGAAGCCAAGACCAGCCATCAGCTCGGCATCGTCAGCCACCTGCGCGGCGACCTGGAAGCGGCCAAGGCCTGGTACGCCCGCTCCATCGACTGCTTCGCCAAGGTCGGCGACGAGGTCAGCGTGGCCAATACCCAAAAGCTCCTCGACTTCGTCACCGACTACCAGCGCCAGGGCAGCCACGAAGGCCACGCCGGGCCGTGGGGCGGGCCGCAGTAGCGGGGAGAGAGAAGAAGGGGGATGCCTCCGGCGGCCGGGGGGATGATC
>JAEZMB010000051.1 GCA_023435825.1 Pseudomonadota bacterium | reverse complement strand
CCCCCCCCCCCCCCGCACCCCCCGGTTGGGTGAAGGGGGGTGGGGTTATCCTTTGACGGTTGGCGGGAATGGGAGAAAAAAATGATCGGGATTGTGGTGGTTTCCCATAGCGAGAAGCTGGCCCAGGGCGTCCTCGAACTGGCCTCCCAGATGACCCGGGGAGCCGTGCCCATGCAGGCCGTGGGCGGCATCGACGACCCCGACAACCCCATCGGCACCGACCCCATGCAGGTGCTGGCCGCCATCGAGGCAATGGCCGCGCAAGCCGATGATGGCGTGCTGGTCCTCATGGACCTCGGCAGCGCGCTTTTAAGCGCCGAAACCGCCCTGGATTTCCTGGACGAGGCCGTGCGGGCCAAGGTGCTCCTGTGTTCGGCCCCGGTGGTCGAAGGGACCGTGGCCGCCGCTGTCCAGGCCACCGTCGGCGCGTCCCTGGCCCAGGCCAGCGCCGAGGCCCGCGCCGCCCTGGGCGTCAAGATCGCCCAGCTCGCGCCGCTGACCGGCGAGGCTCCCAAGCCCCCCTCCCCGGCCGCCGCGCCCGCTCCTGTCGTCCCGGCCGCCGGCCCGGAACAGACGCTTTCCCTGCATATCGCCAACAAAAACGGCCTCCACGCCCGCCCGGCCGCCGCCCTGGTGGCCACGGCCGGACGCTTCGCCGCCGACATCGTCGTGCGCAAAGGCGAGGCCGTCGCTGCGGCCAAGAGCATCAACCAAGTGGCGCTTCTGGGCATCAAACGCGGCGACGACATCGTCATCGCCGCCGCCGGTCCCGACGCCGAGCAGGCTCTCACCGCCATCGCCGCCCTGCACGCCGACCACTTCGGCGAACGCGACGAGGACGTGGCCGAAGCTCCGGCCGCGCCGGCCCAGGCCGCCCAGCCGGCCGGCGACGGCGTTCTCACCGGCGCGCCGGCGTGCGCCGGCCCGGCCGTGGGGCCGGCCCACGTCCATCGGCCGGGGCTGCCCGAGATTACGCGCCGGGAAACCGACGACCCGGCCCGGGAAATCGCCCGCCTGGACGCGGCCCTGACCCAGGCCCGGGCCGAGCTGGAACAGCTTTCGCGCCAGGCCTCTCGCGCCTCGGACAAGGCGGCGGCCGGCATTTTCGAGGTCCACGCCCTGCTCCTGGGCGACGACGACCTGCGCCGGGCGGCCGTTGCCCGCATCGAGGCCGAAAAGGTCGAAGCCGCCTACGCCTGGAACGCCGTGATGGAGGAAACCGCCGCTGCCTACCGCAAGCTGTCCGACGGCTACATGCAGGCCCGTGCCGCCGACGTCCTCGACAGCGGGACGCGGGTGCTGCGCCTGCTGACCGGCGAAACGGCCGCGCCCATCCATCTGGCCCGGCCGTCCATCCTCGTGGTGGGCGAGCTGTCCCCGTCCGAGGCGGCCGGCCTCGATCCGACCCTGGTTCTCGGCATCGCCGCCGAAACCGGCGGGGCCACCGCCCATGCCGCCATCCTGGCCCGGTCCCTGGGCATCCCGGCCGTGGTGGGGCTGGGCGCGGGGTTGCGGGCGGTGGCCCAGGGGCAAATGCTCGTCCTGGACGGCCAGGCCGGCACGGTGCTGACCGACCCGGACGAAGCCGCCTGCCGGGCGGCGCAGGATAAGCGCCGGGCCTGGACGACGGCCCGGGAAGCGGCCCGGTCCAAGGGGGCCGCCCCGGCCGCCACCCACGACGGGTTGGTGGTGCCGGTCATGGCCAACATCGGCGGCCCGGCCGACGCGGCCAGGGCGCGCACCAGCGGGGCCGACGGCGTGGGGCTTTTCCGCACGGAATTTCTTTTCTTGGAGCGCCAGGACGCGCCGGGCGAGGACGAGCAATACGCCGCCTACGTCGCGGCGGCCGAGGCCATGGCGGGCCGCCCGGTCATCATCCGCACCCTGGACATCGGCGGGGACAAGCCGGTGGCCTATCTGGACACGCCGCGCGAGGACAACCCGTTTCTGGGCCAGCGCGGGGCGCGGTTCTGCCTGGCCCGGCCGGAGCTTTTCCGCACCCAGCTGCGGGCGCTTTTACGGGCGGCGGCCGGGCGCGACATCTGGATCATGTACCCCATGATCAGCGACGTGGAGGAATTGCGGACGGTGCTGGCCGCCCAGGAGGCCGCCCGGCGGGAACTCGTGGCCGAGGGCGTTGAAACGCCGGCCAAGGTCAAGACCGGCATCATGATCGAGGTGCCGGCGGCCGCGGCCATGGCCGACAAGCTGGCCGGGCTGTGCGATTTCTTGAGCATCGGCACCAACGACCTGACCCAGTACGTCATGGCCGCCGACCGGGGCAATCCGGCCGTGGCCGAGCTGTGCGACAGCCTGCATCCGGCCGTGCTGCGCCTGATCGCGCGCACGTGCGAGGCCGGCGCGGCCGCCGGCATCGAGGTGGGCATGTGCGGCGAGCTGGCCGGTGAGGCCAGGGCCACGCCGCTGCTGTTGGGCTTGGGGCTGGTCGAACTGAGCATGAGCGCCGGGCTTGTGGCCGAGGTCAAGGAGGCGGTGCGCGGTGCGGACTTAGCCGCCTGCCGCGCCCTGGCCCAAAAGGCTCTGGCCTGCGACACGGCCGGGGAGGTGCGGGCGCTTTTGGGCTTTTGAAGATAAACAACAGTGTTCGTCTGTTGTCCGCGAAATGTCCTGGGGGCTTTTCGCGGACACGACACTAGGCCGGGGCGGCGGCGGCCACGGCGGCCAGCACCCGGGCCAGTTCGCCGGCGTCCACGGGTTTGGCCAGGAAGTAGTCCATGCCGGCGGCGGCGATGGCCCGGCGGTCGGCGGGCAACACCCGGGCGGTCAGGGCCACGATGGGCACGGCCCCGGCCGGCCCGTCCAGGGCGCGGATGCGCCGGGCCGCGTCCAGGCCGTCCACGCCGGCCATGCACACGTCCATGAGCACCACGTCAAAGGCCGTTTCGGCGAGCCGCTCCAGAGCCTGCGCGCCGCAGGACACGCAATCCGCCTCGTGGCCGAGATATTCCACCAACCGTCTGGCCGTGAAACAACAGACCGGCTCGTCGTCGGCCACCAGCACCCGAAGCCGGCGGCCGGCCGCCGGTTCCGGCGTTTGAGCGGCCTTGGCCGGAAGCGCCAACGGCGCCTCGACAACGGCCGTGGTGCCGCCTCCCGGCGTGCTGTCCAGGCGCGCCGTGCCGCCCATCAGCGCCGTCAACCGCCGCACCATGGCCAGCCCCAGCCCCGTGCCCTGATAGCGCCGGGTCAGGGTGTCGTCGATCTGGGTGAAGGGTTCGAACACGCGTTCCAGGGCGTGGGCCGCGATGCCGATGCCAGTGTCGGCCACGGTGAGCCGCAGCGTCGGCCCGATCACCGGGTCGTCCACACGCTCGGCCCGCACGGCCACCGCCCCCTCGGGCGTGAATTTCACGGCATTGGAGACGAGGTTGGCGGCCACCTGGCGCAGCCGTGTGGCGTCGCCGCAAACCGGCTGGGCCAGGGCGGCGTCGCCGGAAAAGGTCAGGGCAAGCCCCGCCGCCCGGGCCTGGGCCGTAAACGAGTCCACGACCTCGCGCAGCACGGACAGCGGCGAATAGGATTCGCGGCAAAACGGCAGCGCCCCGCCCTCGGCGTTGGAAAAATCCAGGATGGCGTTGATCACGCCCAAAAGCCCCCGCCCGGACTCCAGGGCCGTGGTCACGAACTCATTCTGCTCGCCGTCCAGCCGCGTGCCTTCCAGCAATTGGAGCATCCCGAGCAAGCCGTTTAAGGGCGTGCGGATCTCGTGGCTCATGTTGGCCAAAAAGACATCCCGGGCCTGGCTTGCCGCCTCGGCCGCCTCCTTGGCCGCCACCAGCGCGGCGATGAGATCCCGGGCCTCGGTCTGGTCCTCGAACACGGCCAGGAGAAGTCCTGCCTCGCCGCCGGCCAGACGGCCCAGGCGCACGTCGGCGGCGATCCAGTCGCCGTCGGCATGGCGCAGACGCCAGGACACGACCAGGCCGCCGTCATCGTCCGGACATTCGGGGACCAGGGGGTGTCCCGGCTGGCCGGGCGCGGCGATGTCCCGCAGATGGGCCGCCTCGGCGGGGGCCGGGTCCAGTCCCAGGGCGCGCCGGGCCCGGGGGTTGGCGTTGCGGATGCGCCCGGCTCCGTCGAAAACCAGGAACGCCGTGCCGTCGTGGCACTCCAGCAATGCAAGGCGTCGGCGCAAGGCGAGGACATCGTCCGACAACGCGGCATTGCCGAAAGTGGCCGCGTCATCGCCTGCTGGGGGCGAGCAACAGGCCGCCCCCCGGCTTTTGGCGGCACGGCCTGTGGTATCTGGCATGGCTTCACGGCCCGACATGGGTCGTCCTTTGTTGTTGCGGCGTAACAGCACCGTTTATAAAAAGTGACTGCAAGACGGTAACTGTATGCCGACAAGGCAACGCAAGGCAAGCCCAAGCTTTATCGCGATGGCCCGGGAATCGAAATACCAGAAATCCTATCGAGCATTTTCCCCAGGAACCGCTCCCAACCCTGCATGGACGCGTTCGCGCTTGCCGCCAAAGCGCCAGCGCAGCCGATCCAGGTAGAGATAGATCACCGGCGTGGTGAAAAGCGTCATGATCTGGCTGACCACCAGTCCTCCCGCTATGACGATGCCCAGCGGCCGACGCAACTCAAAGCCCGCGCCGTGGCCGAAGGCCAGGGGCAGCGCGCCCAGAAGCGCGGCCAGGGTGGTCATCATGATGGGCCGAAAGCGCATCCGGCAGGCTTCGGTGATGGCCTCGCGCGGGCCGAGGTTTCGGGAGCGCTCGGCCTCCAGGGCGAAATCCACCATCATGATGCCGTTTTTTTTCACGATGCCAATCAGCAGCACGATGCCGATGACGGCGATGATGGACAGATCGAGCTTGAAGGCCATGAGCGCGGCCACGCCGCCCAGGCCGGCCGACGGCAGGGTGGACAGGATGGTGATGGGGTGGATGGCGCTCTCGTAGAGAACGCCCAGGACGATGTAGACGGCGACAAGCGCGGCCAGGATGAGCAGAGGCTGGTTTTTGAGCGAATCGCCAAAGGCCTGGGCCGTGCCGGCGAAGGTGGTGCGGATGGACGCCGGCAGCCCCAGGCCGGCCACGGCCTGGCTGATGGCGTCGGCGGCCTGGGAAAGCGACACCCCCGGAGCCAGGTTGAACGAGATGGTGGCCGAGGGGAACTGCCCCTGGTGGAAGACGGAGAGCGGCGTCAGCTTGTCCTCGACCTTGGCGATGGTCGCCAGGGGAATCTGTTTGCCGTCGTTGCCGGGCAGATAGACGTGGCGCAGGCCCTCGGGCGAAGCCCAGACGCGCGGGTCGGCGTCCAGGACCACCCGGTACTGGTTGACCTCGGCATAGGACACCCCGGCCAGGCTCTGGCCGAAGGCGTCGTAGAGCACGGCGTCGATGTCGGCCATGGACACGCCCAGGCGCGCGGCCGCGTCGCGGTCCACCACCACCGAGGTCATAAGCCCCCGGGCCTGCTGGTCGGCGATGACGTCGGTCACTTGGGGCAGCTTGCGCAGCCGCTCCTCGACCCTGGGCGTCCACTGGGTCAGCTCGGCGAAATCGCTCCCCAAAAGCGAGAACTGGTAGAGCGCCTTGCCCGGCCGGCCGCCCAGGCGCAGTTCCTGGGCCGGCATGAGAAAGGCTTGGGCCCCGGGCAGTTGGCCAAGGGACTTGCGCAGCCGCATGAGCGTCACCTGGATGGGCGGACGCTTGTCCTGGGCCTTTAAGGTCACGAACATCTGGGCCGAATTGACCGAACCGCCGCCCGGTCCGCCGCCGCCGCCGGTGAAGCCGGTGACGCTTTGCACGTCCGGGTCGTTCTTGATCACGGCCACGATCTCGCGCAGCCGCCCTTCCATGTACTGAAACGAGCTGTCCTGGGAGGCCTGGATGAAGCCCATGAGCCGGCCGGTATCCTGTTCCGGGAAAAAGCCCTTGGGAATGGCGGCATAGAGCCAGACCGCGCCGCACAGCGCGGCCACGGTGACGGCCAGCATGGTTTTGGGATGCCCCAGCGCCGCTTCCAGGGCCCGGGCATAGCCCCGGGCCAGGGCGGCGAAGGCCCGGGCGAAAAGCCCGGGACGGCGCGGGGCATGGCCGCCCGCCCCGGCTCCGTGCCCGAAGACCACGGCGCACAACATGGGCGTGGCCGTCAGCGACAGCACCAGCGACAGCATGATGGCGATGGACAGCACGGCGGCGAATTCCCGGAAAAGCCGGCCCACCATGCCGCCCATGAAAAAGATGGGGATGAACACCGCCACCAGCGACACGCTCATGGAGACCACGGTGAAGGCCACCTCGCGCGAGCCGGCCACGGCCGCCGCCACCGGCCCCAGGCCGCCCTCGCGGTGGCGGGCCACGTTTTCCACCACCACGATGGCGTCGTCCACGACAAAGCCGGTGGCGATGGTGAGCGCCATGAGCGACAGGTTGTCCAGGGAATAATCCAGCAGATACATGACGGCGAACGTGCCGACCAGGGAGGCCACCGTGGCCACGGCCGGAATGAGCGTGGCCCGCAAGCTGCCCAAAAACACCCAGACCACGGCGATGACCAGCAGGCAGGACAGGGCCAACGTGAATTCCACCTCGGCCAGGGAGGCCCGGATGGGCGGGCTGCGGTCCATCTCCACGGAGATGTTGACGTCGCCGGGCAGCGAGGCGGTCAGTTCGGGCAAAAGCGCCCGCACGTTGTCCACGGTCTCGATGATGTTGGCCCCGGGCTGGCGGAAGACGATGATCATGACGGCCGGCGTGCCGCCCACCAGCCCGGCGGTGCGCACGTCCTCCACCGAGTCGGTGACGCTGGCCACGTCGGACAGGCGCACGGCCGCGCCGTTTTTGTACGACAGGATCAGCGGCTCGTACTCCACCGCCTTGTGGAGCTGGTCGTTGACGTCGATCTCGTAGGCCGTGCCGCCGGACTCGACCCGTCCCTTGGGCCGGTTGACCGTGGTCTTGGCGATAAGCCCGCGCACGTTTTCCAGGCTCAGGCCCTGCTGGGCCAGCTTGGCCGGATCGACGCTCACCCGCACGGCCGGCAGCGCTCCGCCGCCCACGAACACCTGCCCCACGCCCTCGACCTGGGAGAGCTTCTGCTGGAGCACGGTGGAGGCCACGTCGTACATGGCCGCCCGCGTCACCGTGGGCGAGGTCAGCGCCAGGACCATGATGGGCGCGTCGGCCGGATTGATTTTGCGGTAGGTCGGATTCTGGCGCAGGGTCGAGGGCAGGTCTCCCCGGGCGGCGGCGATGGCGGCCTGGACGTCGCGGGCCGCGCCGTTGATGTCGCGGGTCAGGTCGAACTGCAGGTTGATCTGGGCCGAGCCCCGGCCGCTGGTGGAGGTCATTTCCGTGATGCCGGCGATGCGGCCGAACTGGCGCTCCAGGGGCGCGGCCACGGACGTGGCCATGGTCTCGGGCTCGGCTCCGGGCAACTGGGCCTGGACCGAGATGGTGGGGAAATCCACCTGGGGCAGGGCGGCGGCCGGCAGAAGCCTGAAGGCGATGGCCCCGGCCAGCATCAGGGCCAGGGTGAGAAGGGCCGTGCCGACCGGGCGGCGGATGCAGAGTTCCGGCAGGTTCATACGGTTCCGGCTTCCCCGGCTCCGGCGGCCATGGGCGGGGTCGTCTCGCGGCGGCCGGCCAGACGCTCGAAGAAGAGGTAGATGACGGGCGTGGTGTAAAGGGTCAGCGCCTGGCTGACGACAAGGCCGCCCACGATGGCGATGCCCAGCGGCCGGCGCAGCTCGCTGCCCACGCCCGAACCCAGGGCCAGGGGCAACGCGCCCAGAAGTGCGGCCATGGTGGTCATCATGATGGGCCGAAAACGCAGCAGACAGGCTTCGTAGATGGCCTCGCGCGGGGGCAGGCCCCGCTCGCGCTCGGCGGACAGGGCGAAGTCCACCATCATGATGCCGTTTTTCTTCACGATGCCGATGAGCAGGATAATGCCGATGACGGCCATGATGCCGAGATCCTCGCCGCACAGCCACAAGGCCCCCACCGCGCCCACCCCGGCCGAAGGCAGGGTCGACAGGATGGTCACCGGGTGGATGAAGCTCTCGTACATGACGCCAAGGACGATGTAGACGGTGATCAGGGCGGCCAGGATGAGGATGGGCTCGTTTTTGAGCGACTCCCCGAAGGCCTTGGCCGCGCCGGTGAAATCGCCGGCAATGCTGGCCGGCATCCCGATCCGGGCCGACACGGCGGCCACGGCGGCCACGGCGTCGCCAAGCGAATGCCCGGGCGCGGCGTCGAAGGAGACGGTGGCGGCCGGGAACTGGGACTGGCGGTTGCGCACCAGCGGCGCTTCGCCCTCGGTCACCGTGGCCACGGCCGACAGCGGCGCCTGGCCGCCGCCGGAGGTCGGCAACCGCACCAGGGACAGGGCCTCGGGACCGGTGGCCATGGCCGGGTCCATGGCCAGCACCACCCGGTATTGGCTCAGTTCCGTGAACATGGTCGAGATCTGGCGCTGGCCAAAGGCGCTGTAGAGGGCGTTGTCGACGTCCTCGGGGGTGAGGCCGTAGCGGGCGGCGGCCACCCGGTCGATGACGACGTTTAGGCGTTTGCCCCCCAGGGCCAGGTTGTGGGAGACGTTGCGCACTTCCGGCCGGGCGGCAAGCGCCTCGACAAAGCGCGGCGTCCACAGGGCCAGGTCGCGGGAGCTGGGGGTTTCCAGCACGTACTGGTACTGGGCCCGGCCGGCCCGGGCGTCCACGGACAGGTCCTGGACGGGCGAAAGCGCCACGGTAAGCCCGGGCAGCGCCCGTGTTTTTTCTTCCAGTCGCCGGGCCACGCCGGCGGCGTCGGCCTTGCGCGCCGCCTTGGGCACGAGTTCCACGGCGATGCGGCCCACGTTGGGGCTGGGGTTGACGCCGTCCACGCCGACAAAGATGGCGGTGGAGGCCACGGCCGGATCGGCCGCCAATATTTCCGACAGCCCGGCTTGACCCTCGCCCATGGCGGCAAACGAGGCGGCGGCCGGGGCCTCGAACACCCCGGACAGCCCGCCCGTGTCCTGGACCGGGAAAAAGCCCTTGGGCACGGCGGCGTACATCCACACCGTGGCCACCACGGTGCCCAGGGCCACCAGCAAGGTCGCGCCCTGATGGCGCAGGACCACCACCAACGTGCGGTCGTAGAAGGTCGTCATGGCCCCGAAAGCCGCGCCAAAGGTCCGGGCGACCAGGCCGCCCCCGGAATGGCCCGAGCGGCCCAGAAGCCGGGCGCACAGCATGGGCGTAAGCGTGAGCGACACCACGGCCGAAAGCAGGATGGCCACGCCCAGGGTCACGGCGAATTCGCGGAAAAGCCGCCCCACCACGTCGCCCATGAACAGCAGCGGAATGAGCACCGCCACCAGCGAAACGGTCAGCGACAGGATGGTGAAGCCGATCTGCCCCGCGCCGTTAAGCGCCGCCTGCAAGGGCGGGGTGCCGTCCTCCACATGGCGGGCCACGTTTTCGATCATGACGATGGCGTCATCCACCACGAAGCCGGTGGCGATGGTCAGCGCCATGAGCGTCAGGTTGTTCAGCCCATAGCCCAAGAGATACATGACGCCAAAGGTGCCGATAAGCGACAAGGGCACGGCCGTGCCCGGAATGAGCGTGGCCGGCACGTCGTGGAGAAAGAGGTAGATGACGCCGACGACCAGGACCACGGCCAACAGCAGCTCGATCTGCACGTCGTCGATGGAGGCCCGGATGGTGACGGTGCGGTCGGTCAGCACGGACAGATCCACGGCGGCCGGCAGGGCCGCGCGCAACTGGGGCAGGATGGCCTTGACCCGGTCCACCACGGCGATGACGTTGGCCCCGGGCTGGCGCTGGATGTTGAGCACGATGGCCGGCTTGCCGTTGACCCAGGCGGCCTGGCGCACGTCCTCGGGGCCGGTGCGGATGGCGGCCACGTCGGACAGGCGCACCGGCCGGCCGTCGCGGTAGCTGACGATGAGCGGCTTGTATTCGTCGGCCGTTAAGAGCTGGTCGTTGGTTTCCAGAATCGACGACTGGCGCGGCCCGTCGAAGCCGCCCTTGGCCTTGTTGACGTTGGCCGCGGCGATGGCCGCCCGCACGTCCTCCACGGCGATGCCGTAGGCGGCCAGGGCCGTGGGATTGACCTCCACGCGCACGGCCGGCCGCTGGCCGCCGGCCACGCTGACCAAGCCCACGCCGGAAAGCTGGGAGATCTTCTGGGCCAGCCGCGTGTCGGCCAGGTCCTGCACCGCCGTCAGCTCCATGGCTTCGGAGGTCAGGGCCAGGGACATGATGGGCGCGTCGGCCGGGTTGACCTTGCTGTAGACCGGGGGGGTGGGCAGGTCGGCCGGCAGCAGGCTGGTGGCCGTGTTGATGGCCGCCTGGACTTCCTGCTCGGCCACGTCGAGGCTCAGGCTCAGGGCGAATTGCAGGGTGACGACCGAGGCCCCGGGCGAACTCGTGGACGTCATCTCGGTCAGGCCCGGCATCTGGCCGAACTGGCGCTCCAGGGGCGCGGTCACGGCCGAGGCCATGACGTCGGGGCTGGCCCCGGGATAAAACGTCCGCACCTGGATGGTGGGATAGTCCACTTGGGGCAGGGCCGAGACCGGGAGCTGGAAATAGGCCGTCAGGCCGGCCAGCACCACCGCGACCATGATGAGCGTGGTGGCCACGGGCCGCAGGATAAAAGGGCGCGACAGGTTCATGGCTTGGCCGGGGCTCCGCCCTGGTTGCGGGCCTCGACCTTGGACCCGTCGCGCAGCCGGTCGGCCCCCTCGACCACCACCACCTCGCCGGCTTTGAGCCCCGACTCGATGACCACGTCCTGGCCCACGGCCAGCCCCACGGTCACCGGGCGCGAGGCGGCCACGCCGGACGCGTCGACCACATAGGCCCGGGCTCCCTTGGGGCCGCGCTGCACCGCCGCCGCCGGCACCAGGAGCACGCCGTCGCGATTTTCCAGCAACAGCTCGGCATTGACGAACTGGTTGGGGAAAAGCGCCTCGTCGGCGTTGTCGAAGATCGCCCGCAGCTTGACCGTGCCGGTGGCGGTGTCGATCTGGTTGTCCAGGGTGGCGAGCGTTCCCTTGGCCAGGGCCTTGGTCATAGTGCGGTCATAGGCCGTGACCGGCAGCTTCTCGCCGGCCCGAAGCCGCGCGGCCACCTGGGGCAGTTGGTCCTCGGGCAGCGTGAACAGCACGCTGATGGGCGACACCTGGGTGATGACGCAAAGCCCGGTGGAGTCGGCCGCCTTGATCATGTTGCCGGCGTCGACCTTGCGCAGCCCCACCCGGCCGGTCACCGGCGCGGTGATGCGGCTGTATTCGATCTGCAGCTTGGCGTTGTCGATGAGCCCCTTGTCCGTGCGGATGGCCGCTTCGTACTGGCGCACCAGCGAGGCCTGGGTGTCCCGGGTCTGGCCGGCCACCATGTCCTTTTTCGAGAGGTTGTCATAGCGCGTGAGGTCGGCCTTGGCGTTTTCCAGCAGTGCGGTGTCCTTGGCCAGCTGCCCCTGGTACTGGTCGAGCTGGGCGACAAAGGAGCGCGGATCGATGCGGGCGATGAGCTGGCCTTCCTTGACCAGCTGGCCTTCCTCGAAGAGCACTTCCAGGAGTTCGCCGTCCACCCGGCTCTTGACCGTCACCGTGCGCAAGGGCGTTACCGTGCCGATGCCGGACAGCGTCACCGCCGCCGTGCCGACCCGGGCCGGCGCGGTGGTCACCGAGACGACTTGCGGCCCCATGCCGGCAGGTCCGCCCGGAGGCGGCCCGCCCGGCTGGGCCAGGCACTCGCCGTATTCCCGCCAGCCCAAACCAATGCCCACCGCCACGGCCAGCCCGAGCGCCAGCCAACGCAGCGTTTTCAGCGACCGCTTGCCATCCTGCTTCGTCGTCATCACGGAGAGTCCTTGTCCTTGCGTGCTTGCCCGCAGCCAAACCGGCCGTCCCTGGCGTTGCATCGGCACGTCGCGGCCGAAGCCCAAAAAGTTACATCCGGAAAGTATATCGGTCAGACCGGAGAAGGCCAACCTTCGATTTTGTCAGAAATCGCCGGCCAGGTCCCGGCAATGGCGATGCGGCTGACGCCGCTTTTGCGCAACCCGTCCGTGCGCCCGGCCAGATAGCGCTGGTGAAGCTCCCCGGGGCCGAGGTCCTGGACCGCTGAGAAGCCGAGAGCCCCGAGCATGGCCGCCAGTTCCTGCGGCAAAAACGCCGTTTTCCAGGGTTCCCCCCGGGCCGCCGCCCGGGCGGCCACGGCCTCCCGGCCAGCCCGCTCCCTGTCGCTCAGGCCGACTGGATCGACGGCATAATCGAAAACCACCACCGCCCCGCCGGCCAGGGAGGCAATGGCCCCGAGGATCGACCGGATGGTCGGCAGTTCCAGATACATGGTTGCCCCCAGGAGCGTGAAAAATGTCGGCGCGGCGGCGTCAAGGCCCGTCCCGGCCAGTATCGCGGCCAGGGGCGTCGCTTCGAGATCGGCCGGCGCGAACACGGCCGCCCTGGCGTCCAGCCCGGCCTCGGCCAGCAGCCGGGCCTTGAACGCCTGGCTTTCCGGCCGGTCCACCTCGACAAACCGGATGCCTGTCCCGGCCTCCCGCCAGGCCGCCGTGTCCAGGCCGGCCCCGAGGACCACGTATTGCCGCGCGCCGGCGGCCCTGGCTTCCCGCCAGGCGTCGTCCGCCGCCCGGGCGCGCACGGCCGCCGACACACGAAGCCCGCGCAAGGGTCCGATGTCGTAGCGGCCGGGATCGGCCCGCACCAGTTCGGCCCGCGTTTCCCCGATGATGCGCAGGGCCAGCCGGTCCTCGAAAACGAGCGGCCTGTCCAACAGTTGATGGGCCGCCCGCAGCACGGCCATGGCCATGGCCGTGCCGCCGGAGGCGTCCTGGCCGCGCCGGCCCGATGCGTCGTTTTCTAGCGCCATATCGCCCTCCCCCGGCCAGGGACTAGGCCTGGCCTCGCGTCGGTTTCCCGCGAAAACGTGGCCCCATCCGACAATTTTGCCACGAGTCCGACACTTTTATACGTTCCCCATCCCCGTTTCCCCCGCGTCCTGGACCCCGGGCATGAAAAAAACGGCCGGAACGCCCCGCTCTCGGGCAGTTCCGGCCGCGTGTCGGCTGGTTGGCCGCGCCCCCAATCGGCGCGGCGGTCCTTTTTGCGCTACACCCCGCCGCACAGCCGGGCGAAGCTCATGCACTCGAAACGATTGCTGAAAGGGCACGGTTCCTTGGAAAACCACTTGCGCTTGGGACACCAGTAAGCGTTCTTGAAGGGCTCGTTGCACCCGGAGGGCGTCGTGGCCTTGCGGGTGTACGAGCCGAACCGCATCTTGCCGTCGCTATGGTTGACGTTCCACACGGCCATGGTCGACACCTCCGTTTCCCTTTCCCCTTGCATAGGGCGGGCCAAGGCAAAATCGGCCAAGCCGTTACCATGCCAACCGTTTCTCCGTCCCCGCCAGCGCCCCGTGCCGCCCGACACGCCGTCCCCGACTGTCCCCAGCCCCGCCCGACGCGCTGTCCTCGGCTGAGCCCTGCCCCGCCCGACGCGCCGGCCTAAAACGCCCCCGGCCCCGCCCCTGGCGCGACGCCGCGAATTGATCTATGAGCTTGCCGGACCCCATCGCCAGGACGCGCCGGCCAAGCGGCGCGAAAAGGAGGACGCCTTGGGACTTTTAGCCGCCAGCGGCGGGTTCACCCGCTACCGCATCGTGGGCGAAGTGAACAAGCAGGCCCTGCGCGAAGCGCCGGACCGGCTCAAGAAATACGCCTTCGTGGACATCGACAACACCGCCGACGAACGCTCCTTCGGCTGGACCTCCTTCGAGGACTACCTCGACACCGAATGGCGTGGCTCGCCGCCGGAAAAAGGCCACTACATGGCCTTCGCCCTGCGCCTGGACACCCGGCGCATCTCCCCGGCCGTGTTCAAGAAACACCTGCGCCTGGCCATCGACCACGAAAAGGAACAGATGAAGGACGAAGGCAAGGTCTTCGTCTCCAAGGACCGCAAAAAGGAAATCGCCGAGCGCGTCAAACTTTCGCTCATGTCCCGCGCCCTGCCCATCCCCGCCGTCTTTGAAATCGTCTGGAACACCATCGACCAGGTCATCTGGCTGTGCACCACCAACGGCAAGATCCAGGAACTCTTCGAGGACCTGTTCACCACGACCTTCGAAATGCACCTGGAACCCCAGACCCCGGCCTACCTGGCCGAACGCATCGTCGGCGTGGAAAAAGGCCTGGCCATCGAACACCTCGAACCCAGCCAGTTCGGCGGTTAGTGTAGCGCCCCTTAAAAAATACGAGAGTATTTTTTAAGAAAAACTCATGGTTTTTAGTATGCTGCCAACGAAATGCCTTATGCGCTTTTCGTGGACGCGACACGAGGAGAGGCTCCGCCTCTCCTGACCTCTCCGCCAGGGGGACTACCCCCCTGGACCCCGCCGGGGGGATGATC